>NZ_JAJQXW010000003.1:300000-438689 GCF_021246445.1 Rhabdothermincola salaria
GCGCCCGAGGCGAACCTCGACCGGGCCCTGTCGCTGGTGACGCTCCGCTCGCTCGACCCCGTGCCGTTGCTGCGCATCGCCGCGTCGGCCATCGGCTCGGGACGCCACCTGCGGCGGTCCCGCCACGTGGCCCACGCCGCCGACGTCCACGACGCCGAGGTGGTCGGCTACGGACCGTTCCCCTACCAGGTCGACGGCGACTACCTCGGCGAGATCGACCACCTGGTGCTGCGCCACGAGCCCGAGGTGATGGACCTTGTCGTCCCCCGGGCCACCCGGCGACCCTGACCCGGCCGCACGGTCGGCTCAGCGGACGGCGTCGACCACGCCGCGGGCCACGTCGGGCACGTTGGTGATGATCCCGTCCACCCCCATGGCGACGAGGTCCCGCATCCGCTCGGGGTCGTCGACGGTCCATGGGTGCACGACGATGCCGGCGGCGTGGGCCCGCGTGACCAGCTCCGGGGTGACGAACGGGTCCCAGGGGTTGATCGAGCGGTGGCCGCCGGCCACGGCCTGCGCCACGGGATCCGGCCCGGTGCCGAAGTCGAACACCAACAGCCCGGTGGGCAGGGAAGGCGACAGCTCGGCCACCTGCGCCGCAGCGGTCCAGTCGAAGCTGGTGACGAGGAATCGCTCGGGCTCGTCGAGCTCGTCGAGCGCCGCCACCGTGGCCCGGACCAGGTGCTCCTGGCGCGCCGTGGCGGCGACGGGCGCGTCGACCTTGATCTCCACGTTGACCCCCATCCCCGCACAGGCGTCGAGGGCGTCGGCCAGGGTGGGCACCCACTCGGGGAGGTCGGCCGATTCGGTCTCGGCGACCAGCCCGCCGCCGGGTACCCGGTCGTCGTGGTGCACCACGAGGCTCCCGTCGGCCGCCGGGCGCACATCGAGCTCGACCCAGTCCGCACCGAGGGCGCGGGCGGCGCGGAAGGCAGCCACCGTGTTGCCGGGCGGGTGGGCGCTCGAGGCACCACGGTGAGCGATGACGAGGGTCATGGCCGTGACCCTACGTGGCCGCGCGTCGTGGGGTCCCCGCCCGCGCCGCGTCGACGGCGACGCGGCGTCCGACGCCCGTGCGCAGCGTCGCCGCGGGGCGGTCGGGTGAGACGTTCGTCACGTTGCGGCCGAGCGATCGCAGTGTGCACGGGGAATGGCGGGGAGGTGACCGTGATGTGACCGAACAGACCCTTGCCACGGCCCCGGCCCGCCGGTACCGTGCGTCCGTCCCAGCCACACGCATGCGTCTTGCGCGGTGGCATGTGAACAGCTTCACGATCCTCTCGTCTCACCCCCCGACGATCGTGAGCCCGATCAGTGGAGGCACCGTGGCCCTCACCACGTCCCGCTCTTTGTCCCTGTCCGCCGCGTCCGACGAATGGCGTGCCCAGTCCGCCTGCCGTGACACCGACCCCGATCTGTTCTTCCCGGTCGGCACCACCGGCCCCGCCATCGAGCAGATCGAGAACGCCAAGGCGGTCTGCGACGAGTGCGAGGCCAAGCAGCCGTGCCTCGAGTTCGCCCTCACCACCAACCAGGACTCGGGCATCTGGGGCGGCACCTCCGAGGAGGAGCGCCGCAAGCTGCGCCGCCAGTGGTTGGCCGCCCGCCGCCGGGCCTCCTGAGCGAACGACCCACCGCTCCGGCCCCACCGGGGCTCGACCGCACCCACGATGGCCTCCTCCGCGGAGGCCATCGTCGCGTCCGGGGCCGGGGCCGGGGCACCGACCACCGGCGGCGGCACCACCCGAAGCCGGCCCTTCAGCCGTTGACGGGCACGACGAGGGTCACGACCGTGCCCGGACGAGGCGGCGGCCCCTCGCCCGCGTGGAACTCGATGGAACCGGCGAGCTCGGTGGTCACGAGGGTGCGCACGATCGAGAGCCCCAGACCGGTGCTGGCATCGAGGCTGAACCCCGGAGGCGTGCCCACCCCGTCGTCGATCACCGAGACCGAGAGCCGGTGGCCGTCGTTGGCCAGCTCGACCACCACGTCGGCCGCCCCTTCGATGCCGTCGGGGTAGGCGTGGTCCACCACGTTCTGGAGCAACTCGGTCACCACCACGGCCATCGGCGTGGCGATGGTGGCCGGCAGGTTGCCCGCCTCCCCCCGGATCGAGAACCGGATGGGGCGCTCCGGCGAGATGAGCCCCTCCTCGACCATGCGCACCAGCGGGCGCACGATCTCGAGGAAGGCCACGTCGTCGCCGGACTCGTGCGAGAGGGTCTCGTGCACCAAGGCGATGGAACGGATGCGCCGCACCGACTCCTCGACGGCGGCCTTGGCCTCGGTGGAAGCCAGGCGGCGCCCCTGCAGGCGCAACAACGACGAGATCGTCTGCAGGTTGTTCTTCACCCGGTGGTGGATCTCGCGGATCGTGGCGTCCTTGCTCAACAGCAGGCGATCGCGGCGGCGCAGCTCGGAGATGTCGCGCAACAACACGAGGGCACCGCTCACGATCCCCTTCTCGACCAGAGGGATGAAGCGCATCAACACGGTGATCTCCTGGCCGTGCTCGATCTCCTCGGTGGCTGGTCGGGCCTGGGTGTACGCGGTGCGCACGGCTGTCTCGGGCAGACCCAGCTCGCCCAACCGCATGCCCTCGGAGTTGGCGTGCACGCCCACGCGGTGCAACGCCGACACCCCGTTGGGTGACGCGTAGGCCACCCGCATGGCGTCGTCGAGCAGGATCACACCGTCGCCGACGCGCGGCGCCTCCTCGGTCGGGCCGATCTCCCCGGCGAACGGGAACTCCCCCGACGAGATCATGCGGGCGAACCGGTGGAAGACCTCGACATAGGTGCGCTCGAGCTCACCGGGCTGGCGTCCCACGGTGGGGGTGGACTCCTTGGTGAGCACCCCGATGGTGCGGCCCCGGAAGGTCACCGGGATGCACAGCTCTCGCACCGGCTCGCGCCGCACGTCGCCGAGCGTCTCGCCCTCCATGATGGTGCCCGCCGCCAGGCACCGGGCCACGAACGGTCGCTCGTCGGCGTCGACGATGCGACCCACCCAGTCCTGCAGGAAGAGGGTCTGGCTGGTCGTGGGTCGGATCTGGCCGACCACCACCAGCGGCCGCTCCTCCACGGGCCCGGTGGCGCGAGCGCCGGTGTCGTCGACGTCGCTGCCCACGAAGAGCATCAGGTCGGCGAAGCAGAGGTCGGCGAGGAGGCCCCAGCTCGCCACGAGGCGCTGGAGGTGATCGATCTCGGGCAGGCCGAGGCGGGTGGTGGCTCGTGCGAGCTCGGCGAGGCTGGCCATGGTGCGTCGACCCCGGTGGCTACCAGATGCGCCGGCCGAGGGCCAACAGGCCTTCGAGGTCGGCGACGTCGTGGTCGAGGTAGGGCGCCGACACGACGACGCCGGCGTGGCGACCGAGCTCGGCGGCCTGCTCCCGCTCGCGGGTGGCCACGATGCGGTAGTCGAGGAAGCTCTGACCGATCTCGCGGAGGACCCGGGCGACCTGCTCGGGCTCACCCACGTCCGGTGCCGTGGCGGTCAGGGCGGCGGCCGCCGTGTCGGGCTCGTTCGTCAGCCGGGTGGCCACCTCGCACGCAGCATCGTCGCCGAACCAGTCCGGGAGGACCTTGTTGAGGACGAGCGCGCCGAGGGCCAGCTCGCGGCGACGCAGCTCGGTCATGAAGAACTGCGCCTCACGCACCGGCCCCTCCTCGAGGGTGGACACCACCACGAAGCTGGTGCGCCGGTCCGAGAGGGTGCGGGTGACGGCATCGGCCCGCTCGACGAAGCCGTCGTACATCGTCTGGAACAGCACGAAGAACTCGGCGATGTCGGCGAGGAACTGCGAACCGAGGATGCGGTCGGCGATGGTGTAGAAGGGCTTGGAGGCCGCGCTCACCAGGCGGGATCGGGCCGGGGTGATGAGCCACCGCAACAGGCGCGACGAGAAGAACTCGGCCATGCGCTCGGGTGCCTCGAGGAAGTCGATGGCGTTGCGGGTGGGCGGCGTGTCGACGACGATCAGGTCGTAACGGCCGGAGCGGTGGATCTCGTAGAGGCGCTCCATGGCGATGTAGTCGTGGCTCTGCACGAACTTGCCGGTGATGTTGCGGTAGAGGGGGTTGGCGAGGATGGCCTCGCGGGTCTCGGCGTCCGGAGCGTGGGCCCGCACCAGCTCGTCCCACGACTCCTTGGTGTCGAGCATGGCCGCCCACAGCTCCCCCTGGGGCTGCACGCCGGCGGCGGTGAACAGCTCGGGCGGCACCCGGGTCTCGACGTTGCCGAAGCGCTCGAGGCCGAGTGCGGTGGCCAGGCGACGGGCCGGGTCGACGGTGAGCACCAGGACCTTGCCGCCGAGCTGCGCCGCGGCCATGGCCGCCACCGCGGCGGCCGTGGTGGTCTTGCCCACCCCGCCCGACCCGCAGGTGATGATGATCTCGCGGGTGGCCAGGAGCTGGTGGAGCCCCGAAGGGGCCGGGGGTGCGGGTGCGGCCATGACCGGTCAGTACCCGAGCTCGGCGCCGAGGGCGTCGGCGATGTTGTGGGTGGCCCGCACCCCGTGGGAACGGGTGAACAGGTACGGCACGTACAGCAACGGCATGTCGGTGGGGAGCTGGGTGCGCAGCCGGGTGATGTGCTCGGCGCGGGTGCGACGCAGCGTCACGGCCAGCCGGGCGCCGTCGAGCACCGGTGCCACCCGGCCTCCCGCGGCGGCGGCCAGCGGGTCGGCGAGCGCGGGGCCGCACAGCCGGTCGAAGACCTCCTGCTCACCCCGCCCGAACAGCTCGGGCAACACCTTGTTGACCACCACGGCGGCCAGCGGCACCTGGGTCTCGGCCTCGAGGCGGTCGACCAGCTCGAGGGTCTCGGTGACCGGCATCTCCTCGGGGGTGGCCACCACCACCGCGCCGGTGATGGCCGGGTCCGAGAGCAGGTCGAGCATCCACCGGGTCTGGTCGCGGACCCTGCCGACCTTCACCAGGTCGTTGATCGCCTCGGGGGCGGCCAGTTGGCCCACGACGTGGCCGGTGGCGGACGCGTCCACCACCACCAGGTCGTAGTGGCGCTCCTTGACCTCCCACGCGATCTTGCCGACGGTGAGGATCTCCTTCACGCCCGGAGCCGCGGTCGCCACGAAGTCCAGCGACTTGGCCAGGGGCCCGATGCGGGCCAGCAGCGGGATGCGCAGCTGGAGCTTCAGGTACTCCTTCAGCGACTCCTCGGTGTCCATCGCCATGGCGAACAGGTTCGGGGCGATCTCGCGGGGCTCGAAGGCCAGCGGCCCCGTCTCGAAGACGTCGTTGAGCGCCCCCTTGGCGTCGATCTCCACCAGCAGGGTGCGCTGTCCCCGGCTCGAGGCCAACAGCCCGAGGGCCGCCGCCACGCTGGTCTTGCCCACCCCACCTTTGCCGGTGACGAAGACGAGCCGGCGCTCGAGCAGTTCGAGCCGGGGAGGGCGCTCCATGACGGCGGTGGTGCCGTCAGCCGGCGCCGAAGCCGATGCGCCGCTCGCTGTCGGGGCTGCCGAGCTCCACGTAGGCGATCTTGGCGCTGGGCACGCAGACCTCGCGACCGTGGCGGTCGGTGAGCCACAGCACCCGGTCGTCGTCGGCCAGGGCGTGCTCGATCGAGCTTCGGATCTGATGGCGATCGGCGTCGGCCGCGAGCTCGACGTCGATCTCCTTGGCGGTGTCGATCACACCGATGCGAACGTCCACGAAGGTCTCCTGCGCGTGAGTGAGGTGAGCGGCCAGCCTACGGCGGCCGCGAGCCACCGCCCGCCTCGGAGCTTCAGCCGAGCAGCTTGAGCCCCGGGTTGTAGCGCCGGGTGGGGGCCAGCTCGACGTCGATGTGCTCGGCGATGGCGGCGATGGCCTGCGACGCCTCGCACCCGGGATCGACGGCCATGATCGGCCGACCGGAGTCGGAGCCTTCGCGCAGCGCCTGGACCAGCGGCACCTGGCCGATGAGCGGAGCCTCGATGTGCTCGGCCAGGGCGGCGCCGCCGCCGGATCCGAACAGGTCGTAGCGCTTGCCGTCGTCACCGGTGAACCACGACATGTTCTCGATCACGCCCCGCACCTGCAGGTTGACCTTCTCGGCCATGAACGCCACCCGCTGGGCCACGCGCTGGGCGGCGGCCTGGGGGGTGGTGACCACGTACACCTCGGCGCGGGGGAGGAACTGCGACAACGACAGGGCGATGTCGCCGGTGCCCGGCGGCAGATCGATCAGCAGGTAGTCGGGGTCGTCCCAGAACACGTCGGTGAGGAACTGCTCGAGGGCCTTGTGCAACATGGGCCCGCGCCAGATGACCGGCTGGTCCTCCTCGACGAAGAAGCCCATGGAGATGCACCGCACGCCGTGGACCTCGGGTGGCACCAGCATCTCGTCGATGACCACCGGAGGGTGGTCGACCCCCAACATGCGAGGGATGGAGAACCCCCACACGTCGGCGTCGACCACCGCGACCTTGTGGCCCCGCTGGGCCAGGGCGATGCCCATGTTGGCGGTGAGCGACGACTTGCCCACCCCACCCTTGCCCGAGGCGATGAGCAGCACCCGGGTGGTGCTGGCCGGGTCGGCGAAGGGGATGGCGCGCCCCTCGGCGTGGCCGTGCGCGGCCTGGCTGCCGGCCGTGGACGCCGGATCACCGTGGAGCATCTGGCGGATGGCGGCGCGCTCGTCGTCGGTCATGACGGTGAAGTCGAGGTCGGTGCGGGCCACCCCGGGCAGGGCTTCCACGGCGGAGGAGACCCGGTTCTGGATCTCGTTGCGCAGCGGGCAGCCGGCCACCGTGAGCGCGATCTGCACCGCCACCACCTCGCCGTCGATCGCCACGCCTCGCACCATGCCGAGGTCGACGATGCTGCGGTGCAGCTCGGGGTCCTCGACGGGGCGCAGGGCCTCGATGACGTCAGCTTCGGTGGGCATGGGGACTCCTGGCGGTGGTGGCACTGGTGGTTCTGGCGCTCGACCCGCGGATCGCGACGCAGCGACGGATTTCTCCTATCACCGTAGGTAGAATACCGATGTGGACCGAGCCACCCTCAGTCCGACCGAGTTCTCTTCGGTCGTCACCGCCATCACGTCGGCCTTCGGCGACCCCACGCGGCGCGAGATCTACCTGGCGGCGCGCTCCACCGAGGACGGCGTCACCGCCACCGAGGTGGCCAAGCGCTTCGACCTGCACCCCAACGTGGCCCGCCACCACCTCGACAAGCTCGCCGGAGGCGGCTATCTCGAGGTCACGGTGGCCAAACCGGCGGGAGGCGCGGGGCGCCCCTCCAAGCGCTACCGGGCCACCGCCAAGGCCGACCACCTCGATCTGCCCGTGCGCCACGACGACGTCCTCGTCACCCTGCTGGGACGAGCCATACAGATGCTGCCCCGCGAGCAGGCCGAACTGATGGCCGAGGAGGTGGGCGAGGAGTACGGCCGCCGCATGGCCGCCAGCCTCGGCGACACGTCCGACACCCAGCGCTCCGTCCGGTCCGCGTTGCACACCGTGGCCGACGCCCTCACCGCCCACGGGTTCGCGGCCCACGCCGAGAAGCGCAACAACGAGCTGCGCATCGTCAGCGAGCACTGCCCCTTCGGCGACGCCGTGATGACCAACCCCGTCATCTGCGCGGTCGACCGGGGGATGGTGCGGGGCATGGTCGCCGCCCTGTACGGGGGCGACGCCCACCTCGCCCTCGAGTCGTCCAAGCCCATGGGCGACGCCGTCTGCATCACCTCGGTCGAGTCCTGACCCCGACCGTGGCCCGCCACTACCTCGACCACGCGTCGACGTCGACGCTGCGTCCCCCGGCTCGCGACGCCATGGTGGCCTGGCTCACCGGCGGCGACGGCCACGACCTCGTCGCCGGGGACCCGAGCCGGATCCACGTCGAGGGGATGCGGGCCCGGGCCGCCCTCGAGGAGGCCCGCGACCAGCTCGCCGCCCTGGTCGGGGCGCGCTCGCGCGAAGTGGTGTTCACCAGCGGCGCCACCGAGGCCATCGCCACCGCGGTGTGGGGCGCGGTCCGCCGGGCGGTCGAGCTCGGCCACGAGCCCCACGTGGTGCTCGCCGCGGTCGAGCACTCTGCAGTGCGCCAGTCCTCGACCGCGTTCGCCGAGGCCTTCGGAGGGTCGGTCTCGATCGTCGGCGTCGACCGGCTCGGTCGCATCGACGTCGACGAGGTGGCCGAAGCCGTGCGACCCGACACCGCGTTGGTGCACGTGCAGTGGGGCAACCACGAGGTCCCCACCCTGCAGCCCGTCGACGCCGTCGTGGGCCTGGCCAACGAACGGGGGGTCCTGGTGCACGTCGATGCTGCGCAGGCCGCCGGCCGGGTGCCGCTCGACTTCGGTGCGGTCGGCGCCGACCTGCTCTCGCTCAGCGGGCCCAAGTTCGGCGCGCCTCCCGGCACCGGGGCGCTGCTCGTGCGCCGCGGGCTGCGCCTCACGCCGCTGTTGACGGGCGGCGACCAGGAGCGGGCCCGGCGGGCGGGCCTCGAGAACCTCCCGGCGCTGGTCGGGCTGGGAGCGGCCGCCGAGGCGCTGCTCATCACCGACGCCGAGGGCGAGACGGCCCTCACCGTCGAGGAACGGTCGTCACGGGCGCACACCGACCGCCTGCTGGCCGCGCTGGCCCGCACCGACGGCATCGAGGTCCTCGGCGAGCCCGGCGCGACCGGCCGGCTGCCCCACCTGGTGTGCGTGAGCGTCGACGGGGTCGAACCCCAAGGGGTGCTGCTCGGCCTCGATCAGGCCGGCATCGCCGCCCACTCCGGCAGCGCCTGCGCCTCGGAGTCGCTCGAGCCCTCACCCGTGCTCGAGGCCATGGGCGCCGATGCCCACCGCTCGCTGCGCATCTCGGTCGGGTGGGACACCACCGACGCGGACGTCGACGCCCTCCTCGACACCCTGCCGGTGGTCGTCGAGCGCCTACGAGCGCTGGCCTGAGCCGAAGCCGGGACGCGACGAGACGGGGGTCGACCGGCTCCCCCAAGCGCGCCGAGCGATCCCCGTCTCCCTCCGGGGCCCGAGGGCCCCAGGACTCGTGTCAGCGCTGGCCGACGACGCGATCGGTCTGGTCGCGCTGCTCGAAGATGAGCCGGACCAGCCAGTAGCGGAAGTAGCGACGCAGCGACATCACCGCGAACACCGCCGCCGAGGCGACGGTGAGGGTCAACCCGAGGGTGCCCATGGCGCTGTAGTCGGCGATGCCGAGGGTGCTCTCGGTCCCCCGCGTGCCGAGCCAGCCCACGAGGGCCAGCACGATGCCGAGGACCATGCCGATGCCCGAGAGGATGACCCAGACGCGCTCGGGGTTGGCCTTGCCGCCGGAGACCTTGAGGTCGTCGACCTCGCGCTGGAACTCGGCGAGTCGGGGTGACGGGGTCACACCACCGTTGTCGGTGGCTGAGGTGGTGGGTTGGGTGGCGGTCACGATGTGCTCCTTGTCAGACATGGGCTGGGTCGGCGGTGACGCCGAGATAGGCCTCGGTGAGCTCTTCGGCGATCTCGGCGGGTGGTCCGGTACGGGTGATGCGGCCGTGCAACATGATCGATGCGACGGTGGCGACGCCCAGCACGACCTGGGCGAACTGCTCGACGACGAGGATGGAGATCCCTTGGGCGGCGAGCTCGCCCACCCGCTCGTAGAGCTCCTCGACGATGATGGGCGCCAGGCCCATCGACAGCTCGTCGAGCAACAACACGGCGGGGTCGGTGACCAGCGCCCGCGACATGGCCAGCATCTGCTGCTCGCCACCCGACATGGTGCCGGCGACCTGCTTGCGACGCTCCTTGAGGCGGGGGAACTGGCTGAAGGCCTTGTCCTGGACGTCGGACATCGACACCCCGGCATGGGTGAACATGCGCAGGTTCTCGGTGACGGTGAGGTTGGGGAAGATGCCCCGCCCCTCGGGCACGAGGCACACACCGGATCGGGCGAGCGCATCGCTGGTGGCGCCGTTGATCTCGCGGCCGCTGAGCAGCAGCTGCCCAGCGGAAGGCGCGATCTGGCCGCTGCACACGCCCAAGGTGGTGGTCTTGCCGGCACCGTTGGGGCCCAACAGGGCGTGGACCTGGCCGACCTCCAGGGAGAGGTTCACTCCGTGGAGCACGTCGATGGTCCCGTAGCCGCCGCGCAGGTTGCGCAGCTCGAGGATCCCGGTCATGCCACTTCCTCCTCGGACAACGCCCCCAGGTAGGCCGCCTGCACCGCCGGGTCGGCCTGGATGACGGCCGGGGTGCCGGTGGCGATGATCTTGCCGAAGTCGAGGACGTAGATGAACTCGCAGGTGCCCATGACGAACGACATGTCGTGCTCGACGAGCAGCACGGCGAGTCCGTCGGCCACCAGGCGCCGCAACAGCGCCGCCATCTCCTCGGTCTCCTCTTCGTTGAGGCCCGACGAGGGCTCGTCGAGCAGCAGGACCTTGGGGTCGGTGGCCAGCGCCCGAGCCAGCTCGACGAGGCGGGCGGTGCCGGTCGGCAGCGTGCCCACCATGAAGTCGGCCACATCGGCGATGCCGACGCGGGCCAGCATCTCGTCGGCGACCTTGCCCGGGTCGAACTTGGACTTGTCCCAGGCCCGTCGCTGCTCGGCGGCCACCAGGACGTTCTCGCGGGCCGAGAGGCTCGAGAAGGCCTCGAGCTTCTGGAAGGTGCGAGCGATGCCCATGCGGGCCCGCTTGAACGGGCTCTTGTCGGTGATGTCGACGCCCTCGAGGGTGACCCGCCCCGCGGTGGGCTCCTGCAGGCCGGTGACCACGTTGAAGAACGTGGTCTTGCCGGCGCCGTTGGGGCCGATGAGGCCGGTGACCCGGCCCGCCTCCACCTGGAGGCTGGCGTTGGACACCGCCTGCAGCACGCCGAAGCGCACCACGATGTCCTCCGTGCTGAGCAAATCGGTCACACCGGCACCTCCTCTCCGGGCACGCCCGGTCTGGTCGAGCCGTTGCCTCCGTGCCCCGCACCGGCGGCGGCGGGGACGAGGGGCTGCTCGTCGAGCTCGTCGGCGACGTGCAGGACCCGATCGAGCTGGGCCACCTTCTCGCTGGTGAACTCCCGGGTCAGGCCCAGGTCGCCGATCTCGGCGAGACGGATGTTCTGCTCGCGGGCGATCGACCGGGCGAGCTCCTTTTCCTCACGGGCGTCTCGCCGCCAGGGCAGGAGGCCGGCGAGGTCGCGTCCGGCGTAGAACACCGCCCCCTCGGGCCGGAAGGCCATGGAGATGGCGGCCAGGCCCGGACCGATGAGCTCGACCGCAGTCAGCCAGCTCGGCTCGCCCAGCACCTCGTAGAGGGCGGGGAACGAGGCGAGACCGATGACGGCCATGAAGGCGGCGATCGGGTAGCGCACGCCTTGCACCGCGAGCAACAGCACCAGCGGCAGACCGGCGAACAGCGGGAACGAGTCGACCCGCAGCGCGCCCGAGGACAGGCCCAGCATGGTGCCGGCGAAGCCCGCGATCGCCCCCGACAGCGCCCAGACCAGCATCTTCTGGGTGGTGATGTTCACCCCGATGGTGGCCGATGCCGCCGGCGAGTCGGACATGGCGATCCACCGACGAGCGAAGCGGGTGCGGCGCATGAGCATGAGCCCCAACATGAACAACGCGAAGACCGCAGCCAGGAAGATCACGAAGGCCTTGCGGTCGCCGGCGTCGGTGCTGATGGTGAAACCGAACAGCTGCAAGGGTTCGAACAACGTGCCGGTGGCCGACGGGTCGAGCATGTTGGGGTGGCGCACGATCACCTTGTCGGTGAACTCGGCGAAGGCCAAGGTGGCCAAGGCCAGGTACAACCCTTTCAACCGCAGTGCCGGCAGGGCGATGAGCAGGCCCAGCGGGGCGCAGACCAACATGACCAGCAAGATGCCGATCGGGTCGCCGTTCTGACCCCCCAGGTGGCTGTAGAGCACGGCACCGATGCCGGCGATGGCGAAGTTGGCGAAGCTCACCTGGCCGGCCCAACCGATGAGCGGCACAAGTGACAGCGTGATCACGCCGAGCACCATGAAGAAGGCGCCACGCCCCAGCCACACCGAGGACCGCTCGCCGAAGTTGGGCGTGAGGAACGGGATCCACCCGTTGGCCCAGATGGCGACCAACGAGAAGACGACGGTGGCCCCTACCACCGCCTCCCAGGGCTTGGTGAGCCGCTCGGTGCGCTTGGTGAGCTTGACCTTGCCCGTCTCGAGGCGGGCCTGGGGCAGGAAGAGCAGGGCGATGAACAGGATCACCGCGGGGATGGCCTCGGGGGCATAGCTCCAGTTCTGGTCGAACGTGAGGAACACCCCGGCGAAGGCCTTGCTCAACCCGATGATGAGGCCGCCGGCGATGGCCCAGGGAAGGCTCTTGAGCTGGGCGATGGCCGCCGCGGCGGCGGCGACCACGATGAGCAGCGCCAGGTTCTCCATCACCATGCCCGTCTCGGGGGCGATGAGGATGCCGGCCAGGCCGGCGGTCATGCAGCCGAGCGCCCAGGAGGCGCCGCTGACCTTGGACGGTCGGGCGCCGACGAGGCCGGCCAACGGGCGGCTGTCGACCACGGCGCGCATCGAGATGCCGATGCGGGTGCGGTAGAGCAGCCAACGCAGGCCGACGGCGATGCCGATGGCGACGATGACGGTGATGATGCGGTGCCAGGTGGCGGTGACGTCGCCGATCTGCACGCCGCTGGTGTCGCGGAAGAACTGCGGCAGGGTGCGCCCGGTGTTGGGCTTCCAGATGGTCAGGGTGATGCCCATGAAGGCGAGCATCAGGCCCACGGTCACCATGAGCTGCACGACCAGGCTGGCGTCGCGCAGGCGCTTCATGATGAGCCGGTCGAGGCCCAGGCCGATCAGCGGGGCGACGATGCCCAACACGATGACCAGCGACAGGAGCGTGTTGACCCCGCGGTTGACCGAGAGCTCCCAGTAGAGGAAGGCGAGGAAGCCACCGATGGCGGCGTGGGCGAAGTTGAAGATGCCCGTGGTGGCGTAGGTGACCACCAGGCCGCCGGCGAGGATGGCGTAGATCCCGCCGAGCGAGATGCCCACCACCAGCCACGTGGTGATGTTGCCGACGTCGAAGGACGCGCCGCCCCAGTTGGAGGCGATGATGAAGACGGTGAGAGCGGCCACGGCGATGGCCGCGAACGCCTTGGGTGAGACCTTGAGCCGCATGTTCCCCCTGGGACTGCTCGTGATCGTTGACGTGGCACCGTCGAGGTGCCGGCCACGAGGGCCGGCACCTCGACGGGCCGGGACGGGACTACTGGATCTTCTCGGCCTCGACGGCGGGGTCGAGGGTCACCTCGACCACACCGGCGGGGTCGCACTCGAGGGTGCCCGGCTCCTCCGGGAACACCCGCTCGAAGCCGTCGGCGCCCATCTGCATGATGACCATGCAGTCGGAGAAGCCGCCCTTGGGGTCCTTGGCACCCATCCAGCCGCCGGCATCGAAGGAGTCGATGCCGTTGAGGGCCTCGATGAGCGACGCCCGGGTGATGGCGTTGGGGCCGTCGGACTCGACGATGCCGTTGACCGCCTCCTGGAACAGCAGCGCCGCCATCCATGCCTGGGCACCGAAGGAGTCCGGCGTCTCGACGCTGGCGAGGTAGTTGTCGAGCGCCTCGTTGCTGCCCTCCTCCTCGAACGGCAGGAACTGCATCCACACGTAGGTGCCCTCGACGTCGGCACCCGCCTCGGCGAACTTCTCGGTGTAGCAGGCCAGCGAGCACGCCCAGATGTCGACGCTGTCGAGGCCCTGGGCCGCCGCCTCACGACGCATGAGGGTCATGGCCACGTCGTTGGAGCCGTTGTAGACGTAGTTGACGTCGCCGCTGCGGGCCTGCTGCACCAGCGGGGTGTAGGCCGACTGCTCGGCGCGACCCGACACCTTGAAGGCACCCGCCCAGTCGACACCGGCCTCTTCCTGGGCCACCAACTGGTAGGTGGCCGACTGCACGGTGGTGGGCAGGTCGCCCGGCACCATGTAGAGGCCGGTCAGTTCGGGCTCGATGCTCTGGTAGTACTCGATGTTGCCGATGAAGGCGGTGAGCGTGCGCTCGCCGCTGATCGGGGTGCCGTCGGCGTTGCAGGGCTCGGCGGTGCCCTGGATGATGAACGAGTTCAGCGAGCACTGCTCGTTGACGTCGTTGGCCAGCGCCGAGACGTTGGCCAGGCCCGTCGGGTTGCCCTCGGCGTCGGGGCACGTGTTCATCGTCGACACGTCCGGGTTGAACAGCGAGTTGCCGCCCACCAACGCCAGCGCGTTGGCGCAGGCGTTGATCTGACCGTTCTTGGTCTCCTCCGGCGTGAGCTTGGAGTCCCACGCCTCCACCACGAGCTCACGACAGGCGATGCCGCCGTTGTCGTTGATGAACGTCTCGAAGGCCTCGAGGCCATCGACGTTGCCCTGGAACAGGCCCGGAGCCAACGGCGAACCGGTGTCGGCCATGACCTGGATGGTGATGGTGTCGGCGGTCACACCGGTGTCGGTGGCCTCCAGCTCGACGCCCTCACAGGCCTCGTCGCCGGCCGCTTCCGTCGTGTCCGGCGATCCCGGCTCGGTGGTTGCCGCAGTGGTGCCGCCCTCGTCGCGGCCGCAGGCGGCGGCCACCAGGCCGAGCGCCATGAGCACTGCGATGACTTTGTAGCGCTTCATCGATCCCCCTATCTGCGATCCACCCCCCGGCAGATCCAGGAGCGGCACCATAGCCCAAACACCCGCTCGTGTTGTGGCGTGCGTCACAACATCGGCCTCGTCCCCCGAGCGGTGAGAGAGGGGCCGACCCGACGCGGGGCCGACCCCTCAGCTCACCGCGGTCCTACTGGATGCTCTCGGCGGCCACGGCCGGGTCGAGGGTCACCTCGACCACAGCGGCGGGGTCGCACTCGAGGGTGCCCGGCTCCTCCGGGAACGCCCGCTCGAAGCCGTCGGCGCCCATCTGCATGATGACCATGCAGTCGGAGAAGCCGCCCTTGGGGTCCTTGGGACCCATCCAGCCGCCGGCATCGAAGGAGTCGATGCCGTTGAGGGCCTCGATGAGCGAGGCCCGGGTGATGGCGTTGGGGCCGTCGGACTCGACGATGCCGTTGACCGCCTCCTGGAACAGCAGCGCCGCCATCCAGGCCTGGGCGCCGAAGGAGTCCGGCGTCTCGACGCTGGCGAGGTAGTTGTCGAGCGCCTCGTTGCTGCCCTCGTCCTCGAACGGCAGGAACTGCATCCACACGTAGGTGCCCTCGACGTCGCCGCCGGCTTCCTGGAACTTCTCGGTGTAGCAGGCCAGCGAGCACGCCCAGACCTCGACGCTGTCGAGGCCCTGGGCGGCTGCTTCACGGCGCATGAGGGTCATGGCCACGTCGTTGGAGCCGTTGTAGACGTAGTTGGCGTTGCTGCTACGGGCCTGCTGCACCAGCGGGGTGTAGGCCGACTGCTCGGCGCGACCCGACACCTTGAAGGCACCGACGATGTCGACGCCGGCGTCTCGCTGGGCCTCGATCTGGTAGGTGGCCGACTGCACGGTGGTGGGCAGGTCGCCCGGCACCATGAACAGCCCCGTGAGGTCGGGCTCGATGGTCTGGTAGTACTCGATGTTGCCGATGAAGGCGAGGAGATCGCGCTCGCCGCTGATCGGGGTGCCGTCGTCGTTGCAGGGCTCGGCGGTACCGGTGATGATGAACGTGTTGTTCGAGCACTGCTCGTTGACGTCGTTGGCCAGCGCCGCCACGTTGGGCATGCCGGTGGGGTTCCCCTCGGCGTCGGGGCAGGTGTTCATCGTCGACACGTCCGGGTTGAACAGCGAGTTGCCGCCCACCAACGCCACGGCGTTGGCGCAGGCGTTGATCTGACCGTTCTTGGTCTCCTCCGGCGTGAGCTTGGAGTCCCACGCCTCCACCACGAGCTCACGACAGGCGATGCCGCCGTTGTCGTTGATGAACGTCTCGAAGCCCTCGAGGGCATCGACGTTGCCCTGGAACAGGCCCGGAGCCAACGGCGAACCGGTGTCGGCCATGACCTGGATGGTGATGGTGTCGGCGGTCACACCGGTGTCGGTGGCCTCCAGCTCGACGCCCTCGCAGGCCTCGTCGCCGGCCGCTTCCGTCGTGTCCGGCGATCCCGGCTCCGTCGGCGTCGCGGTGGTGCCTCCATCGCGCCCGCAGGCGGCGGCCACCAGGCCGAGCGCCAGGAGCACGGCGAGGACTCGGTAATGCTTCATGTATCCCCCATGGTCGTGGTCCGCCTTCCCCAGGCGGATCCAGGAAGAGCCACCCTAGCCAAACGCGCGCTAGGCCCGTGACAGACGCCACAACAGACAATTTGCCGACGAAGCATCCCGCGCTGGCACCCTCGGGTTTCGAGCCTCTCGGAGGCTCCGCTCAGGACGCGCCGGTGGGCCGACGGTGGGGCTCGGAGTGGTCCCAGTCGGCGAGCAGGGTGCGGATGGCCGTGAGCAGGACCAGGGGGACGTCGAGCATCGGGTGGTGCCCCGCCTCGGGGAGCTCGATCACCGGCGCCACCCGACCCAACACCTCGTACATGGCCGCCCCGATGTCGGGGGTGACCAGCCCGTGCTCGGCCCGCAGGAGCGCGAAACGGCAGGTGACCTGGGCCAGGTAGGGCATGCCGAGGGCACGGATCCGCTCGTCGAACTGCTCGAAGACACGCCGGTCGAACTTCCACTGGAAGCCGCCGTCGACCGGCTTCAAGGAGCGCCGCCCGACGTGGTCCATCACGTAGTCGAGGTAGTGGGCCTGTTCGGGGATGGTGCGGAAGCGGCCCAGGCCGTCGTCGAGCTCGCGGTACGTCCGCGGCGCCCCGAAGGCCTCCTTCAGACGGGCGGACTCGACCTCCGGGTCCGGTTCTCGGACCGGGGAGTCCACCACGATCACGCCACTCAGGCGGTCGCAGTGCCGGGCTGCGGTGGCGATGGTCACGAAGCCGCCCATGCTGTGGCCGACGATGACCGGCCGCCCCTCGATGCCTGCATGGCCCGCCGCCGCCATGACCTCGTCGGTCCACGTCTCGATGTCGTAGCGCGCCCGGTGGGCGCTGTCGCCGTGGCCGGAGAGATCGACCGCGACCACCCGGAAGTCCTCGGCGAAGGTGGCGGCCACGTGGGTCCACCAGTGGGCGTGCGCTCCACCGCCGTGCACGAAGACCAGGCCGCGCCGCCCCCGCTCCCCCCACGCCAGGTAGTGGATGGGGGCGTCATCGACCTCGACGACCTCGTCGTCGAAGGGCACGTCGAGAGCCGTCTGGAACCAGGCCGGTGCGGTCGGCAGCAGGGGAACGGAGGCCATGGCCCGACGCTACCGGGGCCGCGCCGGTGGGGTCTCAGCCCGGGCGGGCCACGACCGGGCCGCCATCGTGGCCGCCGCGGCCCGCCTCCTCACCGACCAGAGCAGGCTCGGCTCCGGAACTGGTGGGCACCGGTGTCGAGCACCCAGTCGTGACCGAACCGGGCGATGGGCGGGGCCGCCCGCAGCACGCCCCGCAGCAGGATCGTGGCCGGCTCCAACTCCGAGACCAGGTGCAGGTCGGTGCCGTGGGGCGCAGGTGCCACGGTGAGGCGGGCTCGGCCCCGGATGTCGCCGTCGACCTCCGCCTCGACCCGCTCACCCGCCACGACCGTGTGCAGGGAGAGCCGGAAGCGCACCACGTAGGGCAGAGGTGGCTGCACGGCACAGGACCAACGCTCCCCCTCGGCGAGGGCCGTCCCGTCGAACTCCTTCAACCAGGGCCACACGACGCGGTACCGCTCGGGACGGCACAACGTCGACCACACCTCACCGGGTTCGGCCTCGACGGGAAAGGTCCGATCGGACTCGAGCACGTGGTCAGGCTGGCAGGACTCCGCTCGTCGTGCTCATCGTGCTCATCGTGCTCGTCGTGCTCGTCGTGCTCGTCGTGCTCGTCGTGCTCATCGTGCTCATCGTGCTCATCGTGCTCGTCGTGCTCGTCGTGCTCGTCGTGCTCATCGTGCTCATCGTGCTCATCGTGCTCGCCCCGGCGCGAGGTCGCGCCGCTGCGACCGATGCCACAGGCGCGATCGGGTGATTCTGTCCGGGGGGCACCCTCGCCACCGCTAGCGTCGGGCCTCGTGCCGATCTACCTCGTCCGCCACGGTCACGCCGGGTCCCGCTCCGCGTGGGAGGGCGACGACCGCAGGCGACCGCTCTCGGACAAGGGCCGCCGTCAGGCGGCCTGGCTGGCCGAGCAGCTCGGCGACGAGAAGGTCCGTCGCATCGTCTCGAGCCCCTTCCTGCGTTGCACCGAGACCGTCGAACCGCTCGCCGCCCACCTCGGGTGCGACGTCGTCGCCGATGATCGGCTGGCCGAGGGCGCCCACACCCAGGCCGCGGCCGAGTTGTTGGTGTCGCTGAGCCCCAAGACGGTGGTGGCCTGCTCACACGGGGACCTCATCCCCAAGGTGCTGCGCTATCTCGTGGCCGGCGGCATGGAGCTGGACGGGGCGCTGCTCGACGCCAAGGGCTCCATGTGGGTCCTCGACGGCGACGACGCCGACGGCCGCCCCACCCGCAGCCGCTACGTGCCACCCCCCAAGCTCTGATCCACCCACCACGCCCGTAGTTGCATGAGATCGGCGTGCTCCAGTGCGCCGATTCCATGCAAGAAGCGTCTGAGGGCCCGGGCCGAGCGGTCCGGGGGGTCAGGGCGCAGGCGACGCGGAGGTGGCCGAGGCGTGGTCGAGGGACTGCTGCAGGCCGGACACCATCTGGTCCATGAACGGGGGCACCGCCCCCTCGGGGATGGCGGCCAGGTCGGCCCGGGCGGCCTCGACGTCGCCGGCGTTGCGCAAGAGGATGGCCCGGAAGACCCGGGCGTCGGCGTAGCCGGGGTCGATGGCCAGCGCCTCGTCGAGACGGGCCCGGGCCTCCCCCTCGAGCTCTGCCGCCGCCTCGCTGTCGGAGTTGAGGGCCAGGGTGTGCAGCACCCACCCCTGGTAGGTGAGGGCCTCGGTGTTGGCCGGCTGGATGGCCAGGACCTCTTCGTACGTCTCGATGGCCAGCCGGTAGGAATCCAGGGCGGCATCCCCGTCGCCGTCCTGGAGGTGCTGGGTGGCCTCACCGGTGTGCTGCTGGGCGGCGAGGAGCAGGTCGCGGGTGGACAGGCGGATGTCGCCGCTGGCGGTGCCGCCCGGCGTGCGGTCGCCTGACGCCTGGGCCAGGAGGACCCCGCCGACGACGGCGAGCACGACCACGGCCGCCACGCCCCCGAGGATCCGGCCCCACGATCGAGGCGGGCGGACCTGCTCCGCCAGGGCCTGGCGGTCGTCGATGGCACGCAGCACTGCGGCCGTGCGCGCCGTGTAGTCGTCCTTGAGCTCCGCGTAGTCGGTGTCGTCGACGTCGCCGGCTTCGTGCTCGCGTTCGAGGTCGGCCAGGGACGCGAGGAGGAAGTCGCGCTCCTCCTCGAGGGCGGCCAGGGCGTCGGGGTCGAGCTGACGGCGGACCTGGGTGCCGGCCCGCCGCGCGGCGCGAGCCGAACCCGACCCGGTCCGCGAGCTGGCGGTACCGGGTCGTGACGCCGGGCCTGCACTGGCGGCTCGCGCCGCCCGCCGGGCGGCGGTGCCCGCCGCCGGGGTCGTTCCCGCGAGCGGTGACGGGTCGGCCGGAGGGGAGGGGTCGACCGGGCCCTCGGTGGGCTCGCCGTCGGTCACCGACTCGAGCCCTCGCCGTGCACGTCGTCGGGGTGGCGGTGGCGGAGGGCGTCGGCCACCAGGGCCCGGTCGGCGTCGGTGGCGGCCCGGGCGGTGGGGTCGTGCTGCCAGCGCCGGAAGACGATGACCAGCGCGGTCAGCGCGATCACGACGGCGACCACCGGGATCACCCACACCAGGGCGCCGACACCACTGCTCGGCGGGGTGAGCAGCGTCTCCTCACCGAAGCGGGAGACCAGGTAGGCCCGGATCTCGTCGTCGCTCTGACCCTGTTCGATGCGCAGCGCCATGTCGCGCCGGATCTCCTGCGATGACGGGTGGTTCGAGTCGGCGACGGACTCCCCTCCACAGGACGGGCAGGCCACGGTGCGAGCCAGGTCGGTGACCCGGTCCTGGGCCGTCATCTCGCCGGTGGTGCCCTGCGAGCCGAAGGCGAGCAGGCTCACCACCACCACGAACAGCACCGCCCACGGCAACCAGCGCCGCACCGGGGACCCCGGAGCGAAGGGCGACGGCGGCGGTTGTGTCACGGAGCTCACGGGTCCTCCCCCTGGTCGTCGTCCCCCGCCGCTTCGTACCTGTCGATCTCGGCGTCGAGGCCGGCGGCGGTGACGCCGCTGACGTACTTGGCCACGACCTGGCCGTTGGGCGCCACCAGGTAGGACTCGGGGACGGCGGTCACTCCGAAGTCGAGGGCGATGCGCCCCGTGCCCTCGCCGACCAGGACGGGCCAGTCGCCGCCCCGCTGCTCGAAGAACTCCCGGATGGTGCGCTCCTCCTCGCCCCCGAACTGCACGGCCACGATGGAGACGCCATCGCCCGCCGCGGCGTGCTCCTCGGAGAAGCGGACCAGTTCGGGGTGCTCGACGATGCACGGGGTGCACCAGGTGGCGAAGAAGTTGACGACGACCCAGTCGCCCCGGAAACGGTCGATGTCGTAGGTCTCGCCGTCGAGCGTGGTGCCCACCACCGGCGGCACGGCCCGCCCCACAGCGGTGGTGTTGACGGCATCGTCGCCCGTGGGCCGGGTGGCCAGCACCACGATGAAGACGACGAGCACGAGGCCCACGGCGATGGCGGCGTTGCGGGCCAGGTGGCTGCCCCCGCGGGAGACGACCTCACCGGACGGCGGCCGGGTGGACGGCGGGGTGGTCATCGGCTTCCGTCCGCGGACTCGGCGGGATGTACCCGCGCCGGGCCCGCCGCCCCGACCGGCTCGGCCCGAGGGGTCGCCTCGGACGGCGCCTCGTCGATCGGTTCGGCGTCGTCGTGTCCCCCACCGGAGCCCTGCCGCGCTCCGCCGATGGGGGCCGACACGGGATCGATGGGGTTGCGGCGCCGACCGGGGAACACCGCCAGCAGGGTGCCGAGCGCCATGACACCCCCGCCGATCCACAGCCACACGACCAGGGGCTGGATGGTGACCCGGATGGTGACCGTGTCGTTCTCGGCGTCGGGGAGGCCCAGCAGGGTGAGGGCCACGTCGTGGGTGAGGGTGGTGCGCACCGAGGGGGTCCCGATGGTCTGCCCACCGAAGCTGAACTGGTTGATGGCCGGCGCCCAGGGGCCGGTGCCGTCGACGAGGATCTGCGCCGCCACCACGGTCTTCTCCGGCAGCTCGTCGATGGTCTGCTCGACGTAGGTGAGCTCGTGGCCGGCGAAGGAGGCGGTCTCGCCCGGGGCCAGCGTGAACTCGGCCTGGCGGACGTAGCTGCCACTGGCAGCCACGGCGACGGCGACCATGATCACGCCGAGGTGGACCACCATGCCGCCGTTGGCCCGTCCGACGAAGCCCCGCCACCCCTGGCGGCGGCCGGCGAGGACGAGCTGGCGTACGGCCGAACCGGCCGCGAACCCGCCGAGGCCGAAGGCCAGCAGCGGCGCCAGGCCCCGGGCCCCGGCGACGACGGCGACGGCGAGGGCGGCGGCGCCGGCCCAGGCCGGCCAGATGAGTCGGTGGCGCAACAGCTCACCGCTGGCCTTGCGCCACGGCAGCACCGGAGCCACGGCCATGAGGAACAACAAGGTGAGCCCGATGGGGGTGGTCATGCGGTTGAAGTAGGGCACGCCCACGGAGATGCGGTCGTCGTTGAACGCCTCGATCAGCAGCGGGAACACGGTGCCCAACAGCACCACGAAGGCGAACGCGGCGAACAGCACGTTGTTGGCGAGGAAGGCGCCCTCCCGCGACAGCGGCGAGTCGATGCGCCCCGGCGCCCGGAGGCGATCGCCGCGCCAGCCGATGAGGCCCACGCTCACGATCACGATGAGGGCGAAGAACGCCAGGATCGCGGGGCCGATGGCGGACTCGGTGAAGGCGTGGACGCTGTCGAGCACACCCGACCGGGTGATGAAGGTCCCCAGGATGGTCAGTGCGAAGGTGGCACACAGCAACGACAGGTTCCAGACCCGCAGCATCCCCCGGCGCTCCTGCACCATGACCGAGTGCAGGTAGGCGGTGCCGGTGAGCCAGGGCAGCAGGGACGCGTTCTCGACCGGGTCCCACGCCCAGTAGCCACCCCAGCCCAGCACCTCGTAGCTCCACCAGGCGCCGAGAACGATGCCGAGGGTGAGGAAGCCCCAGGCGATGAGGGTCCAGCGGCGGGTGGCCAACAGCCACCCCTCCCCCACCCGACCGGTGGCGAGGGCGGCGACGGCGAAGGCGAAGGGCACGGTGAACCCGACGTAGCCCAGGTAGAGCATCGGCGGGTGGAACGCCATGAGCGGGTGGTTCTGCAGCAACGGGTTGGGACCGGGACCGTCGAAGCCCGGAGGGGGGTCGAACGCCAGGAACGGGTTGGCCGGGCCCCGCATGAGCAGGAAGAAGAAGGCGCAGACCACGAACATGGTGACCAGCGCCCAACCCACCAGTGGGTCGTCGAGGCGCTTGCGGAACTTGACGACCACCGCCGTGAGGTAGCCGCCGAGGATGGTGGCCCACAAGATGATGGACCCCTCGAGCGCGCCCCAGAGGGTGGCGAAGTTGTACAGCGCCGGGGTGCGCGACGAGCCGTTGTCGGCCACGAACTTCACGGTGAAGTCGCGGGTGATGAGGGCCCGTTCCATGGCGACGGTCGCCAGGAGGCCTCCGAGGAACACGAGCACCCCGTAGACGAGCGCCTGACGCCGCAGAGCAGGCTTGTCGCGCACCAGGCCGTAGGCGACGGTGAGGCCGCCGACGATGGACGCCGCCAACCCGAGCGCTACGCCGGCCGTGCCGAGGGCCAGGTTCATGAGGTGCCTGCCTGCCCCGTCTCCCCCTCGGCCACGGTCGGCTCGCCGGACCCGGAGGACACGTCGCCGCCCTCCTCGGCGTCCTCGAGACGGTCGCCCTCTTTGGCCTTGTAGTTCTCGTCGTGCTTGACGAGCATCCGATCGGAGAGGAACAACGGCGCGCCGTCGGCGTTGGCCGGCCCGGACAGCTCGCCGTCGGGACCCTCGGCGAAGCGGCCCTCGAGGACCACCGGGATGTCGGGCTGGAACAGCTCGGGCGGGTCGCCGAAGTGCTGCACGGGCACCTCGACGCCGTTGAAGGTGACGTCGAAGCTGACTCCGTCGTCGGTGCGCACCACCGACGGGCCGATGACCGTGCCCTGCAGGCGGAACCGGTCGGTGCCCAGCTCCTCCTGGCGCTCGACCGCCTCGTCGGCGTTGTAGAAGAACAGCGTGGCGTTGCCGAGGGCGTTGACGAGGACGAACGCGCCCACTGCGACGATGGCGACGATCACGGCGATGACGGGCAGCTTGGCCCGGGTGCTGCCCGGGCGACGGGGGGCCTCGGGGGCCAGGCCCGGTCCGGCGGTCTCGCCGGGGGCGGCGCTCGGGCCCGTGCGGGGGGTCAGCTCCACCGACGGTCCTCCGGCGGCACCTGGCGGCTGAGGCGGCGGCCCTTGGCCACCGTGGTGACGGCGTAGACCGCCAACGTGGCGAGCACCGCCACCCAGGCCACGATCACATACCACCACATGGACGTCACGGGGTCACCTCGTCGTTGGGTCGAGCGGGGCCGCCGGCGGGCTCGGGCGCCGATGGCGCGGACACCGTGCCGGTGGCTTCGGCACGCCGCTCGGCGATGGCCGCCGACAAGCCCTGTCCGGCCACCTGCTCCTCGAGCCAGGCCACCCGGAAGCGGTGGATCAGCAGCCAGGCGAAGATCAGCCCGAAGGTGACGAACCCGAAGAACAGGGCGAAGAGCATGAGCCCCTCGATGGTGGCGCCGGGACCGTCGGCGAAGAGGCTGGCCTCCTGGTGCAGCGTGCGCCACCAGTCCACCGACTGGCGCACGATGATCACGTTGGGCACCAACAACAGCCCGACGATGGCGGCGCGCTTGGCCCGCACCGTGTAGTCGGCGGGCAGCCGCCGCACGGCGAGGTAGCCGAGCAGCAACAAGAACAGCATCGCCGAGGACGTGAGCCGGGCGTCCCAGACCCAGAACACGCCCCAGGTGGGACGACCCCACAGCGACCCGGTGACGAGGGTGAGGGCGGTGAACACCGCGGCGATCTCGGCCGAGGCGTAGGCCACCAGCTCCCACCACTGCGACTTCTTCCAGAGGTACATGACGCTGCCGATGGTGGTGAGGAAGCAGCCCACGTAGGCAAGGGTGGCCGAGGGGACGTGGATGTAGAGGATGCGCACCGACTCGTCCTGGACGAAGTCGGGCGGGGTCCACCACAGACCGAGCAGCGCGAGGAACACCGTGGCCACGATGGCGAGCAGGCCGATCACCCGGGTGACCCCCGACCCGGTGGAGGTCGGAGCCGGCACCGTCGGGTCCGTTGCGGGGGCCGCCGACCCGGGGGTGGCCTTCGACTCGATCGTCACGATTCCTCCAGCAGGGGCCCGAAGCCGAGCACCCCAGCCACGATGTAGAGCACAGCGAACACGGCCATCAGCCCGACCCAGGGCCAACCGTCGGCCGGGGCTCCGGCCAGTGCGGCCTCGAACGCCCGGGTCGAACCGATCAGCACCGGCGCGAGCACCGGCAACAGTAGGAGCGGCAGCAGGGTTTCACGAACTCGGAGCCCGGCTGCCAGGACGCCGTAGAGGGTACCGGCCGCCGCGATCCCCGCGGTCGCGACCCCCACCGTGGCCAGCAGCAGCGGCCACCCCGTGAACGTGGTCGTGTAGAGCACCGCCACGCCCACCCCGAGCAGCACCTCGAGCACCAGGAGCTGCACGGCGACGGCCATGGCCTTGCCCAGGTAGATGCCCGACGGGTCGAGCCCGGAGAGCCGCAGAGCATCGCGGTTGCCGTCCGCGGCCTCCACGGTGAAGGCCCGCTGGAGGGCCAACAGCCCGCTGAACAGCACGGCGACCCAGTAGAGACCCGGCGTCGCCCGCTCGAGCAGGCCGCGATCGGGATCGAGGGCGAAGGCGAACAGGACGAGCACCAGCAGGGCGAAGGGCACCACCTGGTTGAGCGCCACGCGCGACCGCAGCTCGAGGCGCAGGTCCTTGCCGGCCACCAGCCAGGCGTCATGCCACATCGCTGCGACCGTCCTGGTGGGCGTCGTCCGGCGTGACCGATGACCGCGCCACCACGTCGCTCGGACGGCCCACCTCGGCGTAGGTGGCCCCGCCGGCGACGGTGACCACCCGGTCGGCCAGGGCCACGGCCCGATCGAGCTCGTGAGAGCTCATCACGACGGTGGCACCGGCGTCGGCCGCGTCGCGGACGAGCTGGTCGACGAGGTCGCGCCCCTCCTGGTCGAGCCCGGCATGGGGCTCGTCGAGCAGCCAGAGCTCGGGACGGCGGGCGATGAGCACGGCGAGCGAGGTGCGCCGCCGCTGACCGGCCGACAAGCGTCCGACGGCGACGTGGCGCAAGCGGCCGTCGAGCCCCAGACGAGCCATGGCCGCGTCGGCGTCCTCGGTGCGGGCCCGGGCGGCGCGCGCCCAGAAGCGAACGTTGTCGGCCACCGTGAGCTCGTCGTACAACCCGGTGGCATGGCCCAGCAGGCCGACCCGGGGACGCACGGCCTTGCGGTCGGCCACCAGGTCCACCCCCAGCACCGTGGCCGTGCCCTCGGTCACGGGCACCAGCCCGGCCAGCGTCCTCAGCAGGGTCGTCTTGCCCGCCCCGTTGGGGCCGCGCAGCAGCACGATCTCGCGTCGGCGCACATCGAGGTCGGCGCCGGCGAGGGCCGGGAAGGCGCCCAGGAGCGCGACCGCTCCCCGGAGGTGGACCACGGGTTCCGACGGCGACTCGGCACCGGGCGGCGGCCCCGGCTCGGCGCGGTGGGGGGTGGGCTCCATGGGCGAAGCGCAGGGTACCTCGCCGCGACACTCAGCTCCGGTCGGCAAGCCTCCCTCCGCCGCCTTCGGCGAAACGCGTGACCTGACTGAGCCTCCGTCGCTGCGCTCCTCCGGCTGTCACCAGCACCCGCGCACCGTCTGGTGGGCGACGGGAGCGCCAGCGACCCGCCCACACCGCGTCCCGACGAGCTCGCGAGGAGGGCGCCATGGCATCTGCTCCGGTCGGCAAGCCTCCCTCCGCCGGCTTCACCGAAACGCGTACGCGTGCTGAGGCTCCGTCGCTGGCGCTCCTCCGCCTGTTGCGAGTTGGCTGACGGCCTGCGCCAGCAACTCGGGGCCGAGTGGGTTCCGGGGGGTGGCCCGTACCACCGGTTCTGACGCGCGCACGGGAGCGAGTGCGGCTCGGCGACCGCCGCCGGTGACCGACGAAGGGTTCGTCGACCCACGCCCGAGCTCGACGAAGCCGCCGCTCTGAGCGACCGAGCACGTCAGGTTCTGGTGCGGGACAGGACCCGCCGGGACCCCGAGGACCCGACAGGTGGGCGACGGGAGCGCCAGCGACCCGCCCACACCGCGTCCCGACGAGCTCGCGAGGAGGGCGCCATGGTCACAGTCGGTAGGGTCGCTGCGTGCAGGTGTGGCGCGTCGTGGGCGCGATAGGGCGAGCGATGATGCGCGGCGGCGTGCTGGTGCTGCTGTTCGTGGTGTTCCAGCTGTGGGGCACCGCCATCATCACCGACCGGGCCCAGGACCGCCTCGGCGGCGACTTCGACGAGCTGCTGGCCGAGACGTCGGCCACGACCACCCCGCCCTCCACCACCCCGCCGACGACGACCGACACCCCGACGACGACCACCGGTCCGGCCACCCTGCCCGCCGACCTCCCCGTCCCGGCCCCGGGCGACCCCATCGGGCGGATCGTGATCCCCGACATCGGGGTCGACTTCGTCTACGTGCAGGGCGTCGACCTGCGCTACCTCCGCGACGGCCCGGGCCACTTCCCCCAGACCCCCATGCCGGGCCAACCCGGCAACGCCGCCCTGGCCGGCCACCGCACCACCTACGCGGCGCCGTTCCACCGCCTCGACGAGCTGGCCCCGGGGGCCCGCATCGAGATCCAGACCCTGCAGGGCTCGTTCACCTACGAGGTCGACGCCCACGAGGCCGACGGTGGCGGCGAGGTCGGGCATTTCATCGTGCCGCCCTCCGCGGTGTGGATCCTCGACCAGGAGGAGGGCCTCAACCGGCTCACCCTCATGGCCTGCCACCCCAAGTACAGCGCCGCCCAACGCATCGTCGTCACCGCCTCGCTCGTCGGCGACACCGCGCCGCCGACCCCCCTGCCCGAACCCGAGGAGCTCGAAGCGGCCGGGGTGACCGTCGACGCCACCACCGACCCGCTCGCCGGCGGAGACTCCTCGGCCTGGCCGGCGGCCATCGCCTGGTCGATCGCGGCCATCGGCGTCTGGTTCGCCACCTGGCTGGTCAGCAAGTGGTTGCGCCGCCGTCAGGGCGGTGCCTGGACCTGGCAGCTGCCCCCCTACGTCGTCGGCGTGCCGGTGTTCGCCGTGGTCTGCTTCATGGCCTTCCAGGACGTCGCCCGCCTCCTCCCGGCCGCCTACTGAGACCCCGGATCCGCGGAGCCCTGCCGTGCCCCATCGACCCCTCACCCCATCGCACCGATCGCGCTGCTCGCCGATCGGGCGCGCCGAGCGTCGGCACCGTCCAGCCCGTCCAGCCAATCGGGCCCTGATGGCGGTGGCGCTGGTCACCACCATCGTGCTGGGGGCCTGCACCAGCGGTTCGGGCTCGGTGGCCACCACCACCACGGCTCCCATCACCACGACGGTGCCCGCGACCACCACCACCACCGAGGTGCCCATGGAGGTGGGGCGCCAGCTGTTCGTCTACACCCCCGAGGCGGGCCACTGCCTCGACCTGCGCTCGGTGGAGACCGGCGCCCGCAACCGGATCGACGCCAACGCCACCCGGCGCAACGACGACCAGGTCGTGTTGCTCCTCGACTGCACCCAGCCGCACCAGTACGAGGTGGCGGGGGTGGCCGAGGTGCCCTTCCCGCCGGCCGAGTGGCCGGGGCAGGCCGCGCTCGAGGACCAGGCCAAGCGGCTCTGCCCGCCGGTGTTCGACCAGTGGGTCGGCACCGCCTACGAGCGGTCCGAGCTCGACATCGGTTGGATCCTCCCCACCGTCGAGGAGTGGGGCCCGGGCCGCCAGAGCGTGGCCTGCCTGGTGTACGACTCCGCCGCGGGCCTGCTGACCGGCACCACCCAGGGCGCCGCTCGCTGAGCGGGTCTCGCCGGACCCCGACGCCCGGCGCGACGGGTCAGCGGCCCTCGAAGGTGGGCGTCCGCTTGTCGCCGAAGGCGGCCAGGCCCTCGGCGAAGTCGGCGCTGGTCCACGCCCGCTCGAACGCCTCTCGGTAGGCCGGTGTGGTGTGGTCGGCGTCGGCCGCCTCGTCGAGCCCGACCTTGAAGCCCTGCAACGTGAGCGGGGCCAGGCGAGCGATGCGCTCGGCCCAGGTGAGGGCGTCGTCCAGCGACCCGAGGCGGTGGACCAGGCCGACCGCCCAGGCCCGCTCGCCCGTCATCACGTCGGCGCTCAACAACATCTCCCGGGCGACCGACTGGCCGACCAGGTCCACCAGTGTGCGGACCGTCCACTGATCGACCATCAGGCCCAGCTTGGCCGCCGGGACCCCGAAGCCGGCTGTGGCCGAGGCGACGCGCAGGTCGCAGGCGGCCGCCAGCTGGGTGCCGGCCCCGAGGGCGAAGCCCTCGACCGCAGCCATGGTGGGGAACGGCGCCCGACGCAACGACAGGAGCAGCTCGTGGAGCGACGCGACGAACCCCTCGTCCTCGACGTCGCTCAGGTCGGCGCCGGCGCAGAAGTGCCCGTCGGCGCCGGTGAGCACCATCACCCGGGTGCCGGCGTCGACGGCTTCGTCGACGGCAGCCCGCAGGGCGGTGAGCGCCTCGTGGTTGACGGCGTTGCGCCGCTCGGGGCGGTCGAGGGTGACGAGGGCGACGGCCCCTCGGTGCTCGGTTCGGATCATGCCCGCACCCTACCGACGGCTCGGCGACGCGCCGGGGGCCCGGCGACTGGCCGCGAGGGTCCACCACCGGGCCCACTCGCAGCCGTACCGTCGTCGGCCATGTCCATCACCGTCGTTCTCGCTGCGCTCTCCGTCGTGGTGGCGGTCGGCGCCGTCGCCTGGTGGGTGGCCAACGCCCGACGGGACCACGACGCTCGTTCGGCCCGGCTCCCGGCCGGCGCCGACGCGGCCCTCTGGTCGATCGTCGAAGCGGTGCCCGACCCCCGCAACCACCTGGCGCTCACCCGCGACCTCACCGGCGAGGTGCGCATCACCGGCACACCGTTGCAGCCCTTCCGCCCCGAGGACGCGCCCGCCGTCGCCGCGCTCGAGCCGTTCCGGACCGACGACTACCGCAAGGCGTCCTGAGCCGATCAGCGGCCGGGCCGCCGGGTCGGTGCGCTGGTGGCCGACACCTGCTGCCCGACCTCAGGACGGCGCCGCCAGCACGGCGAGGGTGGCCCACGACTGGGGCACCGCGCCCAGGCCGGTGCCGTCGTCGGCGTCCCAGTACTCGGCCAGACCCGATCGGGTCGCACCCGCCACGAGCATCGACGCCAGCGCGGTGGCGTCGGCCTCTCGCCCGTGTCGTCGTGCCGCCGCCCAGCACAGGTAGGTGAGCTGGGGCCAGGCCGGCCCCCGCCAGTAGGTGCGCGGCCGGTAGCTGGGCTCGTCGCGGTGCACCTGGGTCGGGCCGCACGGCCCCCCGTGGGCGCCGGGGTCGAGCATCTGGGCGAACGCCGCGTCGCGAGCGTCGGCTCGTCGGCTGACCAGCACGCAGAGCAGCGCTTCCAGGGTGCGCACCCGGCCGCTGCTCGTCGCCGACTCGCCGGCGTCGACCCAGGTGCCGAGGGCGGGCTCCCAGCGCCGGTCGAGGGCGTCCGCCAGCGCCTCGGCCTGGGCTCCCAGCTGGTCGTCCCCCGTGACCTCGGCCAGCTCGAGGGCGTTGAACGCGATCAGGGCGTTGAAGCCAGCCGGCGCCACATCGAAGCCCGGGTTGGACAGCGGCGAGCCGTCGGGGGCCGACTCGACGGAGGCGACCAGCTCCCCCTTGACGTCGTACCAGCGGCGGGGGTCCCACCCGCCGGGGCACCAGTGGTCCCACCGTGGCGAGTCGTCGCCACCGCTCTCCCAGGGGTGGCACATGGCCACCAGGCCGTCGATCCGCCGGCGGTGGTCGAGGAGGAAGCCCAGGCCCCGGCGGGCCGGGGCCACGAGCGCACCGACATCGACACCGCCGCGCCACAACTCGGCCACGGCATGACCGAACATCGGCGGCTGGGTGATCGACGAGTGGCCCTCTCGCCCCCAGAACGAGGCGTGGTGGCCGGGCTCCCACTCGTAGTCGACGTGGGGCACGAACCCCAGGGGCGACTGGGTGCGGAACAGATGGGCCAGCTCCGAGACGGCGCGACCGGGCTCGCCCAGCGCGTTCCACACCAGGGCGTGGAAGCACGAGTCCCAGAGCCACTGGAAGGGGTAGACCCGGCCGTTGGGCACCGTGTAGCCGTCGCGCCAGTGCTGCTCGAGCACCCGGCGGGCCGCAGCCGCGAGGTCGGTGCCGGGTAGCGTGCCCTCGCCCCCGCTGCCGTCGTGGCCGGCGGGCACCGTCATCGCCGATCGTCCCCGGAGCCGTCTCCCACCGCCATGGCTGTCTGCGCCTTCGTCTCGTTCCGCCTCGGCGGGCACGACGGCGTGTCGGTGGTGGCCGCCACCTGGATCGACGCCGTGCGCCGCCTCGGCTTCGATGTCCGCACGGTGGCCGGCGACGGTCCGGTGGACACGCTGATCCCGGGCTTGGCGATCGGGGCCTTCCCCGATGGGCGGGCCGGAATCGAGGGGCCCGGGGCGGCCGACGAGCCCGCGATCGACGCGCTGGCCGCCCGGGTCCGCGACGCCCTGGCCGGCGTCGACGTGGTGGTGGTGGAGAACCTGGGCACGATCCCGATGAACCTACCGGCCGCCCGGGCCGTGGCCCGCGCCCTCGCCGGGCGTCCCGCGGTGTTCCACCACCACGACCCGGCCTGGCAGCGCGACCGCTACGCCGACGTCGACGAGCTGCCCCGCGACGACCCGGCGTGGCGCCACGTGACCATCAACGACCTCACCCGCCACCAGCTGGCCGACCGGGGCATCGAGGCCGTGACCATCCGCAACGGCTTCGACGTGCACGCGCCCACCGCCGACCGCGACGCGGCCCGCCGGGCCCTCGACATGTCCTCCACCGAAAGGGTCCTCGTGCATCCGGTACGGGCCATCGAGCGCAAGGACGTGCCCACCGCCCTGCAGCTGGCCCAGGCCATCGAGGCCACCTACTGGCTCACCGGGCCGGCCGAGGAGGGCTACGGCCCCACCCTCGAGCGCCTGGTGGCCGACGCCCGGGCGCAGGGACTGACGGTGCGTCACCACCCCGCGCCGGACCCGGCCACCTTGTACGGCGCCGCCGATGCGGTGGCCTTCCCGTCGCGGTGGGAGGGGTTCGGCAACCCGCCGGTGGAGGCGGCGATCCATCGACGGCCGGCCGCCGTCTCGCCCTATCCGGTGGCCGAGGAGCTCCGCACGCTCGGCTTCGAGTGGTTCGATCCCGCCGATCCGGCCCCCCTGGCGGCGTGGCTCGCGAGGCCCGACGCCGCCCTCCTGGATCACAACGAGACGGTGGCGCGGACCCACCTCTCCCTCGAGGCCATGACCGAGCGCCTGCGGGACCTGTTCGATGAGGCAGGCTGGTTGCCGTGAGCGACGCCCCCGACGATCCCGAGCCCGACCCCCGCCCCCGGGACACGTCGGCCGATCCCGTCCGGGTGCGGCGAGCCAAGATCCAACGCCTGGCCTCCCTGGGCCAACGCCTCGGGTACCTGCTCTACGCGGTGGCCATGGCCGCGTTCTTCTACGGGTTCTTCGTCGACTTCAACGGCACGGTCGTCACCGTGATCGTGAGCACCATGGCGGTGGGATCGGCCGCCCTGGCCCCGGCGATCGTGCTGGGCTACGCGGTGAAGGCCGCCGAGCGCGACGACCTCGAGCACGGCCGCTGACACCGCCAACGGCGCGGCGGCGGTCCGCCGACCTGGTTCACTCGGGACGCAGGCCCCGCAGCCCCGCCCAGGCCAGCTCGGCGACCTGGGCCGCGAGGTGGTCGGCGTCGAGCTGGATCTCCTTGGCCAACCAACGCCGGCAGGTGCTCTCGCCCAGACCCACGATGCCGTAGGCGAGCAGGCGTCGACGCTCCTCGGACAGCCCGTCGACGGCGATGAGGTCGGCGATGAGGTCGGCGATCTGGCGTTGGACCTTGCTGGCCTCGGCCAGGAACTCGGCGTCGCGCCGCACCTCGCCATCGAAGAGCACGGCGAAGCCGTCGCGCTGCTCGTCGACCCAGCGGAACCAGGCCTCGAACCCCCGCAGGACCTGCTGGTGCGGGCTCGGCGCCCCGATGGTGGCCTCCCGCACCCGCTGGCGGAGCTCGCCGCCGACCTCGCGCAGAACCTCGAGGAAGAGCTCGCGCTTGGAGCCGAAGTGCTGGTAGAGCACCGGCTTGGTGACCCCTGCGGCATCGGCGATGTCGTTCATGGACGCCTGGTGGTACCCGCGCTCGGCGAAGGTGGCGAGCGCCGTAGCCAGGAGCTGGTGGCGACGTTCGGCGGCGGGGAGTCGGGCGTTCATCGAGATGACCTCATCGTGGCGACGAGCGTAACGACCCCGACGACCCCGTCCTACCACCCGGTAACAACGCGGTGGCCGCCCGCCCGCCGGACGGCGGCACCGCGCCGTCTCGTGGTCGACGAGACCCTGATCAGGGACGCGACGCCTGCGCTGCTGGCCTCGGGCTGGCCACGATCGGTCGATCGGTGGGCTCGACCGCAGGGGCCGTGCCGAGCACCCGGTCGGCGACGGCGTCGGCCGGGCCGGGGGCCGCGAAGTGGAACCCCTGGGCGCGGTCGCAGCCGAGCTCGGCGAGCACGTCCGCCTGCTCGCGGGTCTCGACGCCTTCGGCGACGACGCCCATGCCGAGGGCGTGGGAGAGCTCGATGATCGAGGCGACGATGGCTCTCTCGGTCGCCCCCGCGGCGAGGCCGTGGACGAAGGACCGGTCGATCTTGACGAAGTCGAGGGGGAACATGCGCAGGTACGACAGCGACGAGTAGCCGGTGCCGAAGTCGTCGAGGCCGACCTTGACGCCGGCGGCACGCAGGAACGTCAGACCCGTGAGGGCGGAGTTCGACGCCTCCATCAGTATCCGCTCGGTGACCTCGACCTGCAGGACGCCGGGCGGAAGGTGGTGGTCGGCGAGCTGGTCGATCACCGACTGGGCGAAGCCGGCGTTGGCCAGGTCTCGGGCCGTGACGTTGAGGGCCACGTCGACGAAGGCCGTGCCGGCGAAGGGCACGCGCCACGCCGCGGCCTGCTCGACGACCTGCCCGAGCATCCACTCGTCGATGGTGGCCAGGACGCCGGTCTCCTCGGCGACCTCGATGAACGCCTCGGCCGCGATGAGCTCTCCCGCGTCGTCGTCCCAGACCCGCACGAGCGCTTCGACGGCCACGGTCTCGCCGCTCGCCAGCTCGATGATCGGCTGGTAGGCGACACGGAGGCGGTCCTCGGCGAGGGCCCGGCGCAGCATGCGCTCGGTGCCGAGGCGGCCGACGGCGCGGGTGCGAAGGTCTTCGTCGAACACGTCGGCTCGGTCGCGGCCGCGGTCCTTGGCTCGATAGAGGGCGAGGTCGGCCTCCTGGAGGAGCCCTTCGGCGCTGTGGCCCGCGTCGGAGGTCACGGCGACGCCGGCGCTGGCGGTGCAGATGAACTGCTCGTCGCCCACCACGAAGGGGGCGCGACCGGCCTCCACGATGCGGGCCCCGAGCGCGACGGCCTCATCGGGGTCGACCACGTCCTCGATGACGACGGCGAACTCGTCGCCCCCCAGCCGGGCCAGGGTGTCCTGCGGCCGCAGGACCTGCAGCAGCCGTTCGGCCATCTGCGACAGGACGGCGTCACCGATGTGGTGGCCCAGCGAATCGTTGATCAGCTTGAAGCGGTCGAGGTCGAGGTAGAGGACGGCGACGAGGCTGTCCCCGCGGTCCAGCCGGAGCAGGGCGTGGCGGAGCCGATCGAGGAAGACGGTGCGGTTGGCCAGACCGGTCAGCGGGTCCGATGCCGCCTGGCGGCGCAGGTCGAGCTCGGACTGCCGGCGCTCGGCGACGTCTCGCACCGCCGACACCACCAGGCGTTCGCCGCCCGCCTCGATCGACCGAGAGCGGGATTCGATCCATCGATAGGAGCCGTCGGCGCACCGGAACCGGTAGGTGGTGGTGATGGTCTCGCCGTCGCGCCAGGCCTCGCCGTGGGCCTCTTCGATGAGCCGGCAGTCGTCCGGGTGGGTGAAGGAGATGAGGGGGCGGCCCAACAGCTCGGGGGCCGTCCACCCGAACGGCTCGAGCCCCGCCGAGGACACCAACCGGTACACGCCGTCGACGCCGGTGACGGTCTGCAGATCGGGCGAGCCGTCGACGACCACGCCGGGCAACGCAGCATCGACGGTGGTACCACCGGCAGTCGTCGTCGCAGCCATGTCGCTCCCCGTGAGGCTGAGCGCTACCGAGGTCCGGAGCAACGCGGCTGTCGTGTCGTCCGCATCGGCGAGGCGAGCGGCTCGTGTGGTGATCCTACCGTGCCGCCCGGCCCGGCGGAAGGGGCCGGGCAGGGTGTACGGTGACAACGGCACGACAACACAGCCCAGACGTGCCGGACCAGCACCACGCTGGTTCGGGAGCGGTGCTCCGGACCCTGGTAGCGCACGTTGCTCGCAACGACCGGAACCAGGACACCCATGCGTACCCACGAAGAGCCCTCAGCGTCGGTGTGCCGACGCGGGTCCCCCGATCCAGGTAGCGATCCCCTCCGCACCGTGGTCTGGCTCCGCGGCGACCACCACCTCGGCACCCGAACGCGTCTGTCGGCGGCCATCGCCGAAGCCGCCCGGGCCGACGACGCCGACCTCGTCGTCGACCTCAGCGGCGTGACCTTCATGGACGCGTCGACCATCGGCGCCCTCGTCGTCGCCCGACACCACCTCCGAGCTCGCTCCCGATCGCTGTGCGTCCGGGCCCCGTCACCGCTCGCCCGGCGACTCCTCGACGCGTGCGGGCTGGTCGCCCTGATCGACGACGACGCCGAGCCTGCGCACCCGCCCGCGGCCCCCGCCCTGGGCTCGTGGGTCGACGTGCCCGCATCGGAGCGCTCCGGCGATCCTGCGCCGTCGGCCAGCCGCGGGGCCCCGTCCCCGCGGCCTGCGCTCGTCGAGGTGGAGCACGGCGCCGACCTGGCCGGGTCGGTCCCGCCCCACCGAGGGCCGCCGTGACCGAGGACGGCCGCCAGCGCCGGCTGGCCATCCTCGAACGCCTGCTGCACCCCGGCCCGGGGTTCACGACCGAGCGGCTCTGCCAGGTGTGCGCGGGCGTCACCGGTGTGACCGGGGCCGGGATCATGCTCATGGCGGGCGACATCCCCCGCGGATCGGTGTGCACCACCGACTCCGTCAGCGGCGTCATCGAACAGCTGCAGTACGACCTCGGCGAAGGTCCCTGCGTCGACGCCTACCACCAGGACCGTCCCGTGTACGAGCCCGACCTCGCCCAACCCGACACGCTGCGCTGGCTGGCCTTCACCGGACCGGCCGTCGAGGCCGGCGCCAGGGCCATCTTCGGCTTCCCCCTCCAGGTCGGCGCCGTCCGTCTCGGTGCGCTCAACCTCTACAACGACCGTTCCGGGTCGCTCACCGACGACCAGCGCCGCGACGCGTTGGTCATGGCCGACGTGGCCGCCCAGGCCGTCCTGCTCCTCCAGGCCGAGGCACCCCCCGACACCCTCGCCGCCGAGCTGGAGACCAACGCCAACTTCCAGTACGTGGTCCACCAGGCGACAGGCATGGTCGCGGCCCAGCTCGAGGTCACGGTCAGCCAAGCCCTGATCCGCCTGCGCGCCTACGCCTTCGGCAACGACCGACCCCTCACCGATGTCGCCCGCGACGTCGTCGACCGACAGCTGCGCTTCGACGCCGACAGCGGCGAGAAGGACCTCATGCCATGACCACCCACCATCTCGTGCCCGCGCCCCCGCCGCCCGGGGACCCTACGATCGAGGACCTCGGGCCCGAGGTCCGAACCGACAGGCCACATCGCCGGTGGTCACCCGACGGGAGCCCCCGATGACCAGAGAATCCGTGCTCGCCCAAACCTTCGTCGAGCTGGCCGACACCCTGGTCGACGACTTCGATGTCGTCGACCTCCTCACCCTGCTCGCCGACCGCTGCGTCGAGGTGCTCGACGTGCAGGCCGCCGGGATCATGTTGGCGGCGCCGGACGGACAGCTTCGCGTCATGGCCTCGTCCAGCGAGGCCATGCGCGTCCTGGAGCTGTTCGAGATCCAGGCCCAGGAGGGCCCCTGCTACGAGTGCCACCGCACCGGACAAGCCGTCGTGAACCAGGACCTCGACGCCTCGGATGGCCCGTGGCCGCAGTTCGCCACCGAAGCGCTCGGCGCCGGGTTCCGCTCGGCCCATGCCCTCCCCTTGCGCCTTCGCGGCTCGGTGATCGGCGCGCTGAACCTCTTCCGGTCCGGCTCCGGGGCGATGGGCCCCGCCGACGTCGACCTCGCCCAGGCGTTCGCCGACGTCGCCACCATCGCCATTCTCCAGCACCGGGCCGCGCTCGAGGCGCAGGTCCTCGCCCAGCAGCTGACGCACGCCCTGAACAGCCGGGTCATGCTCGAGCAGGCCAAGGGCATGGTCGCCGAGCGGCTCGACCTCGACATGGAGCGATCCTTCTTCACCCTTCGCAGCTACGCCCGCAACCACAACCTCCGACTCAGCGACGTCGCCCAGTCCGTCATCGACAGCTCACTCCCACCGTCGGAGCTGCAGTCACCCCCGGCGACCCGGTCGTGAGTGCCTGACCCTCAGGCAGCCGGACGGGTGGCCCGACGACGGCGCTGCCGCCGGATCGACCACGTGGCCCCCACGAGCAGGGCCAGCACGGCGCCGGCGCCCAAGAGGACCGCCCACGGCATCGCGTCGTCTGCTTCGGTCACGGGGACCGGGTCCCCGGCGGCCGAGAAGGTGATCGTCGCCTCTCCGGTCCTCTGAGTCAGCCCGCTCTCGAGGGTGATGACGGCGTCCCAGGGCCCGTCGGGGAGACGCTCGTCGAGCGCCACCCGCACCGGCTCGCTGCCGTCGATGGCCAGCGTGCGCCCGAGCTCGGCGGGGAACGGCCCGGCAGTGAGGCCGCCCGGACCGTTCGACAGTTGCAGCGTCCCCGTCATGTCGAGAGCCCGACCGCCGGTGTTGCGCACGATGGCCGCGACCACGGGGGCGCCATCCGCCGAGCGTTCCGCCGTGAGCGCCTCGATCTCGAAGTCGGCCGCAGGTGGCCCTCCCGGACCCACCGACACGTAGAGGCGGATGCCGACACGGCTCACTTGGACGACGCCGGTGGCGTCGGCCTCGTCGGATCGGGCCTCGGCCCAGACGACGCCGTACTGCTCGCCGGGGGCGGCGTCGTCGGGAACGACGATGCGAACCACGGCGATCTCGGTCCCGCCGGCAGGGACGGTGGCGGCGTCGGCGGTGACCGACGTCCACGAGGCGAGGTCGTTGAGCTCCCTGCCGGGGGCGCCGACGAACGTGCCGTCGTCGATGGTCGCAGCCGCGGGATAGAGCACGAGCTCCTGGGCGGTGTCCGTCGTGTTGGCCACCTCGACGCGTCGCTCGATGACGGCGCCGGGCGCGAGGTGGTCGACGACGTAGATCCTGGCCCGAGGGTCGTCCTTGGCCGAGACCGGGGCATCGAGCAGACGCAGGCCGATGCCTCCGGGGTTCTGCTCGTCGGCGGTCGCCGCCGACACCGGTGCGCCGCCGGCGAGGAGGAGCAACCCCACGGTGAGCGAGACCAGCGCCAGACGGAGGGCGCGGGGTGGGCGAACGTCGTCGGTCGTGGGCGTCCGCACTAGAGCACCGAATGGGTGATGGTGGCGGAATACACGTTGGCGGCCATGCCGCCGGGGACGGCGACGGTGATCGTCGGGTTCCAGGTCGCCGAGTTGTCACCGGTGATCCCCGACGCGGTGACCGCCGCACCCACGCCGGTGAGGTCGACCGGGTCGTTGGCCGTGTAGGTGGCGGTGCCGACCTTCGTGATCACTCCTGCGCCGTAGCTCACCGCCGAGGCCGCGATGGCCGGCCCACTCGGCGGGGTGAACGCCGTCGAGATGACGCTGGCCACCCAGCCCGAGCCGGCGGCGGCACTGCGGGCATCGTCGACCTGGACCTGGCCGAGGGGGCCGCTGATGGTGCCGCCCTCGACGGTGTTGGCCCGGGTGCCGAGAGCACCGGCATCAGCAGGGACGGTGATGATGAGTGCGCCCCCGGTGACGGTGATGGTCGCGGTGGTGGGCTCCTGGCCAGCGACGGGGCCGACGCCGGTCCCGAGGACGATGACCGCCGTGGCGGCAGTGGCGGTGGCGGCGAGCAGGCGGGCTCTGGTCATGGTGGGTCGTCCCAGCGTTGGCGATCGGAGAGTTCCGGATCAGCACCTTCCTCCAGGTGATCGGCAGTTGCGGCCGGCCTCTGGTCACAACGTCCGATCAACATCTCGGCGAACCCACTACAGGAGCCCAACAACGGTTCAGCCCGGTTCCGAGGGGTCCGACACAGTGCGGACGAGAGTGCCGTCCGGCGCTCCCGAGACAAGGGACACCCCATGAAAACAGCCAAGACCCTGCTGCTCGCCGCCGGCGCCACCGCGCTCGTGCTGGGCGTCGCGGTGCCGGCCTCCGCCGACGACACCACCACCACGTTCAGCCTCACCGGCGGCAGCCTCACCCTCAGCGTGGCCGCCAGCGCGGCACTCACCAACCAGGCCTCGGGCGTCGCCGCCAACACCATCACCGGCACCCTCGGTGAGGTCCTGGTCACCGACGCTCGCGGCGGCACCGCCGGCTGGGTCACCTCCGCAGCGTCGACGACGTTCACCGGCACGGGCCTGTCCGTCTCCACCGGGGTCGCCTACACCAACGCCACCGTCACCACGACCGGCACCAGCACCGTGGCACCCGCGGACGGGCAGTCGATCACCGCCGTGGCGCCCGTGGCCACCGCCACCGCCGTGTCCGGCAACAACACGGCGGCCTGGAACCCGACGCTCGACGTCAGCATGCCCGCCGGCGCACTCGCCGGCGACTACTCGGGCACCGTCACCACCTCGCTCGTCTAGGCAAAAGCGAACCACCGGTAGCTCGAACGACGGGCCCGCTGCTTGCGCAGCGGGCTCTGCCGCGTCGAGGGCGATCAGCGCGGCGTGCCGGCGGCCCGCTGCGTGGCGCAGAGCCTCGCCGCCTCCGTCATCCCGGCCTCCGCCACCACGTCACCGATGATGTCCAGCGACCGGTCCAGCACGACGGGGGGCACGCCACGCGTCGCCAGGACATGGGCCAGCCACTCGACGAAGGCGGTGAAGATGCCGTCGTCGCCCAGGTCGATCGACGTCACCAGGTAGCTGAGGATGTAGCCGACGTCGGTGCGCGTGCTGGCGAGCTGGGCCGGGGAGTAGGTGGCCATCGCCGGCAGACGCTCAGCCATGGCGGACAGGCACGATCGCTGCAGCTCCTCGGTGGCCAGCTCCAGGGCGAACGCCTCGGGAGGTGAGGGGGCCGGGGATCGCTCGCGAGCGGGCGGCGCAGCCAGGGCGGCACCGAGGTCGGCGGTCGGACCGATCCACCCGCTGGCGCCGAGCCGTCGTGCTCGGACGTCGTCGGACCCGAATGCAGCCCCGGCCGCCAGGGCGGGAAGTCCGAGCTCGGCGACGGCGGCGAAGCACCGGCGGGCACCGCCCAGGAACAGCGGGACGGTGCAGCTGATCACCACGACATCGGGCTCGGTGACCGCGGCGTACCGCTGGAGGTCGTCGGCCGGGAGGCTGCCGCCGAGGAAGGTCACGTCCCACCCCTCACTGCGGAGCAGCTGGGCACCCATGCGGGCCGGCGTCGTGTGGTGCTCGCCTTCGGCGCAGGCCACCAGGGCCGTCCCCCGCCACGCATCCGGGGCCCGTTCCTGCAAGGCCAGAGCTCCGAGCACACCGTCGACCACCGCGGTGGACGCGTGCTCATCGGCGGTGCTCCACAGGTTCGCCGCCCACCGATCCCCCACCTCGACCTGCACCGGGGCCAGGACGTCCGTGATGATCGCGTCGGTCTCGAGGCCACGGGAACGGAGCGCGAGGACGAGCTCGATCGCCGGTCGCGGCTGCCCTCGGCGGGCCACGCCCAGCAGTTCGGCCGCCTCCGGCCCGAGTGGTGTCACGGCGCTTCGGTGCACGAGCGTCCCGACGCTGTCGGGCCGGGACCATCCGGACCCACCACCACGGCCGCCGCGGTGCGGGACCCACGGGCCCGGAGCGGGGACGTCACGAGCGGGTCGCGCTCTCGTCGACACCGCGTCGAAGGCGCGACGGTCGGGCGAGGTCGATGAGCTCTTCCCGGGCGGCGCCCTCTCCGAGCCGTTCCGCTCGACGGAGGAGGTCCACGGCCTGGCGTGCATCCTCGACGAGGCGCGGCAACAGCCGCTCGAGCTGCATGCGGGCGACCGTGAACCGATCGACCTCGACGAGCACCGACGGCCCTTCGCCGAGGGACACGTCGACGGGGAGCGCGTGCTCCCCTGCGTCGGTCGCCAGCACCGGGAGACCGCCCATCCCCCGGATCGTGGTCTGGAGCAGCTCGGCTGCGGCCGGCGCGGAGCGAACCCGCAGCAGACCGCGCAGCAGGTCGGCGACGACGTCGGACTCGGCGACTTCCACGGCCGCCGTCGGCCGTTCCGGGCCGCGGGCGAGCGGTGGCGGACCGGGTCTGCGGTGAGGCGATGGGGCACCGGCCCGCCTCGCCGACGGGCGATGGCCATCGTCGGTGGCACCGGAGGCACCCGCCACGCCTGATGCGGGTGCCGTCGGGATCCGGCCGGCCCCTTCGATCAGCACATCGCGGGCCGGCGCAGGGCGTCCGAACAGGTAGCCCTGACCGAAGGAGCATCCGAGGCGTCGCAACTCCTCGTGTTGCGCCTTGGTCTCGATGCCCTCGGCCACCACGAACAGGCCCAGCTCTGCGCCGAGCGAGATGATGGAGCGGACGATGGCGGCGTCGTTCGCCGTGTCACCGGCTCTCGCCACGAAGCTGCGATCGATCTTGAGCGTGTGCACCGGGAAGCTGCGCAGGTAGGTGAGGCTCGCCCAGCCCGTCCCGAAGTCGTCGATCGACACGCCGACGCCGAGGTCGACCAGGCGGCGCAGCACCAGGCACGCCTTCTCCAGCTCCTCGACCACCGCCGTCTCGGTCACCTCCAACCACAGGCAGGCCGGGTCGAACCCGGCGTCGCCCATGATCTCGGTGAAGCGCTCGACGACCCCGGGATCGGCCAGCTGCCGGGTCGACACGTTGACGGACAAGTAGATGTCGGCCCCCGCTCGGCGCCACTCGGCGGCCTGCCGGCAGGCCTTCTCGAGCACCCGTTCTCCGAGCCCCACGATCAGGCCGCTCCGCTCGGCGGTGTCCAGGAACTCGGCGGGCGGGAGCGTGCCACGCTCCGGGTGCTCCCAGCGCACCAGCGCTTCGAAGGCGATGAGCCGACCATCGACGAGGTCGACGACGGGTTGGTAGTGGACGTCGAACTCGTCGTCGGCCAGGGCCTGGCCCAGCCGGGCGGTGAAGCTCGCATCCTGTTCGAGCGAGCGGTCTCGCCGAGCGGCGACGGCAGAGCGGTTCACCGACACGATGCCCACGGGCTCACCGACGCCGTCGCGGACGAGCGTGGTCGAGCTCAGGATCTCGACGGTCGAGCCGTCCCGCGCCAGCTGCATGCTCTCGCCGTGCCACCGCCCGGTGTGCTCCAGGTGCTCCCACATGTCCGGGATCTGGTCGTGTTCGTCGACCCACCGGAGGACGTCGAGGACGTGTCGCCCCCGCACGTCGACCTCGCTCCAGCCGTAGAGGCGCTCCGCGGCGGCGTTCCAGCTGCGGATGTGGAAGTGCAGGTCGGTGATGATGACCGCATCGGTGAGGTCGCCGAGCACGCCGATGACCAGCCGGCGCAGCCGGGCCGAGGCATCGCTCACCGGGGTGAGCCGCACGCGCCGCGCCGGACGGGCGTGCCAGGAGACGGGGGCCGAATCCACCGCCGCGGTGACCTCGCCCGCATCGCCGTGCCGGAAGTCCATGAGCTGGGAGCGTCGAGGCGTCCCCGTGGCCGTCACGAGGAGCCGCTCTCGCGCCGCGGCCGAGGAGGCGGTGGTCACGAGGTCGACGAGCCGCCTGCCGACGACCGCTCCTGGAGCGGCGGCCCCGACCAGGTCGGCGGCGGCCTGGTCGCAGAACACGATGAGGCCGTCGACGTGGACGATCTCGCCCGGCTCGAGCAGTGGCGCAGCCTCTTCCACCCCGGCCTCGCCTTCGACGGCGGCGTTCGGGAGATCCAACCGGTAGCCGGCTCCCCGCACCGTCGCGAGGAGCGTCGGACGCGCCGGATCGACCTCGAGCTTCTGGCGGAGGCGCCGTATGTGCTCGGTGACCGTGGCCGCCTGCTGCCACTCCGAGGCCGATCGCCACACGGCGTTCAGGAGCTGCTCGCGATCGAAGACGTGCCCCGGACGCACCGCCAGGTACGCCAGCAGGTCGAACTCCTTCGCCGTCAACTTGACCCTCTCGCCCGCCGAGGTCACCTCCCGAGCCACCAGATCGATGTCGAATCGACCGATCCGGAGCACGGCGTCAGCGGCCGGGTCCCGACGTCGTCGGACCGCCAGGACGCGGGCCGTGAGCTCACGGAGGTAGAAGGGCTTCACGACGAGGTCGTCGGCCCCCCGCTCGAGCGCCCGCACCCGGTCGGCTTCGACCGTCGCTCCACTCAGCACGATGATGTGGGCGGTCGAGCCCGACGCCCGGAGGCCGTCGATGACGTCCAGACCGGACCCGTCGGGCAATGCCAGCGCGACGATCACCACACCGAACGAGCGGAGGGCGATCGCCGCCTCGGCGCCGGCGACGGTGTCCGCGACGGTGACGTGGATCCCCTGGTCCTGCAGCTGGGCCCGCACGCGCGCCCGGATGCCCGCCTCGTCGTCGACGAGCAGGACGCTCACCTCGGGCTCGCGCCAGGGTCTGGCGAGGACGAGGCGACGCTCTCGACACAGCCGTCGCGGCCGTGTCGGCTGCCCAGCTCACGTCCTCGATCCATGTCACCGCTTCCCAGCCGCCCGGCGCGATCGGCGCCCGCGTAGCTGTCGAAGCCCGACGGTAACGGCGTCGCTCCGATTGTCCTCGGCGCTCGCGGGAGATCGACGATTCCGGTGGGCCCTGGTCGCTACTCGATGCGCAGGCCGGAGATGGCCCGGCTGATCACGAGGCGCTGGATCTCGCTGGTGCCCTCGAAGATGGTGAAGATCTTGGCGTCGCGGTGCCAGCGCTCGACCGGGTACTCGCGGGTGTAGCCGTACCCACCGAGGATCTGGATGGCCTGCTCGGTCGCCCAGACCGCCACCTCGCCCGCCTTCAGCTTGGACATCGAGCCCTCGCCGGCCACGAACTCCTTGCCGGTCGCCGCCATCCACGCGGCGCGATGCACGAGCAAGCGGGCCGCGTCGATCTCCATCTTCATGTCGGCCAGCTTGAAGGCGATGGCTTGGTTCATGATGATCGGCCGGCCGAACGCCTCGCGCTCCTTGGCGTAGTCGAGGGCGTACTCGTAGGCGGCCCGGGCCACGCCGAGGGCCTGGGCCCCCACCGCCGGCCGAGTGGCCTCGAAGGTGGCCATCGCCGGCTGCTTGGCGCCGGTCCGGCCCTTGTCGCGGCCGCGAGCCAGGCGATCGTCGAGCTTCTCCTTGCCGCCGAGGAGGCACCGCCCGGGCACCCGCACGTCGTCGAGGACCACCTCGGAGGTGTGCGACGCCTTGATGCCGTGCTTCTTGTACTTCTGGCCCATGGAGAGGCCCTTGGTGCCGGGCGGCACGACGAAGCTGGCCTGGCCCCGCCCCTTGAGCTCGGGGTCGACGGCGGCGACCACGACGTGCACGTCGGCGATGCCGCCGTTGGTGATCCAGGCCTTGGTGCCGTTGAGCACCCACTCGTCGGTGGCCTCGTCGTAGACGGCTCGGGTGCGCAGCGACGAGACGTCGGACCCCGCGTCGGGCTCGCTCACGCAGAAGGCACCGAGCTTCACGTCGTCGGCGGTGCCGTAGCACTGGGGCACCCATTCCATGACCTGGTCCTGGGTGCCGTTGCCGGTGATGCCGGCGGCGGCGAGACCCGAGCCGAAGATCGACAGGCCGATGCCCGCGTCACCCCAGAACAGCTCCTCGATGGCGACCGGCAGGGTGAGCCCCTGGGGGTCGGCCATGGCGTTGGCCATGAACTCCCAGCCGTAGAGGCCGACGTTGGCGGCTTCCTGCACGATCGGCCAGGGGAACTCTTCCTTCTCGTCCCACTCCTCGGCGGCGGGGCGCACCACCGAGGCGGCGAAGTCGTGGACCCACTCCTTGATGGTGAGCTGGTCCTCGTTGAGCTCGAGGCTGAAATCGGCCATGGGGCACCTCGCTGGTGTGAGTCGTCGTGGGGTCCGAGGGGGTCGAACCCGCCTCCCTCCAAGTTACCCGCCGGTAACCGCGGTGACCACCATCAGGCTCTCGGGCCGGGGTGGAAGCACCGTCGGCGGGGCTCAGGCCCGACGGACCTGGGTGCCCTCGGCGGTGTCCTCCACCAGCCACCCGGCGCCCGACAGCTCGGCCCGCAGGGCGTCGGCGGTGGCGAAGTCCTTCGCCGCCCGGGCCTCGTCGCGGCGGCGGGCCAGGTCGCGGATCTCGTCGGGCACGTCGTGAGCCTCGGCCGCCAGCACCAGGCCGACCGCCTCGGTGATCGCTCCGATGGCTCGCACCAAAGGGGCGGCGGTCCATCGGTCGCCGGCATCGAGCGCGGTGTTGACCCGGGTGACCAGGCCGAACAGCAGTGCCACCGCCGCCGGGGTGTCGAGGTCGTCGTCCATGGACCGGCGGAACTCGGCGAGGGCGTCGGCGTCGGGCTCCACCTCGGAGCTGTCGAGCGCCAGCCCGACCCCCTTGGCCCGGCGGGCCACCGCGTCGAGGCGTTCGAGCGCAGCCGAGGCATCGGCGGTGGTGGACGGGGTGACCTCGAGCGGGCTGCGGTAGTGGGCCCGCAGCACCAACAACCGGTAGGCGCGGGGGTCGGTGCGCTCGACGAGGTCGAGCAGGGTGGTGAAGTTGCCCAGGCTCTTGGACATCTTCTCGCCGCCCACCTCGACGAAGCCGTTGTGCACCCAGTGCCGGGCGAACGTCCGCCCCGTGGCGACCGCCTGGGCGCGCTCGTTCTCGTGGTGGGGGAACGCCAGGTCCTGGCCGCCACCGTGGATGTCGAAGCCGTCGCCCAACAGGTCGAGCGACATCACCACGCACTCGGTGTGCCAGCCGGGCCGGCCCTCGCCCCACGGCGACGGCCACGACGGCTCGCCGGGCCCGGAGAACTTCCAGAGGGCGAAGTCGACCGGCGAGCGCTTGTGCTCGGCCACCTCGACCCGGGCGCCGGCCTGCAACGACTCGAGCGACTGGCGCGCCAGCAGCCCGTAGTCGTCGACGACGGCCGGGCTGAAGTAGACGCCGTCGTCGGAGACGTAGGCGTCGCCCCGCCCGACCAGGTCGACGATGAGCTCGACCATGCGCTCGACGTAGGCGGTGGCGTGGGGGTCGTGGTCCGGGCGGGCGACACCGATGGCCTCCATGGCCTGCCACCAGATGGCCTCGTTCTCGGCCGCCACCTCGTCGGTGCTGCGGCCGCTCTCGACGGCGCGCGCCATGATCTTGTCGTCGATGTCGGTGATGTTCGACACGTACGTGACGTCGAGGCCCGACCAGGTGAGGTAGCGGCGCAGCACGTCGAACACCAGCGAGAAGCGACCGTGACCGAGGTGCGGCGGCCCGTACACGGTCGGTCCGCACACGTACATCGACACCTTGCCGGGCTCACGGGGCTCGAACGGGACGACCCGTCCCTGGGCGGTGTCGAAGAGGTGCAGCACGTCGACACGCTACCGGCGCCCTCGCGCCCCGCCCGAACGGCTTCGGGGACCGGCGAGGGTCGGCGGTAGCCTCGGCGCCACCTATGAGCCCGGCAGCCCCCACCCCCCGCGACACCTGGACCGTTCCCGAGAAGCCCACCCTCGACGACCTCGAGGACCGCTGGGGCGAGGTCTGGGAGCAGCAGGGCACCTACCGCTTCGATCGCACCGCAGAGCGCCCCGACGTGTACTCCATCGACACGCCGCCGCCCACGGTGAGCGGGTCGCTGCACGTGGGCCACGTGTTCAGCTACACCCACACCGACACCATCGCCCGCTACCAGCGCATGCGGGGCAAGGCCGTCTTCTACCCCATGGGCTGGGACGACAACGGCCTGCCCACCGAACGTCGGGTGCAGAACTACTACGACGTCCTCTGCGACCCGTCGTTGCCCTACGACCCCCACTTCGAGATCCCCACCCCGGTCGAGACACGCACCAAGGCCGAGCGCAAGGCCCCCAAGGTCCACATCAGCCGGCGCAACTTCATCGACCTGTGCAACCACCTCACCGCCGAGGACGAGAAGGTCTTCGAGGACCTCTGGCGCCACCTCGGGCTCTCCGTCGACTGGTCGATGACCTACGCCACCATCGACGAGCGCTGCCAGCGCGTCGCCCAGCGTGCCTTCCTGCGCAACCTCCAGCGAGGCGAGGCCTACCAGGCCGAGGCCCCGGTGCTGTGGGACGTCGACTTCATGTGCGCCGTCGCCCAGGCCGAGCTCGAGGACCGCGAGCAGGCCGGTGCCTACCACCGCCTGCCCTTCCACGGCCCCGACGGCGACGTGTTCATCGAGACCACCCGACCCGAGCTGCTGCCCGCCTGCGTGGCCCTCGTCGCCCACCCCGACGACGAGCGCTACCAGCCCTTGTTCGGCACGACGGTGCGCACCCCCCTGTTCGGGGTGGAGGTCGAGGTCGTGGCCCACGAGCTGGCCGATCCCGAGAAGGGGTCCGGCATCGCCATGATCTGCACCTTCGGCGACCTCACCGACGTGATCTGGTGGCGCGAGCTGCAGCTGGCCACCCGATCCGTGGTGGGCGAGAACGGTCGGCTGCTGGCCGAGGCCCCCGAGTGGATCGCGGCCGCCGGGGCACCGGCCGAGGCGGCCTACGGCGAGCTGGCCGGCAAGAACGTCAAGCAGGCCCAGGCCCGCATCGTGGAGCTGCTCACCGAGAGCGGTGAGCTGGTCGGGGAGCCCAAGCCCATCACCCACCCGGTGAAGTTCTTCGAGAAGGGCGACCGCCCCCTCGAGATCGTCACCAGCCGCCAGTGGTACCTGCGCAACGGCGGCCGCGACCTCGACCTGCGCGACGCGCTGCTGCAGCGGGGCCACGAGCTGCACTGGCACCCGCCCCACATGCGGGTGCGCTACGAGAACTGGGTCAACGGCCTCAACGGCGACTGGCTGGTGAGCCGCCAACGGTTCTTCGGGGTGCCGTTCCCGCTGTGGTACCCGGTCCTCGACGACGGCACCGTCGACCACAGCCGCCCCGTCCTCCCGCCCGAGGACGCCCTGCCCGTCGACCCGTCGACCGACGTCCCTCCCGGCTACGACGAGGCCCAGCGGGGCCAGCCGGGCGGCTTCGTGGGCGACCCCGACGTCATGGACACCTGGGCCACGTCGTCGCTCACCCCCCAGATCGCCACCGGCTGGGGCGAGGACGACGACCTGTTCGCCCGCACCTTCCCCATGGACCTGCGCCCCCAGGCCCACGAGATCATCCGCACCTGGCTGTTCTCCACGACCGTGCGCGCCCACCTCGAGCACGACTCGCTGCCGTGGCGCAACGCGGGCATCTCCGGATGGGTCCTCGACCCCGACCGCAAGAAGATGTCCAAGTCCAAGGGCAACGTGGTCACCCCCATGGGCCTGCTCGAGCAGTACGGCTCCGACGCCGTGCGCTACTGGGCAGCCAGCGGCCGGCCCGGCACCGACACCGCCTTCGACGAGGGCCAGATGAAGGTCGGGCGCCGCCTGGCCATCAAGTTGCTCAACGCCAGCCGTTTCGCCCTCGGCCTCGGTGGCGGCGACGGTGCCGCCCGGGCCACCGACACCACCGTGGTCACCGAACCGCTCGACCGGGCCGAGCTGGCCCGTCTCGCCGAGCTGGTCGACGACGCCACCGCCGCCTTCGACGCCTACGACTACGCCCGAGCCCTCGAGCGCACCGAGTCGTTCTTCTGGTCCTTCTGCGACCACTACCTCGAGCTGGTGAAGGGACGGGCCTACGGCGCCCGCGGCGACGAGGCCGCCTGGTCGGCGCAGGCCACGCTGCAGCTCTCGCTGTCCACGCTGCTGCGCCTCTTCGCCCCCTTCCTCCCCTTCGTCACCGAAGAGGTGTGGTCGTGGTGGCAGGACGGCTCGGTCCACACCGCGCCGTGGCCCGATGCCTCCACGCTGCGCGACATCGCCGACGACGGCGATCCCCTGGTGTTCGAGCTGGCCGCCGCCGTGCTGGGCGACGTGCGCAAGGCCAAGACCGAGGCCAAGCGCAACCTCAAGTGGCCGGTCGACCGAGTCGTCGTCACCGACCACGAGCCCCGGGCGCGGGCCCTGCGCGCCGCGGTCGACGACGTGCGCGAGGCCGCCAACGCCGCCGAGGTCGTGGTCGAGGTCACCGCCGAGCCCTCGATCGAGGTCACCCTGGCGTCGGAGCCCGACGACACCTGAGCCGCGCCCCGTTCCGTCACCCCGGCCCGGCGCGCCCGGGCGCCCCGCCCGAACGCGCCCTTCTTGCATGAGATCGTCGCTGCCGGCAGCGACGATCTCATGCAAGAAGCAGATGGGGTGTGGCACGGTCGTGAGGTGAGCCGCCCCTCCCGACCTCCTCGTCCGTGAGCGACCAGGGCCCGCCGGCATCCGGAACGGAGGCCGGAACGGAGGCCGGCACGGGCGCCGCCGGCACCGACCCCGCCCCGAGGCGGGCCGTCGGTCCGGTGGGGCTCACGTTCGTGGCCGTCGGCGGCGTGATCGGCTCGGGATGGCTCTTCGGTCCGCTGTTCGCCGCCCAGTTCGCCGGGCCGTCGTCGATCCTGGCCTGGGTGTTCGGCGGCCTCATGGTGATGATCGCGGCGCTCACCTTCGCCGAGATCGCCGCCATGTTGCCGGTCATGGGTGGCCTCGGCCGACTCCCCCAGTTCAGCCACGGCCGCACCGTGGGCACCATGATCGGCTGGACCGCGTGGGTGGGCTACGTCACCGCCGCACCCATCGAGACCCAGGCCCTCCTCGAGTACGTGAGCAACGAGGACGCGTTCGGCTGGCTGTTCACCGGCGACGGCTCCGACGGGCAGAACCCGCTCAGCACAGGGGGGTTGGCGGTGGCGGCGGGCCTCCTCGCCGCCTTCACGGTCGTCAACGCCTACGGGGTGCGCCTCTTCGCCCGGGTCAACACCCCGCTGACCTGGTTCAAGATCGCCGTGCCGCTGGTGGCGGCCGTCGCCCTGCTCACGCGCTTCGACGCCGACAACCTCACGAGCCAGGGCTTCGCCCCCGAAGGCGTCCGGGGCGTCATGGCCGCCATCTCCTCGGGCGGGGTGATCTTCGCCTTCCTCGGCTTCCGCCACGCCCTCGACATGGCCGGCGAGGCTCGGAGGCCGCAACGGACGGTGCCCATCGCCCTCACCGCGTCGTTGGCCATCTGCATCGTCATCTTCGTCCTCGTCCAGCTCGGCTTCGTCGGCGCGTTGTCCGCCTCGGACCTCACCGGCGGGTGGGGCGACCTCGACATCGAAGGGGCCAACGGTCCGGTGGCCGGCGTGCTGGCGGGTCTGGGGATGGCGGTGGTGGCGAACCTGGTGCTGGCCGACGCCGTCGCCGGGCCGCTCGGCGCCGGCCTGGTGGCCTCCGCCTCCACCGCCCGGCTCAGCGTCGCCGTCAGTCGCAACGGGCTCTTCCCGCGCGCCATCCGATCGATGTCGCGCCACGGCGTGCCGCTGCGGGCCCTGGTGCTCAACACCATGGTCGGCTTCGTGATCCTGGTGGCCTTCCGGGACGGCTGGCGGGAGATCCTGACCTTCAACGCCGGCGCCATCGTGCTGTCCTTCGCGGCCGGACCGGTCACCTTGCTGGCCCTGCGCCGGCAGATCCCCGACCGGCCACGTCCGTTCCGCCTCCCGGCGGTGAACCTGGTGGCGTCGGTGGCCTTCGTGGTGGTGGGCCTCATCGTGTACTGGACCGGCTGGGACACGCTCTGGAAGCTCATGGTGCCCCTCGCCGTGGGCGCCGTGCTCTACGCCTGGCAGGTGGTGCGCCGCCCCGACGAACGGTCGCAGCTCGACCTGGCCCAGGCCTGGTGGCTCGCGCCGTACTACGGCGGCCTGCTGGCCATCTCCTACGCCGGCAACTTCGACGGCGGCCGGGCGCTCGTGCCCTTCGGATGGGACGTGGTGCTGGTGGCCGCCTTCTCCCTGGCCGTGCTGCCCCTCGCGGTGCGGGCCCGGCTGCCCGACGACGAGGCCCGGCGCTACATCGCCGAGGACGATGACGAGCAGCCGCCCGACGATCCCCCATCGACGGCCACGGCGCGGTGATCCCGAGGGCTCAACCGGCGGTGCCGGTGGCCGACGAGGCCAGCCACTGGTCGATGGGCGCGTAGTCGTCGGTGAGCACCGGGGCGTCGTCGACGAAGGCCTCGAGGTCGGCCCCGGTGAGCACGACATCGTCGAGGCCCCGCGCCGCCACCGCGGCCTCGAGGGCCGCCACCGGGATCTCGTCGTCGCTGGCCAGCACCACCACGTTGGAGCCGCTGCGGCCCTCGATGGTGGCCGCCGGGGCGATCACGGCCACGTGGGCGAACACCTCGGCGAAGGTGGCGGCCTCGGACCGGGTGAAGCGCAACGGTGGGCGGTCGATGAGGTTGGCCACGTAGATCCCCCCGGGACGCAGCACCCGGTGGACCTCCGTCACGAACTCCTCGGTGGTGAGGTGCCAGGGTGCCGCCAGGCCGCCGAACGCGTCGCCGTACACGATGTCCTGGCTGGCGTCGGGCACCTCGAGCACCAGGCGACGCCCGTCGCCGAGGCGGACCTCGAGGTCGACGTCGGTGGGCGGCGGGAGCTGCTCGTCGACGAGGTCCACCAGGCCGTCGTCGATCTCGAGCACCACCGAGCTCGTGTCGGGGCGAGTGGCCTGCAACCAGCGGGGCATGGTGAAGGCGCCGCCGCCCACGTGCAGGGCGTCGAGGGCGGAGTCGGTGGGGAAGAAGGCGTCGGTGGCCGCCGCGAAGAGCTGCGTGTAGGCGAACTCCAGGTGGGCGGGATCGGCTTCGTCCACGTAGCTGTGGCGCAGCGTGTCGAGCCAGAGCACCTGCCCGGTCGGGCGGTCGGGGTCGGGCGCCACCCGGGCGCAGTGGTAGGTGGTCTCCACCTCGCAGGGGTCATCGACGACGGCGCCGAGCCCGAACCCGGCCAGCACGGCCACGGCCACCGCGCCCGCCGACCCCCAGCGCAGGCGGTCGAGCAGGACCCAGGCCACCAGCCCGCCGACGATGAGCAAGCTCCCGATGACCACGATGGTCACCGAGGTGGGGGCGGCGCCGATGAGCACGAAGCCGGCGAGGAAGGTGCCGATGATGGCGCCGGCGGTGCCCAGCGCCGAGATCCGCCCCACGATCTGGCCGGTCACGGCGAGGTCGTGCAGCTCGAGCTTGACCACCACGGGCGACACTGCGCTCAGCACGGCGGCGGTGGGGAAGAACCCGAGTCCGGAGAGCAGCAGCACCATCTCCACCTGACCGCCCCCGACCTGGCCCACCGTGCGCACCACCGGGACCGCGACGATGGCGAGCACCCCGCCGGCCACGAGCAGCGGGCCGATGAGGCGGCGGGGATCGATCCGGTCGGCCAGGCGCCCGCCGGCCCAGGTCCCCAGGGCGATGCCGGCCAGCACCGTGCCGATGACCCCGCTGTAGGTCTCGAGCGTGTCGCCCACGTAGGGAGCGAGGAGGCGGCCGGCCAGGATCTCGAGGATCAAGATGGCGGCCGACGTGGTGAAGACCAGGAACCCGGCCACGAAAGGAGGCATCCCACCAGGATGCAACCACCGGCCCCGGACCGCGCCATCAGGACGGCCGGCCGGTCGGGTTCCGGCCGCCTACCGCCGCGACGGGCCGGGCTCAGTCGCCCTCGGCGTCGCCCGGTGGATCCGGCCGCCGGGTGTCGGTTCCGGTGCCCTCTGGCTCTCGGTCGGGGCCGTGCCGGCCGTGCCCGCGACGGACCTGCTCGTCCTGCCGCTCGAGGTCGGCGGCGACCTCCATCGAGTCACGGGCCACCGCCGTCTCCCCGGAGGTGGACGGGTCGGGGCGGGGGCGCTCGTCGTCCTCGATGGGGTGCGAGGCGCCGGCGTCCGCACCCGGGGGGCGGTCGGCGACCGGGCTTCCGACGGTGACGGGCGCCGGCTGTCCGGCCAGGGAGCTGGTGAGGCCCTCGCGATGGAACGCGTTCTTGACCCGACGCTTGAGCTCGCGCTGGACGCGCCACTGGGCACCGGGCGCCGTCTTGAGCAGGAGCCGCACGGTGGCGCCCTCACGGGTCAACACGTTGACCCCCCACAGGTCCGGGGTGCCGGTGATGTCGGGCCGCCACGACTCGTCGGCCGCCAGGCGCTCGGCGATCTCGGTGATCATGCGCTCGACGGCCGTCACGTCGACGTCGAGGGACACCTGGACGTCGAGCACGGCGTAGGCGAAGTCCTGGGTGTAGTTGCCGACCCGGCGCACCTCACCGTTGGGCACGTGCCACACCGTGCCGTCGACCCCCCGCACGCGGGTGGCCCGCAGGGTGACCCGTTCGACGACCCCTTGGGCCTCGGGTCCGAGGTCCACCCAGTCCCCCACCCCGTACTGGTCCTCGATCACCAGGAAGAACCCGCTGAGGTAGTCCTGCACCATCTGCTGGGCGCCGAAGCCGAGCGCCACACCCACGATGCCCGCCCCGGCCAGCAACGGGCCCAGGTTGATCTCGATCACGTCGAGGATGGCCACGAGCGCGACGAACCACACGAACCCGGTGGTGAGCGAACGGGCCACCGCCGCCAGGGTGTTGGCCCGCGCCTGGGCTCGCAGGTTCTGCTCGTCGTCGCTCACCAGCCCGGCCGGGGCCCGGGCGCGCAGGCGGGCCAGCCGTTGGGAGTGGGCGGGTGCGCCCATCTTGGTCACGATGCGACCGACGACGGTTCGCAACAGCCGTCCGGCGATCCAGGCCAGGGCCAGGATGATGACGATGGCGATGGGCTTGGCCAGGATCCAGTCGGCCACCCCGGCCCAGGCATCGGAACCGGTCCAGTCGTAGATCCACCGGCAGGCCCACGACGGGTCCTCGCCGCAGGCCTGGCTCGGATCGCGCAGCGACTCGAGAGCCCCTGCGGCCGGGTTCTCGGCCTCGGTGGTGGTGGTCGCCTGGGCCAGCCAGGCAGGTGGCGACGAGGTGAGGGTCATCTCGAAGGGGCGATCTGGTGGACGGGCAGGGGCGGACGCGACTGGGGCCCCCGTCGCCGGGGGCCCCAGGAACGATCAGGGAGGGTCAGGACCCGAGGTTGGTGTTGACGAAGTCCCAGTTGATCAGGTTGTCGAGGACGGTCTCGATGAACTTCGGCCGCGCGTTGCGGTAGTCGATGTAGTAGGCGTGCTCCCAGACGTCGATGGTCCAGAGGGCCTTGGCGCCGTGCTTCATGGGCAGGTCCGCGTTGGCGGTCTTCATGATGGCGAGCTTGCCGCCGTCCTCGACCAGCCACGCCCAGCCGGAACCGAACTGGGTGAGCCCGGCCTGGGTGATGTCCTCACGGAACTTGTCGTAGCCCCCGAGGTCGCTGTCGATGCGGTCGGCCACCGCGCCGGTGGGCTGGCCACCGCCGTTGGGCGAGAGGCTGTTCCAGAAGAAGGTGTGGTTCCAGGTCTGCGCGGCGTTGTTGAACAGCCCACCGTCGGCCTTCATGATGATGTCCTCGAGCGAGGCGTCGGCATCAGCGGTGCCGTCGACAGCCTTGTTGAGGTTGTCGACGTAGGTCTTGTGGTGCTTGCCGTAGTGGTACTCGAGCGTCTCGGCGCTGATGTGGGGCGCCAGTGCGTCCTGGGCGTAGGGCAGGGGGGGCAGCTCGAAGGCCATGGAGAGGGTCCCTTCCTCGTGTTCGTTGACGGGCGGTGCAGGGGGGACCCTACCCGCCTGTGTGACCACGTACCCCGGCCAGCGACGGGCCGGACGCGACGAGGGACGAGCGCTGGCGCTCGTCCCTCGTGGTGGTCAGGCAGGGGGGAGACCCCCCGTGGGCGACTGGGTCAGCGCAACCCGGCGCGCGCCGAGCACGCCGGCCAGGCACCCCAGCCCTGGCGGGCGAGGAGGCGCTCGGCCGCGGCGATCTGCTGCGCACGGCTGGCCTGGTGGGGCATGGCGGCGTACTGGGTGCCGCCGACGTACTGCCAGCTCTGCTGGGTGAACTGCAGGCCACCGTAGAAGCCGTTGCCCGAGTTCATGGACCAGTTGCCCGAGCTCTCGCACTGGGCGATGGTGTCCCAGACGCTGCCGCCGCTCACGGACGGAGCGCCGGCCGACGACTGGCGTGCCGCCTGCTGACGGGCCTGCTCGGCCTGGCGGGCCTCCTCGGCGCGGCGGGCGGCCTCGGCCGCGGCCCGCTGCTCGGCGGCCTCGGCCTCGGCGAGGTAGGTGCCGGTGACGTAGCGCTGCAGGTCGTCCATGGCGTACCAGGACAGGTCGAACTGCTGCTCGGGGGTCATGGCGGCGATGGCGGTGAGGCTGGCCTCGAGCTCAGCGGCTTCGGCCGCCGCTGCGGCCTCGGCGGCGACGTAGACGTAGACGTCGACGGCGACGTCGCGCTGGGCCACGACGGTGTCGGTCACGAGGTCGGCGACGACGGTGTCGGCGGGAGCGGTCGCGGCCGCGTCGACGGTGTCGTCGGTCCGCTCGAGGGCGAAGGCCGGCAAGGCGACGGCGGCGGTGAGGGCGACGGCGCCCACGGCGGCCAGCCTGCGGGGACGGCGGAGGGTGGAAGTCATGTGCGGGGGGAACTCCTTTGAGCGCCGACGGTCGGCGCAATGCAACAAACAGCTGCGTACTCTGCTGGCTTTGTCACCGAAATGCAACATTCACCGCAACATTCGTGACATGACGTCCGGCACGTGCCCACAGCCGCGCCCGACGCCCCCGCGGACCCATCCCCCGGGCCGACGTCCGCCCCGACGAGCTGACCCCACGCTCCGCGGTCGACCTGAGGAGCTCTCACCGGGAGGTTCGCGCGCTCGGTGAGCACTACGGCGTCGGCTCCGGCAACCCGCCGAACCCCGCCTCAGTCCCCCAGGAGGACTCCCGCGGCGACCCACCCGGAGCGGGCCGCGCCCCCCACCAGAGGACCGTCGAAGATGTCGCCGGCGAGCACCGCCGGCGGCAGATCGCGCAGGACCCGGAACGGTTCGGGGACCACGGCGACGGGCCGGGCGTAGCGCCACCGCTGGACCTGCACCGCCTCGGGCCGGGGCTCGGCGATCAGTCGGGGCAGGGCGCCGAGGAGGGTGGACACCACCACGTCGTCGGGAGCGTCCCACAGCTCCGCGCTGGCGTGGGGTCCGGCGTGGACCGTCAGGGCGGGGACCCTGGAGATGCCCTTCAGCTGGTTGTCGGTGACGACCTCGATGGGCTCGCCCGCCGGACGCAGGATGCCCGGCGCGGGGAGGCCCGAAGGCCCGTCGAGCACCGCCAACAGCGCCAGGCAGGGGTGGTAGGCCGCCTCTCCCAGGACGTCCGCATCAGCGGCATGCAGGACCACCCCGCCGGCCTGGAGCACGGCCAGCGTCTGAGGGACCGGCGGCGTGAGCACCACCTGTCGGGCCCGAGCGGCGAGACCGTCCTCGGTCTCGACCGACCACGCCTGGATGCCGTTCGCCTCGATCACGCGCAGCGCCGTGACCCGGGCGGAGGTGCGCACCGCGACCGGGTCGAGGAGGTGCTTGGCCACCGAGGTCATGCCGTCGCGACCTCGCCAGCGAGGGTGTCCGTCGGCGGCTCGTCCGCCCGTCGGGAGGAGCCGGCCCTCGAACCAGGGCACGACGACGCCGGCGCGCTGCCAGTCGTCGACCATGGCCGTGAGGAGCTCGCCCGGCGCGGTGAAGAACTGCGCGCCGTGGTCGAGGGTGGCCTCACCCAGGCGACGGGTCGCCATGCGACCACCCACGCCGCGCGCCTTGTCGAGGACGAGCACCCGGGCGCCGGCGTCGTGGAGCCGGCGGGCGGCCACCGCGCCGGCGATGCCCGCACCGACCACGATGACGTCGGCCGGCGCCTCTCCCGCCGCGTGGGCCGAGGACGCCTCCGGGGTCACTCGGCGGAGGCCACGCCCACCGGGCACGACAGACCCGTGCCGCCGAGCCCGCAGTACCCGTTGGGCACCTTGTGCAGGTACTGCTGGTGGTAGTCCTCGGCATAGTAGAAGGGCCCCGCCGCGGCGATCTCGGTGGTGATGCCGTCGAAGTGGGCGGCGTCGAGCACGGCGCCGAAGCGCTCACGGCTGGCGAGGGCGGCCGTCATCTGGTCGTCGCCGGTGGTGTAGACGGCTGAGCGGTACTGGGTGCCCACGTCGTTGCCCTGACGGAACCCCTGGGTGGGGTCGTGGCCCTCCCAGAACACCTTGAGCAGCGTGTCGAAGCTCACCACGGCCGGGTCGAACACGACGAGCACGGCCTCGGTGTGGCCGGTGCCGCCCGAGCACACCTCTTCGTAGGTGGGGTTGGGCGTGAAGCCACCGGCGTAGCCGACGGCGGTGGTGTACACCCCGTCGAGCTCCCAGAAGAGCCGTTCGGCCCCCCAGAAGCACCCCAACCCGAACTGCACCTGCTCGAGGCCATCGGGGAACGGCGGTGCGAGCGGTGTCCCCAGCACGGCATGGCGCTCCGGGACCGCCATCGGCGTGTCCCGTCCTGGCAGAGCCGTCTCGGCGGTCGGCATCTCTGGACGCTTCAACCCGAAGAACATGGGAACAACGCTACCGGGACGACCCGTCGAGCAACGGGCCGGGCCGCGGGTCGGTGCCCGGAGGACCGTCGTGCCTACGCTGCGGTGCGTGCGCATCGACACGGTGGAACTGCGGGTGGTGGCCCTGCCGATGCCCAGCCCCTTCGAGAGCGCCCACGGCACCGTCGGCGAGCGGTCGCTCGTGCTCGTGAGGGTGGTGGGCCCGGAAGGGGAGGGCTGGGGCGAGTGCGGGGCTCTCCCGAGGCCCACCTACACCGACGAGTTCGTCGACCAGGCGGTGCTTGTCCTGCGTGACCACCTCGCCCCACGCCTGCTCGACGCCGCTCGCTCCGGGGGAGTCGCCGGCAGCGACGTCGACGCCATCCTGTCCGACGTGGTCGGGCACCCCATGGCCAAGGCGGCGCTGGAGCTCGCCGTGCTCGACGCCGAGGGGCGCCGCGACGGCCGGGCCCTGGTCGACCGCCTCGTGGCCGACCGCACCCTCGCTCGCCCGGAGGTCAGCGGTGGTGTCGCCGTGGGGCTTCACGACACCACCGCGGCGCTGGTCGACGAGGTCGTCGCCCACGTCGGGGCGGGCTACGGCCGCGTGAAGCTGAAGATCGCCCCGGGGCGCGACGAGGAGCGGGTGCGGGCCGTCCGCGACGCGGTGAACGATGCCCTGGAGCTCGTCGTCGACGCCAACGGTGCGTACCGCCTCGACGGGGCACCCGGCGACGTCGACGACGCCCGGGGCCTCACCTGGCTGGCCGACTACGGCGTCGGGCACGTGGAGCAACCCCTGGCCGCCGACGATCTGCTCGGCCACGCCGCCCTGGCCCAGCAGCTGGACACCCCGATCTGCCTGGACGAGTCGCTCACCACGGAGCGGGCCACCCGCGACGCGCTCGAGCTCGGGGCCTGCTCGGTCGTGTGCGTGAAGGCCCCCCGCTACGGGAGCTGGTTGGCCGCGGCCCGGGTCCTGGACCGGTGCGAGGCGGCCGGGGTGCCCGCCTGGGTGGGCGGCATGCTCGACGGTGGCCTCGGCCGGGCCGCCAACCTGGCGCTGGCCGCCCACCCCGCCGCCACGGTGACGGGCGACATCTCGGGCACGGCCCGCTTCTTCACCGACGACGTGACCCCCTTCCTCGAGCCCCTCGCCCGGACTCGGGGTGGTCACCTGCGCTTCTCGGTGCCGTCCGCACCGGGGATCGGCGCGTCGGTCGATCCGGCGGCGTTGGCGCGCCTCACCCGCCACCACGAGATCGTGGCGTCCTTCGCCTGAGCGGCTCCCCTGCTCCGGTGGTCGGTGAGGCCCGAGCGCCGGGTCCGCCCCGTCAGGGATCGCGCCTCCGGCGCGGCGTGGACCGCCGGACGCGGGTGGGCCCCGGCGTCGCGCCGGGGCCCACGTTCGTTCTCGGGTCCGGACCCGGAAGGTCAGGCGCTCACTGGGTGTAGGCGGTGGAGATGCGGTCCTCGCCCAGCTGGGCTTCGACGACCGTGGGCACGTCCGGGCTCACCGCGGCCACGTAGGACTCGTCGCAGGCGAACTCGCCGAGCTCCTCGGGCATGGCCTGGACGTACTCGGTGCCCTGCATGCGCATCACGATGACGCACTCGGGCGGTTGGTTGCCCGCCGGGTTGGTCTCGGCGTGCAGGCCGCCACCGGTCCAGCTGGTGATCTGACCGAGCTGGTCGATCATGCAGTCACGGGTGAGCTCGGCCCCGCAGGCGTCCGCGGCGGTCGCCCACAGCAGGAAGGCCGAGGTGGATTGCGCGCCCAGCAATGCGGGCTCCCCGCCGGACTCCTCGACCACGTCGAGGTACTGCTGGGTGGCCGCGTTCTGGTCGGCAGCCTCGAACGGCACGAAGGCCAACCGCACGAACACGTTGTCGGCGTAGCCGTTGGCGTTGGCCGCCACGAAGCTGTCGTCGTAGAAGTTGGCGTCGGTGATCCACAGGGGGTTGTAGTCCTGCTGGTCGCCGGCCTGCAGGAAGTTCTGGAAGTTGGGCAGGGGCGAGCCGGCGAAGTACACGAACTGCGCTCCGCAGTCCTTCAGCGACTGGACGATCGGCTGCCACTGGACGTTGCCGGCGATCGGGTAGGTCTGCTGGCAGTCGGCCAGGAACTCCCAGCCCGCCTCGGGGTACGTGTCGAGCACCTTCTCGGTGGACTCGCGGGTGGCGGCGTAGTCGCCGAACACGGCGGCGGCGCTCGTCACCTCTTCCGGGTACTCCTCGGCCAGGAGGTAGGCCTGGCCCACCGGGGTCAGGTCGACCGGGTTGGGCACGGCGTTGAAGGTCCAGGGGCCATGGGCGACGGTGGAGCTCACCGTGTAGCCGGGCACCTGGGGCAGCTCGCAGCCGACGCGGGTCTGCTCAGCGGCACCGTCGAGGGACCAGCCCTGACCGACCAGCATGAACACCTGGTCGCAGGCCTCGAGCATGACGTTGGTGGAGTCCAGGATCTTGGCGTCGTAGTAGTTGCCCACGACGGTGCGCCCGTTGATGCCACCCTGTTCGTTGCACCAGTCGATCATGGCGACGACGGCGTCGGACATCTGCGAGTTGAGGCCGGGCGCAGCCTGGTAGCCGGCGTCGTCGCCGTAGCCGATGGTGATCGAGTCGGCGGTCACGAACTCACCCTGGTCGGTGAGCTCGACCCCGTCCTCGGCCGGACCGCACGGCGAGGCCAGGTCGCCGAAGCCGTCGGCCGGACCGCCCTCGCCGGCGTCGGCGGAGGTGGTCGGGCTGTCGTCGCCGTTCGAGGCGTCGTCGCTGCGATCCGCGCCCCCACAAGCGGCGGCCACCAGACCGAGTGCCATCAAGACGGCCAGCAAGCGCCAGCGTGTAGTCCGCATGTCGTGGGTTACCCCCAAGTTCCGGTGCTCACTCCCGAGCAGCGTTGGACCATCCCGGAGACCTCCGAGATGATGACATCGGTCAATGACGAAGGTCACTAAACCGGTGGCGGAGCGTAGGTGGACCCGCCCATCCGAGTCAATGGCGGCCATGAAAACGAGTTGCGATGCTCCCGGCCCGAACGCGACGGTGCCCCGCCGCGAAGGCGGGGCACCATCGTGTCCATGGCGAGGCCGGCGCAGCGGCCCCGGGATCAGCCGGTGTACTTGCGGGACTTGCGGTCCGGGCCCACCTCGGCCTCGGCGGCCGCGGGGATCTCGACGGTGCTGAGGTAGTCGGGGGAGCAGTCGAAGGTGGTCTCCTCCTCCGGGCTCCACTGCACGAACTCCGTGCCCTGCAACAGCAGCGTCATCCCGCATTCGGCCGGGAGGTTGCCACCGGGGTTCGTCTCGGCGTGCAGACCGCCGCCGGTCCAGGCCGTGGTCTCCTCCAGCGCGCCGACCACGCACGCGCGGCTCACGTCGTCACCACAGGACTGCACGGCCGTGGCCCAGAGCAGGAAGGCCGACGCGGCCTGGGCCCCGAGGACGCTGATGTCGCCCCCACTGGCCTCGATCAGGTCCACGTACTGGGCGGTGGCCGGGTTGTTGTCGGCCTGCTCGAAGGGGATCACCGAGGTGGCCAGGTAGACGTTGTCGGCGTTGCCGTTCTGGTTCCAGGCCGAGAAGGACTCCTCGTAGAGGTTGCCCAGCACCACCCAGATGGGCTCGTAGTCGGCCTGGGCGGCCGCATCGAGGAGGTTCTTCAGGTTCGGATCGGCCGCACCGGTGAAGTACACGGCCTCGGCCTCACAGGACTTGAGGCGCTGCACGAGGGCGGCCCAACCGCTCTCGCCGGAGATGGCGTACTGCTGGGGGCACTCGAGGAACTCCCACCCCTGCTGCTCGGCCGCGGCGACGAAGCGGTCCTTCGACTCGATGGTGGCCGGGAAGTCGGCGAAGACCGACGAGGCCCTCACGACCTTGTCCGGGTAGGCGTCGGCCAGGGCGGCCATGGTGGCCGAGTTCATCTTGTCGACCGGCTGGGGCAACGGCGCGAAGGCGGCCGGACCCATCGAGACGGTGGGCGAGGTGATGTAGGACGCGACCAACGGCAGATCGCACCCGACACGGGTCTGCTCCCCACCGCCGTCGAGCGCCCAACCGGTGCCCACCAGCATGAAGACCTGCTCGCAGGCCTCGGTCATGGCGTTGCCGACCTCGAGGATCTTGGCGTCGTAGTAGTTGCCTTCGATGGTGCGCCCGTTGATGCCACCCTGCTCGTTGCACCAGTCGATCATGGCGACGACGGCGTCGGACATCTGCTGGTTCAGGCCCGGCGAGCCCTGGAAGCCGGCGTCGTCGCCGTAGCCGATCAGGATGCTCTCGTCGGCGACGCCCTGCTCGCCGGCGGGGACGGCACCGGGAGTGCCGTCGGGAGCCTCGCCGCACGGCGAGGGAAGGTCACCGAACTCGGTGGGCCCGTCGGCGGGCGACGCCGTCGTCGGGGTGGAGTCACCCTCGTCGGCAGGCGTGGCGGCCTCGTCTCGTGCGCCACCACAGGCCGAAGCCACCAGGAGCAGGGCCAGGAGCCCGCCCAGCCATCGCAGGCGCGATGCACGTACCACAGTGATCCCCCGTCGTCGGAGTTCTCCGACCTCGGCGACGCCGACGTCGTGGGTGGGCCGGGTGCCCACCGGACGACGGAACCTAACGGGCGTTCACTTGAGCGAACAAACTGACTCCGTCAGATGACTCGGTCAAGGAGTTGCCCGTACGCCCGGCTCCCGACACGAGCACGGGCCCCGGCCTGGTGGCCGGGGCCCGTGTCCCTGGGGGTCTTGCGCCGGGGCACGGAGTCGTGGACCCGGTGCCCTCGGTCGATGGGTGGTGCCGCCCGCGCCTGGCGCCGCCGCGGATCGGACGGTTGGCCGTGACTTCTGTCACAGACCGTAGGCCTTGCTGACGAGGGCGTCAACCACCTCGGCGCCGATCGGCGCCTCAGGTCAGGCCGTTGTCGCTCAGGAAGGCGGCGACGATGGCCGAGGCGTCCTCGCGGTCGACCACGTAGGCCCGGTTCATCTCGGTGACGTTCTCGGTGGTCAGCGCCGCCGAGATCTCGTCGATCCGATCCACCAGGTCCTGGCCGTAGGCGTCGACGAGGGCCTGGGCCATCACCGGGACGATGTTCTCGGCCGGCAGCATGCCCTGATCGTCCTCCAGCACGACGAGGTCGTCGTCGATCAAGGGGGGATCGGTGGAGAAGGCCACCGCCACGTCGAACTCGCCACCTCGGAGGGCATCGATGCGACCGTCGTCGAGCGCCACCAGGTTCCCCGACATGTCGAGGCCGTAGGTCTCCTCCAGACCGGGGATGCAGAACGGGTTCGTCTCGCAGTCCGACGGTGCCCCGAGCCGGAGGTCCGCCCCGTTCTCGGCCAGGTCCGAGAGGGTCTCGATGCCCAGGTCCTCAGCCGTCTCCCGCAGCATCACGAAGGCGTTGGTGTTGACCGCCTCGCTCGGCTCGGCCACCACGATGCCCTGCTCCTCGAGCAGGCTCGCCGCCTGGTCGGCGTTCTCGCCGACGTCGTTGCCCGCCGGGGCATCGGGATCGGCCAGGAAGTTCAGCATCGACCCGGCGTACTCGAGCGCGAAGTTCACGTCGCCGTTCTCGAAGGCCCCGTAGAGCAGGTCCCGGTAGCCGCCCAGGTCCTGGACCGAGGTCTGGTAGCCGGACTCGGCGAGGCCCTGGGCGTAGAGCTCGGAGAGCACGACGCTCTCGGGGAAGTCCTGGGCCCCGATGACGATGGCGGGACCGTCGGGGACGTCGGCGGCGTCGTCACCACCGGAGTCGTCACTGCCGCAGGCGGCCGCCGTGAGGCCCATCACCGCCAGGAGGGCGAAGAGGGCGAGCAGCGGACGGCGCCGCTGCGAACGGGTGCTGGTCATGGTGGGTTTCCTTTCGTGGGGAACGGTATGAGATCGGGTGGAGGTGGGCTTCAGCGCACCGGGAGCGCGCCGGCGACTGCGGCGCCGGGGTCGGCGGGGTCGACGGTTCGGCGTCGGCGCCAGCGGCCGCCGGAACCACCAGCCGTCCGCGTCCACGGTGTGAGCGCCCACTGGAGGGCACCGAGGACGATCTCGGCGAGCAGCCAGAGCGCCCCCACCGCCAGGGTGCCGACGACCAGCTTGGCGTCGTCGCGCTGGGCCAGACCCTCGGTGAGGTAGGACCCGAGGGCCTGGTAGCCGAAGATCGAGGCGAGCGTGGCGGTCGACATGACCTGCACCGTGGCGGTGCGGATGCCGGCCAGCACCAGCGGGAGAGCGACGGGGAGCTGGACCGAGAAGAGGACCTGGCGCCCGGACATGCCCATGCCGCGAGCCGCCTCGACCAGGGTGGCGTCGACCCCGCGGATGCCGGTCAGGGTGTTGGTGAACAGCGGCGGCACGGCCAACAGCACCAGCGCGACCACCGAGGGCCAGAAGCCGAGCCCCAGGCCCCACAGGATGGCGATGGGGAACAACAAGGCGATCACCGCGTAGGTGGGGACCGCCCGACCGGCGGTGACCGCGGCGTTGGCCACCGGTCCCCCTCGGCCGGTGTGGCCCACGACCACGGCCAGCGGTATGGCCACGACCATGGCGACGGCCATGGCCAGCAGGGACAGCTGGAGGTGGGCGACGGTGCGCTCGGGGAGCCCGCGGGGCCCGCTCCACTCGATGGTCTCCCACAACGACAGCACCACGGATGTCACGTCCCCACCGCCGCAGCTCGGCTCCACGGGGTCAGCTGCCGCTGCACGCCCCACAGGGCCAGATCGAGCAGCAGGGCCATCACGATCGACAGGCCCGCCCCGATCACGATCGGCGTGGGGAAGTTGTCACGGGAGAGCCCCATGTTGATGAGCGCCCCGTAGCCGCCCTCGCCGACCAGCGCCGAGATCGTCACCAGCCCGACCGTGCCCACGGTGGCGATGCGGATGCCGGCCATGATGGTGGGCAGGGCCAGCGGCAGCTCCACGCTCCAGAAGCGCCGCCAGGGGCGAAGGCCCATGCCCGTCGCCGCCTCGCGCACCGTGGCCGGCACGCCCTCCATGCCGGCGATCATGTTCCGCACCAGCACGACCAGCGTGTAGAGCACCAACGCCACCAGAGCCGTGCTCGTGCCCAACCCGAGGCGAGGCACCAGGAAGCCGAAGAGGGCGATGCTCGGGATCGTGTAGAGCAGGCCGGTGCCCCACAAGATGGGCGTGGCCGTGACCCGCAGCTTCACCGCCACCGCCGAGAGCAGCGCCGAGATCACGATGCCGATGAGCATCGTGAGCGCGGTGAGCTCGAGGTGCTGGATCGTGCGCTCCCAGATGTCGTCGCTGTTGCGCGCCACCCAGTCCCACCAGATCAGCGAGTTGGCGTCGTTGGCGAGGACCTGGGGGATGCCACCGCTCACGTGAGGCTCCCGCTGATGGCCTCGACCGTGACGACGCCCACATGGTCGCCGTCGTGACCGAGCACCGCAGCCCGGTGGCCGGGAGCCCCGAGGAGGGTGTCGAGCGCGTCCTTGAGGGTGGTGGCCGGCTCGATGACCACGCCGTTGCCGTTGGCCGACATCGGGAGCAACGCGCCGGGGTCGATGTCGGCGACGGTGAGCAACGACAGCCGCTTGAGGGCGCGGTCGTTACCGAGGAAGCTCTCGACGAACGGTGTGGCCGGGGCCCGCAGCAGCGCGTCAGGGGTGCCGTACTGCTCGATCACCCCGCCGACGTTCAGCAGCACCACCCGATCGGCGAGCTTGATGGCCTCGTCGATGTCGTGGGTGACCAACAGGATCGTCTTGTGCAGGTTGCGTTGCAGCTCGAGGAGATCGTCCTGGAGACGGCCCCTGACCACCGGGTCGACGGCGGAGTAGGGCTCGTCCATCAACAGCACCGGCGGGTCGGCGGCCAGGGCCCGGGCGACGCCGACGCGCTGCTGCTGGCCACCGGAGAGCGCGCCGGGATAGCGGCCGAGGACCTCGGGATCGAGCCCCACCAGCCCGGTGAGCTCGGCCACCCGGGACTGGGTGCGCGCCTTGTCCCAGCCGAGCAGGGTGGGCACGGTGGCGATGTTGGCCCCGACCGTGCGGTGGGGGAAGAGCCCGACCTGCTGGATGACGTAGCCGATGCCCCGGCGCAGCTCGTGGACCGGCATGGCGGTGGCATCACGGCCGTGCAGGAGGATCCGACCGCTGGTCGGCTCGATGAGCCGGTTGACCATCTTGAGGATGGTGGTCTTGCCGCAGCCCGAAGGTCCCACGAGGGCCACCAGCTCACCGGTGGGGACGTCGAGGTCGAGGGCGGCCACGGCCGGCGCCGCGGAGCCCTCGTAGTGCTTGGTGACCTGCTCCAGCCGGATGGCGGGCACGGGTACGGCTCCGCCCTCGACTCGGCTCACGTGTCCTCCCCGCGTGTGCGGCCCCGGATCCGTCGTGACGGGAGATGGCGTTCGCCATCCCTGTGGGTCTTCGCCGGACACGTTACCGCCGCCGACGCGCCGAACCCCGGTCCGGCGAGAACGTGCTCGCGGGCGCCACCACGGCCCCCGAGATCGACGGAGGCACTCGCCCTGCCCTGGAGATCCGGGTTCCCGACCTCCGACCGGCCCGCCGGCGGGCCGGTCGGCTCAGACGGCGACGGTCTCGGTGTCGCGGCCCGATCGCAGGGTGGTGCCGGGGGTGTCGCCGGTGACTCGGCCGTCGCGCACGATCTCGACCCCGTTGACGATGGTGCAGTCGATCCCCGTGGCCTCGCTGAAGAGACGCCAACCGCCGCCCGGGAGGTCCTGGCGGGGCGCCACCGTGCCGGGTCCCACGGTGGCCGGGTCGAAGACGACGAGGTCGGCACACCACCCCTCGGCCACCCGACCCCGGCCGGTGAGGCCGTAGAGGCGGGCCGGCGCCTCGGTGAAGAGCTGCACCGCCCGCTCGAGCGACATCAGCCCCCGGGCCCGCACGGCCTCGGCCAGGAAGCTCGTGTGGCAGGCGAAGGTCTTCATCATGTCGAGGTGGGCGCCGGCGTCGGACCCCCCGGCGATCACCCGGGGGTCGGTGTCGAGCAGACGGACGCGCTCGGCCCACGAGCCGTCGTCGGTGCCGATGCTGACCGGCTCGAGGCCCGTCATGAGGTCGTCGGCGACCACGATGTCGAGGAGGGCGTCGATGGGCTCGACCCCCCGCTCGACGGCGATGTCGGCCACGGTGCGGCCCACGACGTCGTGCAGGTCGGGTGAGACGGCGTCGACGATCGTGTAGGCGGCGTAGTCGGCGATGCTGTGGTTCGGCCCGGCCGTGGCTGCCGACTCGGCCAGGCGACGGCGCGTCTCCGGGTCGCCGAGCGCGGCCCGGCGCTGGTCGTGGGGCAGGTGCAACACCTCGGCCCAGCCGGGCACGATGTCGAGGACGAAGCCGGTGGCGAAGGACAGCCGCATGCGCATCGCCTCGGGCAGGCACAGCCCGACCACGCGGCCGCCGCGAGCGGCGGCGTGGTCCGAGGCGGCCAGCTTGGCCTCACGCGAGGCCTTGGACTCCTCGCCGGCCGACACGACCATGACGTTCCAGTTGAGCGGCCGGCCGGCCGCGACCGACATGGCGGTCATGCGCTCGATCTCGGCGTCGGTGAAGCGGGCCCCGGCGCCGGGGATGAACTCCAGGGTGGTGCCCTCGTGGTCGCCGACCGCGCCGGCCAGGGCGACGAACTCGTCGTCGGTGGCGAAGCGCGACGGGACCGGACGGCCCTCGTGGTCGCTGTGGGTGGGCGAGGAGGTGCTCGAGAAGCCGAGGCCACCGGCGGCCAGGCTCTCGTGGAGCAGCGCCACCATGGCCTCGAGCTGGGCCGGGGAGGCCTCGTGGCCGACGGCATCGGCACCCATGACCACCCGCCGCAGCGCGCTGTGGCCGACGAGGAACCCGGCGTTGACGGCCAGGCGACCGTCGAGGCGCTCGAGCCACGACCCGAAGCCGTCCCACTCCAGGTCGAGCCCGGCCTCGAGCGTCTCGACCGGCATGCCCTCGACGCGAGCGAGCATGGGCACCAGGTACTCGGCCGCCTCCGGCGTGGACGGGGCGATGGAGAACCCGCAGTTGCCGCCGATGACGGTGGTGATCCCGTGCAGCGAGGACGGTGTGGCGGCCGGGTCCCACATGACCTGCGGGTCGTAGTGGGTGTGGAGGTCGATGAACCCCGGCGCCACCACGCGACCGGTGGCGTCGACCTCGCGGGCCGCGTCCTCGGTGACCTCCCCCACCACGACGATGCGGCCGTCGCGGACGCCGACGTCGGCGCGCACCGCCGGTGCGCCGGTGCCGTCGACGACGGTGCCACCACGGATGATCAGATCGAGCATGACGTGTACCCCCGGGACGTCTCGACCCCTCGCGGGTCCCGGCCATCCTGGCACCACCCCGGTGGGCGCTCCACCACGCGAACCGTAGGATCGCCGTCCGTGAGCCGCCCCGTCCTCGACCGCCCGCCGTCCGACCACGTCCTGCGGGAGCTGGGCCTGGAGGTCGACCAGCGTGACGACGGCACCCTCATCGGCCACCTCCCGGTCACCGACGCGGTGCGGGCACCGTCGGGCGAACCGCTCCTCGGGGTGGTGGCCACGATGGTCGACATGATGGGGGGCATGGCGTCGATCCGGGCCTGCACCCCGGATCGGGTGGCCACCGCCGACATGAGCCTGCACCTGCTCCCCACGGGGGGCACCGACCGGCTCGACGGCACCATGCACATCCGGCGGCGAGGCCGGCGCACCCTGGTGGTGGAGGTCGAACTGTTCGGGGACCGCCGCCAGCCCGCCGGGTTGGCCACGCTCACCTTCGCCGTGCTCCCCCAACCACCCGGCGCCCCGGTGCTGCCGGCCATCGACCTCGGACGGCGTCCGGCCGTCGAGCCCTCCGGCGTCGGGGGCCGCCCCTTCCACCGGGCCCTCGGCCTGCGGTCCGCCACCCCCGGCGTCGTGGAGATCGACGTGGTGCCCGCCGTGCAGAACAGCCTCGGGGCCCTGAACGGCGGCTTCCTCACCTCCACCATCGACGCCGCCGTGGCCGGGGCCGCCACCGAGATCATGGGCCGGCCGGCCGAGACGGTCGACCTGCAGGTGGCCTTCCTGGAGCTCGGACGGGTGGGGCCGGTCCGGTCCGTCGCCGAGCTCGTCGGCGACCGCGCCACCGCGGGGCACGACCGCCGGGCGGCCTTCGAGATCACGGTCCTCGACGGTGGCGCCGACGACGAGGTCCTCACCCGCGCCACCGCCGTGGCGGTGGCGCCGTGAGCTTCGCGACGGGGTGGTCCACGCTGGGCGACGGACCGCCGACGACCGCCCAGCTCGAGGCCATGGGGGCGGCGATGTCGATCTACCTGCCCACCCCGATGAGCGAGACCCCGGATCCGGACGCGCCCGACGGCCCGCCCGTCGTCACCGCCGAGTGCGCGCTGCCCGACCACCTCCTCGAGGGCGGGCACCTGAGCTCAGGGGTCCTCGCCACCCTCGTCGACAACGTCGGGGGCATGGTCAGCGGGCTGGCCGCCCTGCCCGACTGGGTGGTCACCACCAACCTCTCGCTGCGCCGGGCCCCGGCGTCCGGGGCGACCCGCGGCCCCCTGGCGGTGACGGCCCGCCTGATGCGTCGGGGCCGCACGTCGGTCGTGGCCCGCATCCACGTCGACGACCGCGAGGGACGGTCGGTGGCCACGGCCTGGATGACCAGCAGCATCCTCGTGCCCGACGGGGGCCCGCCGCCGGTGCCTCGACCCCTGCGCCCCCATCGCCCGCCCACCGTCGACCACCCCTTGTACCGCAGCGCCCCGAGCGCGTTCTTCGCGCTCGAAGGGGGCGAGCACCCCGGGGAGGTGCGCATCGACGCCCCTCCCCGACTGCGCAACCCGTGGGGCATCGTCCACGGCGGGGCCCTGGCCGTGGCGGTCGACGCCGCCGCCCGGGCGGCCGTGGCCCATCCCACCGGCACCGACACCTCACCCGAACGGCTCGTGGTGTCAGACCTGGTCGTGCACTACCTCAGCCCGGGGCGGGTCGGCCCGATCGTGGCGGGCGGGGAGCTCGTCGGCTCGCGCCGCGGCGACCACCTCGTGCGGGTGACCGTGGCCGACCGGGGGGCCGACGACCGCCCGTTGGTCCTGGCCGTGGCCACCGTGGGCACCCGCTGACGCCCCCGTCACCGGTGCGTCGCTAACCTCCCGGGAAGCCACCACAGGGGGAGACAGCCGTGGCCATGACCTTCGAGGAAGCGGTCGCCTACGTGACCGGTCCCGGTGGACCGCTGGAGATCGTCGACGCCGACGTGGCCGGCACACCCCAGAAGGTGTTCGCCGCCACCCCACCGACCCTGCGGGCCCTGTGGGACACCCTGCGCGCCCGCGGCGACGCCCCGTACCTGGTGTACGAGGACGAGCAGTGGTCCTTCGCCGACGTGGTCGCCCAGATCGACGCCCTCGGCGCGCTGCTCGTCGATCGCTACGGGGTGACCAAGGGCGACCGGGTCGCCATCGCCATGCGCAACTACCCGGAGTGGATCACCGCCTTCGCCGCCATCACCTCGATCGGGGCGGTCGCGGTGTCGCTCAACGCCTGGTGGACCGGACCCGAGCTCGAGTACGGCCTGACCGACTCGGGGGCCAAGGTGGTGGTCGGCGATCTCCCGCGCATCGGCCGGGTCGCCGATCGTCTCGCCGATCTCGGGGTCGCCGGGCTGGCGGTGCGGGCCGAGGGCGAGGTGCCGGCCGGCGTCGACCGCCTCGAGGACGTGCTCGTCACCGGCGCCCCGCTCCCCCAGGTCGACATCGGTCCCGACGACGACGCCACCATCCTCTACACGTCGGGCACGACCGGGCGGCCCAAGGGCGCGGTGTCCACCAACCGAGCGGTGCTGACCGGCCTCATGGGGTTCGCCTGTCGCAGCGTGGTCGAGATGCTGCGCACCGACCGCGACGAGCCGCACCCCTTCCCCACCACCTTCGTCCTGGTGGTGCCCCTCTTCCACGTGACGGGCTGCGTGCCGGTCATGCTGGGCTCGGCGCTCGCCGGCCACAAGCTGGTGATGATGCACAAGTGGGACCCGGCTCGCGCCCTCGAGCTCATCGAACGCGAACGGGTCACCAACTTCATCGGCGTGCCCACCATGGCCGCCGACCTGCTGGCCTGCCCCGACTTCGCCACCCGCGACACCTCGTCGCTCTCCAACGTCGGGGGCGGCGGCGCACCCATGGCCCCAGGGCTGGTGAAGCGCATCGAGGACTCCTTCGGTACGGCACGACCCCAGCTGGGCTACGGGATGACCGAGACCAACGCCTACGGGCCGAGCAACACGGGCGACGACTACGTGCGCAAGCCGGCCAGCACCGGGCGACTGGTGCCGATCATGGACGTGAAGGTGGTCGGTACCGCGGGCGAGGACCTCCCGGTCGGGGAGGTCGGTGAGGTCTGCTTCCGGGGGGCCAACCTCATCCGCGGCTACTGGAACCGACCCGAGGCGACGGCCGAGTCCATCACCGACGGGTGGCTGCACACCGGCGACCTCGGGTACCTCGACGACGAGGGGTTCGTGTTCCTCGTCGACAGGGCCAAGGACATGGTCCTGCGAGCAGGGGAGAACGTGTACTGCGCCGAGGTGGAGGCGGCGATCTACGAGCATCCCGCGGTGCACGAGGCCGCCGTGTTCGGCCTGCCCCACGAGCGCCTCGGCGAAGAGGTGGCCTGCGCCCTGCAGCCCAAGGTCGGGATGGCGATCGACACCGACGAGCTGAGCGACTTCCTCGCCGAGCGCATCGCCCGGTTCATGGTGCCCACGCAGTGGTTCGTCAGCGACGAGCCGCTCCCCCGGGGCGCGACCGGCAAGATCCTCAAGCGGGAGATCAAGGACAACGTCCTGGCCGCGGGATGAGGCGACCCCCCCCTCAGGAGAGGTCTGACGCCAGCTGCTTGAGGGCTTTGTAGTCGGCCTTGCCGTTGGCGGCGCGGGCCAACGACCCGAGGGGGTGCACCCGCTTGGGGGCCTTGTAGGAGGCCAGCTGCTGCTTCACGGTGGCGATGACCGCCCCCTCGTCGAGCTCGGCCCCGGGCCGCAGCTCGACCAGCGCCACCACGGCCTCGCCGAAGCGCTCGTCGGGCACACCCACGCAGACGGCGTCGACGACGTCGGGATGGCCCTTGACCGCCTCCTCGACCTCCTCGGGGTACACCTTCTCACCGCCGGTGTTGATGCAGACCGATCCCCGACCCAGCAGCTTGAGGCTGCCGTCGGCCTCGACGGTGGCGTAGTCGCCGGGGATCGACCAGCGCGACCCCTGGATCTCGCGGAAGGTCGCCTTCGACTTCTCCGGGTCCTTGTAGTAGCCGAGAGGGACGCGCCCGCGGATGGCCACCATGCCCACGTCGCCGCTACCGGGCAGCACCTCGCGCCCGTCGTCGGTGATGACCTTGGTGTTCTCACCGAGGGAGAACGAGGCGGTCCCGCCGGAGGAGCCACCCCCGCGCTCGCCCTCGGCCGAGGTGACCGAGAGGGCCATGCCGACCGCCTCGGACGAGCCGAGCGTGTCGACGCACAGCAGCTTGGGGGCGTGGCGCAGCAGGCCCTGCTTAACCGGCGCCGACCACATGACGCCGGACGAGGTCATGACCCGCAGCGAGGAGATGTCCCAACGCCCCGGTTCGGCGTCGAGGGCGGCGAGGAGCGGCTTGGCGAAGGCGTCGCCGACGATGGCCACGCTCTTGACCTGCTCGCGCTCGATGGTGTCGAGCACCTCGACGACGTCGAAGCGCCGCCCCACGAGGGTGACCACGCACCCGCCGCTCGACAGGGCCATGAAGGAGCTGAAGGCCCCCGTGCCGTGCATGAGCGGCGCCGCGGTGAGGTGGGTGGGCCCGGGCTTCATCAGCGACGCGGCCACCCCCTCGAGCCCCCCGTCGGCCGGGTGGCGCACCGCGGCGGCCTGGTTGAGCACGGCGAACAGGTCGTCCTGGCGCCACATGACGCCCTTGGGCAGGCCGGTGGTGCCCCCGGTGTAGACGAGGTAGAGCTGGTCCGGGCTCCGACCCCAGGGGGGCCGTGTGGGGGTCGGTGGCGGGGCGTCCGGCTCGACGGCCACCGCACCCACGATGTCGGCGTGGTCGGTGGCCCATTCGGGACAGGGGCCGTGGCCGTCGTCCACCCAGATCCAACGCCGCACGCCGGGCACCCGGTCGAGCATCGAGGCGATGGTGTCGGTGAACTCGCCGTGGAAGACCACCGTGCCCACGTCGGCGTTGTCCCACAGGTAGGCCAGCTCGGCCGGCCCGTAGCGGTAGTTGGTGTTGATCGGGGGCAGGCCCAACTTGAAGGCGGCGAACACCGCTTCGAGGTAGGGCGGCGCCGAGTAGAGGTACTGGGCGAAGGTCTCGCCCTCCTCCACGCCCTCGGCGAGGAGCCAGGCGGCCAGCGCGTCGGCCCGCCGCTCGAATTCGGCCCACGTGGAGCGCTCGTCGCCGTGGATCTGGGCGGGGGCGTCGGGGAGGGTGGCGGCCACCGTCTCCCACACGTCGGCGAAGTTCCAGGAGGTCATCGGCGACGATCGTAGACAATATCCAAGATCGACGGGACCGGACGGCCACCGGGAGCCGAGCCCCACCGCGAACGGCGCCGAACGATCGCACCCGGTTCTCCGCCGGGCCGACAACGGGAACATGCCCACCATGCGTCGCGCCATCACTGCCACAGCCTTCTCCTTCGCGCTGGTGTTGGGGGTGGCCGCCTGCGGGGACGACGACGGCAGCGGCGGCACCGACACCACCTGCCCCCCGTTCGTCGAGGACGCCGGCAACGAACCGCTGGTCGACGGCGACAACCCGGGCATCCCCGGGGCCGAGGGCGGTCCGGCCGAGGACCCCGACGACATCTCCGCCGCCGGCGGGGCACCCGAGGTCACCGTCACCACGGTCGACGGCGACGGCATCGGGGCGGCCGGGGCGATCGACCCCGGCTGCTGAGCCTCCCGTCGAGGCCGGTCGGGTGCGGCCGCGCACCGAGCCGCCCCCTCGCCGAGAGCACGGACCCACCCGGAGATGGAACGTGCGTTCGGTCTGCCGGTACCCTGAGGCCGTGGTGCAGTGGCAGTCCTCGCTCTTCGCCGTCGGGCCGGTCGAGCTCGACCCCGCGGCCGCCACCGAGCGGATCGCGCTCGACGACCACTCGTGGATCGACGTCACCCGCGGGTACCTGCACGGTGCCGACGACCTCTGCGCCGAGCTGGTCGCCACCGTGGGCTGGAAACAGGGACGGCGCCGCATGTACGACCGCGAGGTCGACGATCCTCGGCTGTCGCACTGGTACCCGGCCGGGGACGCCGTGCCCGACGTGCTCGACGAGGTCGGCCAGGCGCTCGGTGTCCGCTACGGCCGATCCCTCGGACGCCCGGGACTCAACTTCTACCGCGACGGGCGCGACAGCGTCGCCTTCCACCGCGACCGCGAGCTGCGCCGGGTCGACGACGCCTTGGTGGCGGTGCTCACGCTCGGCGCTCGACGCTCCTTCCTCGTACGTCCTCGAGGCGGGGGGCGCTCCCTCGACCTGGCCCCCTCGTCGGGCGACCTGCTCGTGATGGGCGGCCGGTGCCAGCTCGACTGGGAGCACGGCGTGCCCAAGGTGGCCCGGGCCGGCGCCCGCATCTCGGCCTCGTGGCGTTGGTCCGGACCGTCCCCGGCCCCACCGGCCACCCCTCGCCGACGCGGCTCCTCCCGCCCCGGCTCAGGAGCGGGTCACGAGGCCACCGCCTCCTGGGACAGCACCACGTAGTAGGCGTCGGCCGCCGCCGTCCACCGGGACTGGAGCTCCTGGAAGCGGGCCTGGGCCCGGGCCCCCGCCCAGTCGGGCGGCAGCAGCTCCGGCGGCAGGGCCGGATCGATGCTGAGCAGGTGGCGCCACTCGTGGGCGAGGCGGGTCCGCAGGGCGAACGCCTCGCGCTCGTCGGTCGGCTCGGCGTCGGCGAACTCGGCGAGGAAGCGCTCGTGGGCGGCGGCCGCCCCCTCGAGGTCCCATGCCCGGGCCACCACCTCGGAGGGGCTCTCGGAGGTCTCGGTGGGCACCGCGGTGAAGAACACGGCCTGGTCCTCGAGGTCGAGCTCCCCGAGCACGACGCGGGCACCCGCCTCGGCCCGCTGGTCGGCCGCCACCCACAGGCCCGGGCCGAGCGACCCGAAGCCCTCGAAGTCGAGGCCGGCGGCCAGACGCTCACGGGAACGCCGATCGGGTGGGGCGCCGGTGAGGCTGGCCAGGAGGAAGTGGCCATCCCAGGACCGGTCGGCCACCAGGGAGCGGCTGAGGCGGGACCAGGCCGACTCGAGGAGGCGGCGGCCGGCCGGCGACAGCGACCAGCGCGTGTAGCGGCCGACGGACTCGCCCACCAGCCACCCGTCGCTGGCAGTGCGGTTCACGGCCTGGCGGGCGGCTCGCTCCTCCACCCCCAGCGCCTCCAGGCCACGCACGAGGGTGGACGTCCACACCGGCTCGTCGCGGGGCACCATGTACTGGCCCAGGATGCCCACCAACAGCGCGCGGGCGCTGGGCCCGCCGTCGGAACGACGGCGGGTGGCGGTGACCACGACGCCGGACCCGGACCCACTCATGGCTCGTGATCGTAGAGCCCGCCGCCCGGGGAGCGATCCCGGTCGGCGAGACTGGGGCCATGGCCGACGACGACACCCCCGACCGCACCGCCGGCGACGGTGGTCGCCCTCGCTCGGCGGAGTGGTCCCAGTGGCGTCGCCGGGTCGACCTCGACGACTACGACGCCCGCTGGCAGCGCATGGCCGCGGCGGGCCAGAACCCCCACGGCGAAGCCGATCTCGTCATGGGCTTCGAACCGTCGAGCGCCCTCGACGCCGGCTGCGGCACCGGGCGGGTGGCCGTGGAGCTGGCCCGGCGAGGCGTCGACGCCGCCGGGGTGGACCTCGACCCCGACCTGCTGGCGCGGGCTCGGGCCAAGGCCCCGGACCTGCTCTGGGCCCACGCCGACCTGGCCGAGCTCGACCTCGGCCGCCGCTTCGACGTGGTGGTGGCCGCCGGCAACGTGGTGGGCTTCGTCGTCGCCGAGCACCGCCCTGCCGCGGTGGCCGCCTGCGCCGCCCACCTCGAACCAGGCGGCCGCCTCGTCGCCGGGTTCCAGCTGCGGGCGGGCTGGCCGACCCTCGACGAGTACGACCGCTGGTGTGCCGCGGCGGGCCTCGCCCTCGAGGCCCGTTACGCCACGTGGGATCGACAGCCGCTCGGCCCGGCACCCGACTACGCCGTGTCGGTCCACCGCAGGGCATCGGACTGAGCGGCGGCGAACTCCTCGCGGTCCACCACGGCGTCGACCAACTCCCACGCCCGGGCCACCTCGGCGCCGATCGTCTGCCCGGTGAGGGCCAGGTGAGCGGTGCGCTGGCGGCCGATGCGGCGGGGGATGCTGGCCGTGCCGCCGGCGCCCGGGACCAGGCCCATGGACACCTCGGGGAGGCGGAAGGTGGCGTCGTCGCGGGCCACCACCCGACGGGCGAACGCCGCCCACTCGCAGCCCGCCCCCACGGCTGCGCCGTGCACGTGGACCACCAGCCGTTCGCCGCACCGGGTCAGGTCGAGCGCCGGGGATCGGGTGGTGCGAACGAGGTGGGCGGTGACCGGGTCGGGCGCCGATCCGAACTCGTCGAGGTCGCCGCCGGCGCAGAACGAGGGGCCTCGACCCCACAGGTGCACCTCGGCGACGGTGGGGTCGGTCAGGGCGACGGCCAGGGCCTCGTGCACACCGTCGCGGAGCCCGGCGCTCACTGCGTTGCGACGTGCGGCCCGGTCGAGGTGCACGTCGAGACGGCGGCCGGACCGAGCCACCTGCACCGACGCCTCGGCGGCGGCGCCGCCACCGGGAGCAGGACGCGACCGGAGCCAGCCCTGGTGGTCGGGCCCGGCCTGCAGCATCGAGTAGACCCACGACTCGGCCACCACGGCCTCGGCCACGGACAGGTGGATGCCCGCTCGCAGCAGCTGCACCAGCGCCACCGCGGCCGCCGGCGAGGCGGCCACGCCGGCGGCGAGAGCGTCGACCTCGGCCCTCGGGTCGTCGGCCAGCACCGCCGAGCGAGGGACGCCCCCCGGGGGGTCGAAGTCCGCCCGGGCCACGACCACGTCGAAGCGGTCGAGGATGTGCGCCGGCGGGGAGGCCCCTTCGACCACCCCGACCACCACGGCCGGGGCGCCGATCACCGCCATGGCGGCGGCGTGGGTGGCGTCGTCGTCCGTGGCCGCCACCGCCACCATCGGCCGTCCGAACGGCACGCCCAGCGTCTCGCCCAGGCCGGGGGCCAGCAGGGCGGCGGCCTCGGTCGCGTCGAGCAGTGCGGTGCGATCAGCCATGCACGATGTTCCCATCGATGACGGTGGCTCTCACCAACCCCTCGGTCGGGCCGCCGTCCACCTCCCGTCGGGGGACGCCGAGCACGCAGAGGTCGGCGGGGGCGCCGACCTCCAGCCGACGGATGGGGCCGTCGGGCGCGAGGGGGTCGCGCAGGAAGCCGTCGAGGGCGACGACGGGGGCGACCGCCTCGGCCGATCCGAGCGGGGCCCCGGTCCGGGTACGCCGGTCACGAGCCGCCCGCAGGGCGGCCCAGGGGTCGACCGACGCCACCGGGGCGTCGCTGCCGAGGGCGACGACGACCCCGGCCGCCCGCAACGAGGCGTGGCGGTACAGCGCCGAGCGGTCGGCGGGGTCCACCTCGGCGAGATAGTGGTCGCCTCGCTCGTGGACGAACGCCGGTTGGGTGACCACCACCACGCGGTGGGCGGACAGCGCGGGGTCGAGCTCCGGCGGGAGCACCGAGGCGTGCTCGAGGCGATCGCCGGGGAGGGCGCCGGCGGCGAGCAGGGCCGACACGGTCACCACGCACTCGGCCCGGGTGACGCAGTGGACGGCCACCCGGCGGTGCTGGCGGTGGGCGGCGGCGATCGCCTCGACCATGGCGTCGGGGTCGAGGCCGGCGTGCTCGTCGGCGACCAGCTTGACCGGCCCGAGGCGAGCCCAGGGGTCGAGCCCGCGCCCGTCCGCGCGGCCCAGCAGCACCACCCGTTGGGGGAGGCAGCCGGTCGCGACGGCCTCGCGGAGCACGCCGACGGCCGCGTCGTCGAGCACCGGGGTGGTGTCGGTGACCCCGGTGACGCCGAGGGCGGCCAGCCGGGACCCGACCGGGCCCAGGTCCGGCGGGATTCGCCCCACCCGCCGACCCAGCCAGTCGTCGAGGCGGTGCAGCCACCCCGTGGCCGCCCGGTCCGCGGCCCGCTCCACCCCCGGTGTCGGGTCGGTGCCGGCCAGTCCCTCGGGATCGAGGCCCACGGCCCGCAGCCCGGGCGTCGACAGCACCCACGACAGCCCGCTGCGGTGCTGCACCCGCACTCTGGCGCCGGGCGCCACCGCATCGAGTCGCGCCCGGTCGAGCGGTCCGTGGCGGTGCTCGTCGTACCCGCCGGCGCGCACCCACCCCGGCGAGGAGGAAGCACCGGCGCCGGCGGCCGCGGCGGCTGCGGCTGCGGCTGCGGCTGCGGCCAGGGCGGCGTCGGCCTCGTCGGGGGTGGCGGCGTGGTCGAGGTCGACCGAGGCCATGCGGGCGGCGAGGGCCAGCAGGTGGAGGTGGTGGTCGTGCAGCCCGGGGAGCACCGCACCGCCGGCGGCGTCGAGCACCTCGGCACCGGCCCGGTCGATGTCGGCGTCGGGTCCGATGGCCACGATCCGACCGGCTTCCGTGCGCAGCGACCAGCCCGGCCTCCCCTCGACCTCGGCGCCGACGACCACCAGCGGTGTGGTCATCCGGCGTCCTCGCGATCGCGTCCGGGCGTCGATGCCGCGGCGCGGGCGACCTCGCGCAGGGCCACGTCGACGACCGCTCCCCCGCCCGCGGCCCACGACGACGCCGCGGCGGCGGCGGCCACCAGCCCGGCGAGGGGGTCGGCCACCGCGTCGCCGACGAAGGTCGGCACCCCATCGGCGTCGCGCCGCACCAGCCCACCGGCCGCCGCCGCGTCGTCGCCGAAGCCCACCCGGTTGCGCCAGGGTCCGGTGCGGCCGTAGGCCGTGATCGACACCCACACCCGCCCCGGCCCGCCCGCCACGACCGCCGCGGGCTCGATGCCCATCTGCTCGAGGGCTCGGGGACGCGAGCCCTCGATGACCACGTCGGCGGCGGTCAGCAGGTCGGCCAGCGCCCGGCGCCCCTCGGTGCTCGCCAGCGGCAGGGCGAGGTGGCGCTTGTCCCCGTTGAGGTGATCGAAGAACGCGGGCGAGCCGCGGCGGGCGCCGTCCGGACGGGTGGTGGACTCCACCTTCACCACCTCCATCCCGAGCGCGGCCAGCAGCCGCCCGCACAACGGTCCGGCCCACAGCGACGACAGGTCGACCACCCGCGCCGGGGTCGCCTCCCCCCGGCTGCGGTCCGCCCCCGGACCGACACGGGTGGCCACGTGGGTGCGGCTGGGGTCGAGCATCCCCCGGTCGACCAGCTGGGCATCGCCCACGTGCCGACCGGCGTCGTCGTCGGGGACGGCGGCCACGGCCAGGCCGACCAGCTGGCCCTGCTCGACGACGTCGAGGGTCGGTCGCCGGCGTACGGCCTCCCCCACGGCTCGCCAGAGCGCCGGTGAGCGGACCGGTCCGTCGGGGTCGATCCCCAGCCAGGCCGGCAGCAGGTGGACGTCGTCGTGGCGCGCCAGGTTGGCCGCCACCCAACCGTCGGCCGTGGCCATGATCCGGCACGATCCGCCGGGCGACACCGGACCGGCCGGCCGGTGCCCGAGCAGGGTGGCCCGTTCGAGCAGCACGGCCCCCGCCTGGTCCGGGTCGAACGGCGCCGCCCGACCGAGCCGGCGAGCGGTGGCGGCCAGCTCGGCCAGCGCCCGGCGGGCGACGGCCTCGGCCGGGGCAAGGCCGGGCCAGCCGTCAGGAGGTGAGGTCGGCGAGAACCTCACGGCGCAGCAGCTTCCCGGTGGGGGTGCGCGGGAGCTCGTCGCGGAAGACGACGAGCTCGGGGGTCTTGGAGCCCCGCAGGTGCACCCGGGCGTAGGCCTGCACGGCGTCGACGTCGAGGCTGGCACCGGAGCGGACCACGACGACCGCGGCGATGCGCTGACCCCACTCGTCGTCGGGCACGCCCACCACGACGACGTCGTCGATGGCGTCGTGGCCGGCGAGCACGTCCTCGATCTCGGCCGGGGCGATGTTCTCGCCTCCCCGGATGATCGTGTCGTCCGCCCGTCCCTCGATGAACAGGAAGCCGTCCGGGTCGACCCACCCGCGGTCCTTGGTGGGGAACCACCCTTCGTCGTCGAGCACGCTGCCCCCGGCGTACTCGCCCGAGACCTGCTCGCCGCGCAGGAACACCAGGCCGGCTTCGCCGGCGGGCAGCACCTGGCCGAGCTCGTCGCGGACCTCGACCTCGATGCCGGGCAGCAGCTTGCCGACCGAGCCCAGCCGGGTGCGGGCGACGGGGTCACCGGCACGCGCCGCGGCGTGGTCGTCGGGGCCCAGCAGGGCGATGGTGGAGGAGGTCTCGGTGAGCCCGTAGGCGTTGACGAACCCGGTGCCCTCGAACGCCTCGAGGGCCTGTTCGAGCACCGGCAGCGGCATGCGGCTGCCGCCGTAGGACAACGTGGCCAGCGAGGGCACGTCGGCCGGGGCGCCCTCGAGGTGGTGCACCACCCGGGCCAACATGGTGGGCACGACCATGGCCTGGGTGATGCCCTGGTCGCGCACGGTGTCGAGCCACACCTGGGGGTCGAACGCCCCCAGGTAGACGATGCGTCGTCCGGCGTAGAGGTTCGACAGCAGGTTCGCCAAGCCGGCGATGTGGTAGGGCGGCACCGACACCAGCGCGGCCTGGTGCTCCTCGGCGGCGGCGAACTCGACCGTGCCCAGGACGTACGCGGTGAGGTGGCGGTGCCGCAGCAGGGCGGCCTTGGGCGCACCCGACGTGCCCGAGGTGTAGAGCACGACGGCCACGTCCTCGGGGTCGACGAACCCGGGCAGCTCGACCTGCGCATCGGGGTCGTCGCCACCGGCGCCCGCCACCAGCTCTCGCCGGTCGATGGTGCGCGCCGGGTCGGCGCCGACCACGGGCAGCACCTCGGCCACCAGCAACGCGCCCGGGTGGGCCCGCACCAGCGGCTCGAGCTGTTCGGCCCCCAACCGGTAGTTGAGCGGGATGAACGGCACGCCGGCCAGGGACGCCCCGAACAAGGCGACCGGGAACGATGCGTCGTTGGTGCCGCAGTACACCACCGAGTCGGCCCCCTCGGCGGCGACCCGCCGGGCGAAGCGGGTCGCGGTGTCGGCCAGCGCGTCGAAGGTCAGGGACACGTCACCGTCGGCGACCGCGTCGCGGCCGACCAACGTCGAACCGGCCATCTCCAACAACAACCCCAGGTTCACGGCGAGGCCCCGATCAGTCCGACGACGGCAGCGGCTTGGCGCCCTTCACCGGCATCGGGCGGCCGGCGCACGCCAGGGCTCCTTCGCCGGCCTTGGAGCACAGCACCTCGAGCCCCGACTCCTCGTCGCTGTAGCGCTTGCCGACCAACGTGGGGTCGCCGCCCGGATCGGCATGGCCGCCGCCGGGACGCTCGTCGCCCGGGTCCCCCACGGCCACGCCACCACAGGTCACCTCGACCGGAGCCGACGGCGGACGCACCACCACGAGCTCGGTCGCACATGTCGGGCACGCCAACCGCTGTCCTGCCTTGATCTCCATGCTCTCCTGATCCTTCGTCGTGAGGCCCTGTGCACAGTACCGTCGGCCCGCCCCCCTCTCTGCCCTCGCCGCCGGCACCGCGGTCCGGGCGATCGTCGTCGGGCACGCGCCCGGGCCCGGCCGACCTACGATCCAGCAGCCCGGTGAGCACCGGGACCAGAGGCACGAGGGGGCTCTTCCACATGGGTGACGGTCTGCGGCGGTTCGAGGACAAGGTGGCACTGATCACCGGCGCCGGCTCCGGCATCGGGCGAGCCACCGCCGCCCGCCTCGCCGCCGAGGGGGCCAAGGTGCTGGCCCTCGACATCAGCGAGGCCGGCCTGGTGGGCACGGCCGAGCTGGTGAGCGCCGAGGGGGGCGGCACCATCGAGACCCTCGTCACCGACGTGAGCGACCCCGACGCCTGCCGCTCCGCGGTGCAGACCGCAGTCGACACCTTCGGCCGCCTCGACGTGCTCGGCAACGTGGCCGGCATCGCCCGGGGCGAGCACGTCACCGACACGACGGTCGAGGGCTACCGCAAGATGTTCGGGGTGAACACCGACGGCCCGTTCTTCATGAGCCAGGCCGCCATCCCCCACCTGATCGAATCCGACGGCAACATCGTCAACATCGCCTCCAACGCCGGGCTCATGGGTGGCGCCTACACGGTCGTGTACTGCATGACCAAGGGCGCGGTGGTGCAGCTCACCCGGGCGCTGGCCATGGAGCTGGCCAAGACCAAGGTCCGGGTCAACGCCATCGCACCGGGCGGCATCGAGTCCAGCCTCACCAAGGGCTACGAGATGCCTCCCGACGTCGACTTCGACCTCGTGCAGCGCTACATGGGCTTTCGGGGCATGGGCAGCCCCGACGACATCGCCGTGCTCTTCGCCCTGGTGGCCTCCGACGAGGGCCGCAACATCCACGGCGCCATCTTGTCGAGCGACCTCGGCATCACCACCGGCTGACACGGTGACCACCCGGCCCGCGGCCCCACGGCTCACCACCTCGGTGGACGCCGGCGCCGAGGGCGCGGCGCGCAACCGGGCCGCGCTCGACGCCGCCGTGCAGCAGCTGCGCGAGCGCACGGCCGCGGCCCGCCGCGGTGGTTCCGACGCGGCCCGGGCCCGCCACGTCGACCGGGGCAAGCTCCTCCCCCGCGACCGGGTCGAAGGGCTGCTCGACCCCGGCACGCCGTTCCTCGAGCTGTCGCCGCTGGCCGCCCACGACCTCTACGACGGCGACGCACCCGGTGCGGGCATCATCACCGGCGTCGGGCGCGTCGAGGGGCGCCTCTGCGTGGTGGTGGCCAACGACGCCACCGTCAAGGGAGGCACGTACTACCCCATGACGGTGAAGAAGCACCTCCGGGCCCAGGAGGTGGCGGCCCAGAACCGGTTGCCGTGCCTCTACCTGGTCGACTCCGGGGGCGCCTTCCTGCCCGCCCAGGACGAGGTCTTCCCCGACCGCGACCACTTCGGGCGGATCTTCTACAACCAGGCCACCATGTCGGCCGCGGGCATCGCCCAGATCGCCGCCGTCATGGGTTCGTGCACCGCCGGTGGCGCCTACGTGCCGGCCATGGCCGACGAGACGGTGATCGTGCGCGAGCAGGGCACGATCTTCCTCGGTGGCCCACCCCTCGTGAAGGCGGCCACCGGCGAGGTGGTGAGCGCCGAGGAGCTGGGGGGCGGGGAGCTGCACGCGGCCACGTCCGGCGTGGCCGACCACCTGGCCGAGAACGACCGCGACGCGCTGCGCCTCGTGCGCCAGATCGTGGCCACGCTCCCACCCACCTCGACGCCGCCGTGGGCGTTGCAGCCCCCCGAGGAGCCCGCCGTCGACCCCGGCGACCTCCACGCCCTCGTGCCCACCGACCCCCGCCAGCCCTACGACGCCCGTGAGATCGTCGCCCGCCTCGTCGACGGGTCCCGCTTCGCCGAGTTCAAGGCGGCCTACGGCACCACGCTGGTCACCGGGTTCGCCCACGTCTGGGGCCACCCGATCGGCATCGTGGCCAACAACGGCGTGCTCTTCGGCGAGTCGGCCCTGAAGGGAGCCCACTTCATCGAGCTGTGCGACCAGCGCCGCATCCCGCTGCTCTTCCTGCAGAACATCACCGGGTTCATGGTGGGTCGCGACTACGAGGCCTCGGGGATCGCCAAGCACGGCGCCAAGATGGTCAACGCGGTGGCGTGCGCCCGGGTGCCCAAGCTCACCGTGGTCGTGGGCGGATCGTTCGGGGCCGGCAACTACTCCATGTGCGGTCGGGCCTACTCGCCCCGGTTCCTCTGGATGTGGCCCAACGCCCGCATCTCGGTCATGGGCGGCGAACAGGCCGCCGCCGTGCTGGCCACCGTGCGGCGCGACCAGATGGAGGGGCGCGGCGAGACCTGGTCGGCCGACGACGAGGAGGCGTTCAAGGCGCCCATCCGGTCCCAGTACGAGACCCAGGGCGACGCCTACTACTCCACCGCCCGGTTGTGGGACGACGGGATCCTCGAGCCCGGCGACACCCGCACGGCGGTCGGGCTGGCTCTGGCCGCCTGCGGGGCCGCTCCCCTCGACGACGTCGGCTACGGCGTCTTCCGGATGTGACGGCGGTGTTCGAGCGGGTCCTCGTCGCCAACCGGGGCGAGATCGCGGTGCGCATCACCCGCACGCTGCACCGCCTGGGCATCGAGGCGGTGGCCGTGCACAGCGAGGCCGACGCCGGCGCCCTCCACGTGCGCGTCGCCGACCGGGCCGTGCCCATCGGACCGGCACCGGCCCGCGACAGCTACCTCGCCGTCGACCGCATCATCGACGCCGCCCTCGCCAGCGGCGCCGAGGCCGTGCACCCGGGCTACGGCTTCTTGTCGGAGAACCCCGCCCTGGCCGAGGCCTGCGTGGCCGCCGGGTTGGTCATCGTGGGCCCGCCGGCCGCCGCCATCGCCGCCATGGGCGACAAGGTCCGGGCCAAGGCGCTGGTGGCCGCGGCCGGGGTGGCGGTGGTGCCCGGCAGCGTCGAGCGCGACCTCGACGACGACGCCCTGGCCGCCGAGGCCCACCGCATCGGCTTCCCGGTGCTGGTGAAGCCGTCGGCCGGGGGCGGGGGCAAGGGGATGCGGGTGGTGGCCGGGGCCGACGAGGTGGCCGACCAGATCGCCGCCGCCCGTCGGGAGGCCCGGGCCGCGTTCGGCGACGACACGCTGCTGGTCGAGCGCTTCCTCGCCACCCCGCGCCACCTCGAGATCCAGGTGCTGGCCGACACCCACGGCCAGGTGGTGCACCTCGGCGAGCGCGAGTGCAGCCTGCAACGCCGCCACCAGAAGATCGTGGAGGAGGCCCCCTCCCCCCTCGTCGACGACCGTGCCCGGGCCGCCATGGGCGCGGCCGCGGTGGCCGCAGCGAGGGCCTGCGGCTACACCGGCGCCGGGACGGTCGAGTTCATCGTGTCGGCCGACCGACCCGACGAGTTCTTCTTCATGGAGATGAACACCCGCCTCCAGGTCGAGCACCCGGTCACCGAGGCCGTGCTCGGCCTCGACCTCGTCGAGTGGCAGCTGCGGGTGGCCGCCGGTGAGCCCCTCGCGCCGGGCCTGGGCGAGCTGGTGCCACGCGGCCACGCCATCGAGGCACGCGTCTACGCCGAGGACCCCTCCGCCGGGTTCCTGCCCACCGGGGGCACGGTGCTGGCGCTGCACGAACCGACCGACCACCCGGGCGTCCGGGTCGACTCCGGGCTCGCCGTGGGCACCGTCGTGGGGTCCGACTACGACCCCATGGTGGCCAAGGTCGTCGCCCACGGCACCGACCGCGACGACGCCCGGCGTCGCCTCGACGCCGCCCTGGCCGACACCGCGGTGCTGGGGCTCACCACCAACGTGGGGTTCCTGCGAGACCTGCTGGCCCACCCCGACGTGGTCGCCGGCCGCCTCGACACCGGGCTGGTCGACCGTCTCGCCACCGGGCAGGGCGACGGGGACTCCTCGACCCAGGCACCGAGCTGGGTGGTGGCGCTGGTCGCCCTGTGGTGGCTCACCGGCGGCACCGACCCCCACCACCCCTGGGACCGTCGCGACGGCTGGACCGTGGCCGGCGGACGCACCACCACCATCACCGTCGAGACCGGGGGCACCACCCACGAGGTGGCGGTCGGGCCGGGGGCCGGCGCCGACCGTTCGGTCGCCGTCGGGGACGGGCCGTCCATGGCCGTCTCCCTCTCACCCCTCGCACGCTCGGCCGACGATCCCGAGGGTGCCTCGGTGGTGGTCGACGGTCGACGCCGCACCGTGCGTCGCGCCGTGGCCCCCGACGGCACCTGGTGGCTGGCCCACGGCGGTCGCACCTGGGCGGCACGGGTCGAGGAGCCGTGGGAGGCCCACCCGGGCGACCGCCACCTCGGCCACCAGGGACCTGTGCTCGCCCCCATGCCCGGCACCGTGACCGAGGTGCTGGTAGCGGCGGGTGACCAGGTGCACCACGGCGAGGCGCTGGCCGTGGTCGAGGCCATGAAGATGGAGTTCACCCTGCGCGCCCCGTTCGACGGGGTCGTCAGTGCGGTACACGCCTCGGCCGGCCACCGCGTCGCCCTCGGCGACGCGGTGGTCACCGTCGACGACCAGGCGGACGACGACGCCACCGACGGCGACGAGCCGAGGCCGCGCTAGTGGAGTTCAACCTGGCCGATGTGATCCGGGCGGTGGCCGACGCCGTCCCCGACCGCGACGGCATCGTCCACGGCGACCGCCGCGCGTCCTACCGCCACTTCCGGACCCGGGTCGACCAGGTCGCCAACCTCCTCCACGCCCACGGCCTGGGCTGCCACCACGACCGGGCCGGGCTGGCCAACCACGAGTCGGGCCAGGACCACCTGGCCCTCTACCTGCACAACAGCATCGAGTTCCTCGAGGTCAACGTGGGGGCCTACGCCGCCCGGGTGGCGCCGTTCAACGTCAACTACCGCTACGTCGACGACGAGCTGGTGCCGTTGCTCGCCGACCAGCGGGCCCGGGCGGTCGCCTACCACGAGACCTACGCGCCGGTGATCGACCGCATCCGCCACCGCCTCCCCGACCTCGACCTGCTGCTGCAGGTGGCGGACGGCTCCGGCCACGGGCTCGTCGAGGGGGCCCTCTGGTACCACGAGGCCGTCGCCGACCAGCCCACCGTCCCGCCCCCGGTCGAGACCAGCCCCGACGACCTCTACGTGCTCTGCACCGGCGGCACCACCGGCACCCCCAAGGGCGTCCTGTGGCGCCAGGCCGACATCTACGCCGCTGCCCTCGGCGGCACGAGCGTCCGGACCCGCCGCGAGTTCACCTCGCTCGACGAGATCGCCGAGGAGGCCGTGGCCCGCGGTGGGCGGCGCAACATGCCCACGGCACCGTTCATGCACGGGGCCGCCCAGTGGACGGCTCTCACCACGCTCGCCCAGGGCAGCACCCTGGTGGTGCCCACCAACGTGGTGTCGCTGGACCCGGTCGACGTGTGGAGCACTGTGGAACGCGAGGGCGTCACGCTGCTGCAGATCGTCGGCGACGCCTTCGCCCGCCCCCTGCTCGACGAGCTCGACCGGGCCCGGCACGACGTCTCGTCGCTGCGGGTGCTCACCAACGGCGGGGCCATCCTCAGCCGCGACAGCAAGGCCCGGTTCCTCGCCCACCGTCCGGGGTTGTTGATCGCCGACGGCCTGGGGTCGTCGGAAGCCGGCCCCATCGCCAGCAACGTGGCCGAGGGCGACGCCGCAGCCACGACGGTGTTCGACCTCGGACCCAACGGCCACATCCTGGCGCCCGACCTCGACGGCGAGATCGGCGCCCCCGATCCCACCGTGGGGTGGCTGGCCAGCAGCGGCCGGATCCCGCTCGGCTACCTCGACGACCCCGAGCGCACGGCCCGCACCTTCCCCGTGGCCGACGGCACCCGGTATGCGGTGGCCGGCGACCGGGCCCGGTTCCGCCCCGACGGGCTGGTGGAGCTGCTCGGGCGCGACTCGGTCACCATCAACTCCGGCGGCGAGAAGATCTTCGCCGAAGAGGTCGAGCAGGCCCTGCTCGGCCACCCGGCGGTCCACGACGCCGTGGTCTGCGGGCGCCCGTCCACCCGCTGGGGCAGCGAGGTCGTGGCCGTCGTCGCCCTCCGTCCCGGCGCCGCCGCCACCGTCGAGGAGCTGCGCGAGGCCGCCGGCGCCCACCTGGCCCGCTACAAGCTGCCCAAGGACATCGTGTTCCGCGACCGCATCGAGCGGAGCCCGGCCGGCAAGGCCGACTACGCATGGGCCCGCGCCCAGGCCGGAGACGAGCACCCGACGAGCTGACGCCTGCTGGCCGGAGCCCCCGGGCGGGCTGTCGGACGACTGCGGGGCCATGGGGCACCATGGGGCGCACCCCGACCAGGAGGCACCGTGTCCGACGCCGCCCTGTGGACCCCCTCACCCGATCGGATCGCCCGGAGCCGGATGGAGGCCTTCCGGGTCGACGCCGAGACCGCCACCGGTCGGGCCCTGCCCGACCAGCCGTCGCTGCACCGCTGGTCGGTCACCGCCCCCGAGGAGTTCTGGCCGCTGGTGTGGGATCGATGCGGGGTGGTGGGCGAGCGCGGTGAACGGGTCGTGGCGCCCGGAGCGTCGTTCCCGGCCACCCGCTTCTTCCCCGACGCCCGGCTGAGCGTGGTCGAGAACCTGCTCGCCCGGCGAGGCGCGGACGCCGCGGTGGTCGCGGTCGACGAGACCGGCCGACGGGTCGAGAGGAGCTGGGACGAGCTGGCGACGCGCGCGGCCGTGGTGGCAGGCGGTCTGCGCGCCCTCGGCGTCGAGGCCGGCGACCGTGTGGTGGCGTGGTTGCCCAACGGCCTCGAGGCCATCGAGACCATGCTCGGAGCGGCGTCGATCGGGGCGGTCTTCGCGTCGGCGTCGCCGGACTTCGGGGTCGGCGGCGTCCTCGACCGCTTCGCCCAGATCGAGCCCGTCGTGCTGGTGGCTGCCGACCACTACCACTACGGGGGCAGGCCCTTCGACTGCCTCGAACGCCTGGAGGCCATCCGGGCCGGGCTCCCCACCCTGCGGGCCACCGTGGTGGTGAGCGACGACGCCGACGACCTCCCGGCCGGCGTGATCCGCTGGCGTGACCTGGGTGCCGGCGACGCGCCGGTGGCACCGGAGCGCTTCGCCTTCGACCACCCCTGGTACGTCATGTTCTCTTCGGGCACGACCGGGGTGCCCAAGTGCATCGTGCACCGCACCGGCGGGGTGCTGCTCCAGCACGTCAAGGAGCATCAGCTGCACTGCGACCTGCGCGCCGGCGACCGCCTGCTCTACTTCACGACGACCGGCTGGATGATGTGGAACTGGCAGGTCGGCAGCCTGGCCTCCGGCGTCACGCCAGTGTGCTTCGACGGCTCGCCGTTCCATCCGTCGCCCACGGCGCTGTTCGACCTCGTCGATGCGGAAGGCGTGACCCTGCTCGGCGTGTCGGCCAAGTACATCGATGCCCTGCGCACGCAGGGCGTGCGACCGGCCGACACCCACGGGCTGTCGAGCCTGCGCACGGTGTGCTCCACCGGGTCTCCGCTCTCGCCCGAGGGGTTCGCCCACGTGTACGGCGCGGTGAAGGCCGACGTGCACCTGGCGTCCATCGCCGGAGGCACCGACCTGCTGGGCTGCTTCCTGGCCGGCGACCCCACCTCCCCGGTGTACGCCGGCGAGCTGCAACGCCCCGCGCTCGGGATGGCGGTCGACGCCTACGACGAGCACGGCAGATCGCTCGCCGACCGGCCCGGGGTGCCCGGCGAGCTGGTGTGCACCGCGCCCTTCCCGTCGGTCCCGCTCGGCTTCTGGGCCGACGGCACCGACGCGGCACCCGACCCCGCCACCCCGGGCCCCCGCTTCCGGGCCGCCTACTTCGAGGGGTTCGACGGGGTGTGGACCCACGGGGACTTCGCCTCGTGGACCGAGCACGGCGGCATGGTGATCCACGGGCGCAGCGATGCCACCTTGAACCCCGGCGGGGTGCGCATCGGCACCGCCGAGATCTACCGGGCGGTCGAGGGGGCCGAGGGGGTGGTGGAGGCCTTGGTGTTCGGCCAGCAGGTCGGCGACGACATGCGCATCGTGCTGCTGGTGCGGCTGCACCCGGGCCTGGTCCTCGACGACGACCTGCGGACGGATCTGCGGGCTCGCATCCGCCGGGCCTGCACCCCGCGCCACGTGCCGGCGGTCGTGGCCCAGGTCGACGACCTGCCCCGCACCCGCTCCGACAAGCTGGTGGAGCTGGCCGTCGCCGACGCCGTCAACGGCCGCCCGGTGCGCAACACCGAGGCGCTGGCCAACCCCGAGGCCATCGACGCCATCGTCGCCCTCCCCGAGCTGCGCCGCTGACCCCGGGCCCTGGCGACTGGTGCCCGTCGCGCAACGTGTCGCCGCGTTCGGTCACCTCGTTCCCTCGTTCCCTCGTTCCGTCGCTCAGGGCCGGGGCTCAGAGCTCCGGGCTCCGGGCTCCGGGCTCCGGGCTCCGGGCCTCTCCGCTCAGCCCTTCGAGGAGATCTTGGCCTTGAGCCGGGCCAGGAGCTCGGTGAAGGCGGGCTGGCCCATCGACTCGAACTGGGGCTCGAGCTCGACCGCCACCGCTTCGGCACCCGAGTCGACGGCCCCCAACGAGGCGATGGTGGCCTTGGTGCGCCGCACCAGGTCGGGTGGCGCGGCGGCGGCTCCGGCCGCCACGGCTCGGGCGGCGTCGAGCAGCTCGCCGTCGGCGACGCACGACCAGGCCAGACCGATCTCGGCGGCCCGAGCGCCGTCGACGACCTGACCGAACACCACCAGGGCCATGGCCGTCTGGTGGTCGGTGATGCGACGGAGGCGCCAGGTGTGCCCCCCGCCGGGGTGGATGCCGATCTGCATGAAGCGGGTGTCGAAGCGGGCCGAGGCGCCGGCCACGATGACGTCGCAGGCCAGCGCCATGTTCATGCCCGCCCCCACCGCCGGGCCGTTGACGGCGGCCACCGTGGGCAGCGGCGAGTCGGCCACGCGGAGGAACCCCGCGTAGATGGCCTCGAGCTCCTCCGGGCTCGACGCGCCGGACAGGTCGTCGAGGTCCGCCCCCGCGCAGAACGCCTTGCCGGCCCCCGTGACCACCAGCGCCCCCACGTCGTCACGCGCCTCCAGGTCGTCCATGGCCGCGGCCAGCTCCGCGTTGAGGGCGTGGGAGACCACGTTGCGCCGGTCGGGGTCGTTGAGCGTGAGGAGCGCGACCCGGTCGGCCACCTCCAGCCTGAGCAGAGCCATGCCGCGAGTATGGCGCCCTCCTCGCGAGCTCGTCGGGACGCGGTGTGGGCGGGTCGCTGCGCTCCCGTCGCCCACCTGACGGAAAGGATCAGCCAACTCCCGACAGCCGACACCGCGCAGCAAGGAGGCTCAGACCGGCCACGCGCTTCGCCGAAGGCGGCGGAGGGAGGCTTGCCGACCGGAGCAAGACGTCATGGCGCCCTCCTCGCGAGCTCGTCGGGACGCGGTGTGGGCGGGTCGCTGGCGCTCCCATCGCCCACCGGACTGAGCTTCTCAGCCGACTCGCAAGAGCCGAAGGAGCGCCAGCGACGAAGGCTCAGCACGCGTACGCGCTTCGCCGAAGGCGGCGGAGGGAGGCTTGCCGACCGGAGCAAGATGTCGCGGCACGCAACAGCCGACGCCGCGCAGCAAGGAGGCTCAGCCAGGCCACGCGTTTCGGCGAAGCCGGCTCGGCGAGGCTTGCCGAGCTGAGCGAAGCATCACGGCTTGCCGACCGGAGCAAGACGTCATGAGACCGCGCGCAGGCCGGCGAGGACGAACGCCGTGGTGGTGCGCACGAAGGTGGGGGTGAGCGGCTTGTCGCGTAGGTAGGCCCGGTGGTGCAGGGGGCCGGCGAGGAGGCTCCAGGCCACCTCGGCCGAGGGCGGCTCGCTCAGCTCGCCCCGGTCGCGTGCCCGGGCGAGGATGTCGCCGATGAGTGCCAGGCGGGGCGTGGCGAACTTGGCCTCGATGGCGGCCCGCAGGTCGTCGTCGTGGCGCAGCTCGGTGGACAGGGCCCCGGCGAGATCGTCGCGTCGCACCGACATGGACTTGGCCATGCGGGCGACCAGGGCGGTGACGTCGCCCTCGAGCGACCCGGTGTCGATGTCGACCGGTTCGGGGTGCAACGAGGCCAGCGCGGCGGCGACGAGCTCTTCCTTGGTGGCCCACCGCCGATAGAGCGTGGCCGACGAGACGCCCGCCCGGGCGATGACCGCGGCGACCGTGAAGCTCCCGTACCCCGACTCGGCCAGCTCGTCGATCGCCGCCGACAGGATGGCCCGGTCGGCCTCGACGCTGCGCTGGCGCCCAGGGCGGGCCTTGACCTCGACGCTGGAGCTCATCGTCCCGAGTCTGCCCCGGAATCGGCTCGGCCTCGCGACGGCGGCGACGGCGGCGGGGGGTCGCCGTCGTCGAAGTGGGGGTCGGCGTCGGCCCCGATGAGGCCGTGGTCGACGGCGGCGTCGTGTTCGAGGACCCCTTCCGCCTCGGCCCAGGTGAGCGAGGCCAGCCCGTCGAGCGGGCCCTCCTCGTCCTCGCGTGCGTCCCGGGCCCGGGCCGGCAGGAAGGCGAAGACCACGGCGGCCGCCACCAGGATGACCACACCGCCGACCCGCATGGCGAGGTGGGCGCCGTCGACGTAGGCGGCCGCGGCGACGTCCACGACCTGGGCACCGACGTCGGCGGGGAGCTGGGGGGCGACCTGGGTGAGCGCACCGCCGACCGAGTCGACGGCGGTGCCGAGGGCCGGTTCGCCGACACCGATGTCGGTGAGACCGCTCTCGACGGCTGGGCGGTACACGCCGGCCAGGATCGAGCCCAGCACGGCGACGCCCAGGGCCCCGCCCATCTGGCGGGTGGTGTCGTTCATGGCCGAGCCGATCCCGGCCTTGGCCGGAGGCAGCGAGCCCATGATCGACTCCGTGGCCGGGGCCATGGTGAGCGCCATGCCGAAGGCGAGGATGATCATGCCGGTGATGACCCGGGGGTAGCCGTCGGTGACGGGGATGGTGGACAGCGTGAACACGCCCACGGCCACGAGGCAGAGTCCGCCGCCGACGACGAGCTTGGTGCCGATCTTCTCGACGAGCCGAGGGGCGAGGGGCGCCGTGCACAGCATCACGACCGACATGGGCAGCATGCGCAGACCGGCCTCCAACGCCTCGTACCCGAGCACGATCTGGAGGTACTGCGTCATCACGAACATCTGCCCGAACATGGCGAAGAACACGAGGGTGATGGCCATGTTGGCGGCGGTGAAGCGGGGGTTGGCGAAGAAGCGCATGTCGAGCATGGGCTCGTCGACGTGGAGCTCCCAGGCGATGAAGGCGGCGAGCATGGTCAGACCGATGCCGAACGCAGCCACCACCAACGGGTCGGCCCAGCCCTTGACCGGCGTCTCGATGACGCCGAAGAGCAGGGCCACCAGGGCGGCGATCGAGAGCACCGCGCCCACAGGGTCGAGCCGGGTCTTGTTCGGCGCCTTGGAGGTGGGCAGCAGGAACTTCCCGGCGATGAGCATGGTGATGATGATGGGGACGTTGACGAGGAACACCGAACCCCACCCGAACCATCGCAGCAGGAGGCCGCCCAGGACGGGCCCGAGGGCGCCGCTGGCGCCGGCGACCGCGGCCCACACCCCGATGGCTCGCCCCCGCTCCTTGGCGTCGCGGAAGATGTTGGTGAGCAGCGAGAGCGTGGAGGGCATGATCATCGCCCCGCCGACGCCCATGAACGCCCGGGCGAGGATCAGCTGGGTGGGCGAATCGGCCATCGACGCCCACAGCGACGTGACGCCGAAGATGGCCAGGCCGATCTGGAGCATGCCCTTGCGGCCGAAGCGGTCGCCGAGTGCGCCGGCGGTGAGCAGCAGGCCGGCGAACACGATGACGTAGCCGTCGATGATCCACTGCAGCTCGCTGGTCGAGGCATCGAGGTCCCTCACCAGGCTGGGGATGGCGACGTTGAGGATCGTGTTGTCCAACGTGATCACCAGCAGGCTGCCGGCGAGCACGGCCAGGGCCCACCACCGCCGATCGTGCATCTCTGCGACGTCCACATCCACTCCCGTCTCGCTGACCGCAGCACCCTAGCGAAAGACGATCGTTCCGAAACACCTCTGTTTCCAATTGTGACCGACGACACCCGACGACGACCACTACCATCGGCTCGCACACGCGCCGGTCCCCCGGCCGGCGCCGGCCTCCTGGGGGAGACACGTGGTGGAACGCCTGAAGATCGACCTGCTGGCACCGGAGCTCTACGCCGGCGACCCGTACCCGACCTATGCGTGGATGCGGGCCAACGAACCCGTCTACTGGGACGACGTCAACGAGCTGTGGGGCATCGCCCGCTACGACGACATCGTGGCCATCGAGCGGAACAAGGCCGTCTTCATCAACTCCGACCAGGAGAAGGGCGGCTACCGCCCGAACCTCCCCGCCGACGGCGCCATCATCGGCCTCGACGACCCGATGCACCTCAAGCGCCGCAACCTGGTCTCGCGACGCTTCACCCCGCGGGCGGCCGCCAACTGGGAGGACGACATCCGCGGCAAGGTCACCCGACTCCTCGATGCCGTCGAGGCCAAGGGGGGCAGCGCCGAGATCGTCAACGAGCTCGCCGCCCCGCTGCCGGCCATGATGATCGGCAAGCTCCTCGGCTTCGACGAGGAGCAGTGGCCCGAGCTCAAGCACTGGTCCGAGACCACCATCGCCATGGGCGGCGGACCCCGCTACTTCTCCGAGGTCGGCATGACCTCGGCCATGGAGTTCGCCGGCGCCACCGCCGAGCTCTACGAGGCCAAGAAGAGCTGCCCGGCCGACGACGTCCTCAGCCACTACACCACCGCCGAGATCGACGGCTGCCCCATGTCGCTCGAGGACGCCATCGCCGACTCGCTGCTGCTGCTCGACGGCGGCGCCGAGACCACCCGCACCGTCATCGCCCGCACCATCCTCAACCTCATCGAGCACCCCGAGGAGCTGGCCAAGCTCCGCGACGGCGCCGACCTCACCATCGCCGTCGAGGAGTTCATCCGCTACGTCACCCCGGTGCACAACATGTGCCGGGTGGCCACCGAGGACACCGTGGTCAACGGGGTCACCATCCCCAAGGGCAACCAGGTCGTGCTCATGTACAGCTCCGGCAACCGCGACGAGGACCACTTCGACGACCCGGAGCGCCTCGACGTCACCCGGCACCCGAACAACCACATCGCCTTCGGGTTCGGCACCCACTTCTGCATGGGGGCCTCGCTGGCCCGCCTCGAGATCAAGGTCTTCTTCGAGGAGCTGTTGCGCCGCACCTCGGGTTGGCAGCTGGCCCCGGGCACGGCGCCCGTCGACATGCCCAACGCCTTCGTGCACGGCCTCGAGTCGGCCCAGGTCGAGTTCGAGTTCAGGAGCTGAACGTGACCGAGCCCGTCCAGGACCCCACCACCGTCGAGCTGCCCATCGAGGGCAAGGAGCCGATCTTTCGCCACATGGACGACCCCGAGGTGCCGTGGCAGCTGGTGCGAGCCCAGCGCAACGCCGACGGCACCGAGGCCTACGTCCGCGAGAAGTGGTTCTCGTTCAGCCCCGATCCCCAGTACCTGTCGCTCTACGCCGAGTACGACCCGGGGATGATGGTGCGCCGCCACGGCCACTACAGCCCCCACATCGTCTTCGTCATCGACGGAGGCCTCTGGTTCGACGACCGGTGGTGCCCGGCCGGCACCCACGTGGAGCTGCCGTTCGGCGCCGCGTTCGGCCCGGTGCGCGCCGGCGACGACGGCGCCAAGCTCTTCGAGGTGATGATGGGCGACCCCCGCTCCTGGGGCGACCAGCCCGAGGTCTACGAGGCCGCCCTGGCCGAGCAGGGCGTCACGCCCCTGCCCGACCCCCCCATCGACTTCCCCGACTGGCTGGCCGACCTGCGCACCCACTGGAACGCGTGACGCTCGGCGTGACGTCGATCTGACGAGTCGCCGTCGAGAACGGGGCCCCACCTGTCGGAGCTCCGGCTCGGCCCGCATCCCAGGGGCCACGGGGCCGAGCGGGACGGTCAGGCGGCTCGGACGAGTTGCGCGAAGCGACATTGCCGCAGCCGAGATCGCGGCACCAGGCGCGGTGGCCAGCATCGAGACGACGAGGCACGCCACCCTCGTTCACTGAGGCGGACCAGGCGGTCCGTCGGATCTCCGCGCTCGTCCCACCATGAACTACACATTATGTGTAGTTTATAGTCCGTCCACGACGAGCAAGGAGACATCGATGAAGCTCACGCTGAACAAGTGGCAAGGACGGACAGCTGCGACGGCAGCCTTCGCGCTGGCCCTGGCAGTGCCGATCGGGTGCAGCAGCGACAGCAGCGACGAGGCGGAGCCCGCTCAGCCAGTCGCTGCCGACGAGACGAACGCCGACGTCGGTCCGACCACGGTCGAAGTCACCCTGGTCGACTACGGCTTCGAGGGCCTCCCCGACGAGGTCCCTGCCGGAACCAAGCTGACCGTGGTGAACGCATCGGACATCGAGGTCCACGAACTGGTGGCGATCCTCCTTCCCGACGGCGAGGAGCGGTCGGCACAGGAGTTGCTCGCGCTCCCAGAGGACGAGCAGACGGCGCTCCTCGCGGGCCGAGCACCAGCGACGGTGTTGCTGGCCGAGCCCGGCGGTGCGCCGATGATCCCAGCCGTCGGCGACGGGACACTGATCGAGCCCGGCCGCTACCTCATCACCTGCTTCATCCCCGTCGGAGCCGATCCTGCGGAGTTCATGGCAGCTGCCGCCGAGAGCCAGGGCGGACCGCCGCAGGTCGACGGGGGGCCGCCTCACGTCACCCAAGGCATGTACGCCGAGCTACGAGTCACCTGAGCCCCGGGCCATCTGCGGGTCGGCGCGACGCGCAGATGGCCGACCGCTCATCCACCAGCGCCGTTGAGCAGTGTCCGGCTGAGGAGCACGGTGAGAAGTTCGCGGTACTGCTCGACGCTCCAGTTTCGCTGAGCGGTCAAGCGCTGGAGCGTCTCGGGGAACATGAACGACCAGACCAGGTCGGCCCCCGTCTCGATCGTCCAGGGCTCTGCCAACCGGTCTTCACGCGCCAGACGCCCCACGAGCTCACGGCATCCCTCGTGCCAGACCCGGGATGCGTGCTCCAGGAGCGCCGCCACCTCGGGATCTGAGTCCGCCGCGCCGAGGAGGGCACTGTCGATACGACTGATCTTGAAGTGGTACCGCGCCAGGTGAGCGCTGAACTCCGCGATCGTCGTCTCGCTGTCCGGGGCCTCCAGGACGGGGGCGAGGGACCCCTCCAGATCCAGCTGCTCGTCGACGTGGCGGTGGAGGGCCAGGAGCAGCTCGCCCCGCGTGGGGAAGTGGAGGTACAGGGCGCGGCGGGTGATGCCGGCCCGCTCAGCGACCGCCGCCATGGTCACCCGTCGGGGGCCTTCTTCCTCGAGCAGGCGCCACGTCGCATCGAGTGCTGCGGCTCGTGTCCGACGGCTGCGCACGTTGAGCGGTTCCTCGATGTGACCCATTGCCGAATCAGTCCCTGCCTACCAACTACACATCAAGTGTAATTATTGCGATGATCGGACGATAGCGCCGGGCCGAACCGCGCCGCGCCGTCGTCTCGATCGAGCGAGAGAGGTCAGCTCGCTGCCGGGTCGTCGGCGTGCCAGCGTGCCATGTGGTCTGCGTGGGTCTCGAGGTAGGCCCCTGGCTGGTAGTGGGTGTCGTAGAAGCCTGTGTCGAGGTGAACCGCCTGCACGAAGCCCGACAGCACCATCGTCGTGAACGTGTTCGGGAACCTGCCGTACGTGTCGTAGACGTACTGGGCGACGTCGGTGAGCGCATCGACGAACTCATCGGAATGCGGCGTGACACCTTCCTCGACGGCCGTCGCGGCTCGCCATGGACCGGGGGCTCCTGGGTCATAGGCGCCATCGGGACCGAACTAGGCACGGGGCGCCCCACTCCCATCGCAGGGGTGGGCCATCGGAGCGGGCCTGACCGCCACCACCGCCGAGGAGGGGCCTCGTCCAGTGATGGTCGCGATGCCCCTCGGCGACGGAACGCCCGAACTTCAGAGCTGCGAGCTGTCCAGCGAAGAGCTCGTCGCCCTCGGTGCTGACGTCCACACGGTCGACGATGCCGGCCAGCGCGCGGCTGGCGAACAAGTGCGGTAGTCCTCAGACCGCCGCACTCCCGGCGTTGCGGGGCACCCTCGACAGTCCCGGTCGGTGGTTATACTAATTGGTATGACTCACCGGGTGGGCCCCAAAGGCCAAGTCGTGATTCCCAAGGAGCTGCGTGACGAGATGGGGATCGAACCTGGCGACGAGGTGAGCTTCTGGCGCCACGATGACCACGTCGCCCTCCGCCGCGCGGGTCGTCCGGCGAACCTGCGGGGTCGCTTCCTCGCCTCGGAACTGACCAACGAGTTGGAACGAGAACGTCGTGCCGATCGGGATCGTGAGGCCGTCCGGTGAGCGTCGTCCTGGACTCGTGGGCGGTGCTGAGGCTGCTCGAGGACGACGGACCAGCTGCTCGAACGGTCGAGGAGCTCCTGGAACGTGACCGGCCCGTGATCTCGTGGATCAACCTCGGCGAGGTGTTCTACGTGCTTCGTCGGCTCCACGGCGACGATGCCGCTCGAAGCACGGTCCGTGACGTGCGTGACGCAGTGGAGGCGCGCCTACCCGACGAGCGCCTCGTACTCGACGCCGCTCGCATCAAGTCTGAGGTTGCGATGTCCTACGCCGATGCCTTCGCGGCAGCCCAGGCCGTGGCTCTCGACGCCGAGCTCTGGACCGGCGATCCAGAGCTTCTCGTGAAGGACTGCGCATGGCGGTGGCGAGACCTGCGAACGACGTAGGTGTCGCCGCCGAGCCGGCGATCGGAGACGCCTCACTCGGCGGAGCGAAGCCGGATCGGAGCTGCGCCTCACCGCAGACTCCGCCCCGTCGGTCTGAGGCCACGACCTCGCAGCCGCCCCTGCCCACGGGTCGGCAGAGCGCGTCTCTCGACCGCCGGCGCGCCACGACTCTTGGTCGCTGATCAGCGCTGGCGACCGCCGACACCACGTCTGGACGGGCGCAGAGTAGGAGCTCACCCCTCCCAGAGGGGTTCGGGGACCTCGAAGCCGACCGGTTGGCCCCACTGGTTGCGGAACGACACCTCGTGGGCCGGTTGGCGGGCGGCCACGCCCCACCTCCCGGTGGGGTAGCCGAAGGACACACAACAGCCCATGTGCCAGCCCTCCTCGGCCGGCACGCCGAGGATCTCCTTGGTCTCGGCATCGTGGAACGCCAACGCCTGGGTGAGCGACGTGCCCACCCCCTCGGCGCGGGCCGCCAGCTGGGCGCTCCACACCGCGGGGTACAGCGAGCTGCCGCTCGGGTCGCCCTGGGCGAAGGCGAACAGGTAGAGCGGCACGTCCTCGAAGTGGTCGGCCAGCCACTGCGCCGAGCGCTGCACGGCCAGGAACGACTTGGACTCGTCGAGGTCGGGGTCGGCGTGGGCGGCGGCGACGCGATCGGCGTAGAAGTTGGACCACAGCCAGCTCATGGCCTGGCGGTAGATGGGCCCCAGCTTCGCCTTCACGTCGGCGTCGTCGACGAGGAGGAACCGCCAGTTCTGGGTGTTGCCGCCGCTGGGGGCCCGGATGGCGGCGTCGAGGATCTTCTCCTGCACCTCCGTCGGGATGGGGTCGGGACGCACCCGGCGCATGGCCCGGGTGGTGTACAGGGCCTCGTAGACGTCCACCTCAGCCCTCCTTGCTCTTCAGCCAGGCGCTGTGCAGGCCGGTGACCAGCTCGACCAGCTCGGCCCGCTCGGTGTCGTCGAGGACCGACAGCACGCGGCCCATGGCCACGTCGGTGCCCGTCTCGGCCACCTTCCAGCGTTCGGCGGCGACGGCGCCGTCGGGCAACGAGTCGGGGTCCCACCCGAAGATCGGGGCCATGCCCGGGGCGTTGACTGCCACCGCCTCGATGGGCGACAGCCCGGCGGCGAGGACGGCCCCACCGTGGAGGCCACCTCGCAGCTCCCGCAGGGCGTTGAGCAGGTGCTGGGCCCGGGCCCTGGGTCGGTCGGCACCCGGCACGGCCAGGGTGCGCCAGCCGGCGAAGAGCGGGGCGCCGGCGGGGCTGGTCTCGGCCACCACCTTCCCGGCGAGCACACCGAGGCGGTCGAGGCCGTCGACGTCGGGGAGGTTGGTGTCGCCGTAGGTGTGGCACACGTCGGCCCAGGCGGCCGCTCCGTCGGCGGGGGACATCACGGCCCGACCCGCCTCCCACTGGGTGGCCACGTGGCCGGGGTTCCAGTACAGGAAGGCGGAGGCGACCACGTCGGCGCTGGTGTCGCCGAGCGCGCCACCCCGACCGAGGACGTAGAAGTCGATGCCGGAGAAGCCCAGTTCGGCGCCCTTGGCGTAGGTGGCGCCGTCGAGCATGAAGGCGCCGCCGAGGTCGCCGACGGGCCGGGCGATGGCGCGCGCTGCGTCTTCGGGTGTGGTCACGATGTCCCCCTGGATGGCGAGTCGGCCCCACACCACTGCGGCGCGAGGCGGTCGAGCCGCACCCTACCGTCCGCCACTCGCCCCGGTGCCGGCCGGGTGGGGCGCTCCGGGAGGCTGACCTCAGACCAGGTCGCGGCGACGCAACCAGGCCAAGGAGGCCCAGCCCCAGATCGGGGGCAGGTAGGCCGTGAAGGCCCGATAGGTGAAGGTGGCGGCCACGGCGGCATCGTCGGGAATCCCGGCGGAGGTGAGCCCGGCGATCAGACCGGCCTCGATGACGCCCATGCCGCCAGGGACGGGGGCGATGCCGCCGAGCAGCGACGCGATGGTGTTGATGACCACCAGCTGCAACAACGGCAGGTGGTAGCCGTAGGCGCCGAGTGCGGCCCACAGGGCGAGGGCGAAGAGCAGCTGGGCGGCCAGGTTGCCGCCGAAGAGCAGCACCGCCCGGCGCGGCTCGGCGATCACCCCGCGGATGTTCTCCTTGGCCGCCTGCCACTGCGGGGCCAGCTTCTGCACGACGTAGCGTCGCAGGCGCGGCACCGAGACGAGGATGCCGAGCACCACGCCGATGCCGATGATGGCGTAGAGCACCGTGCCCAGGTCGATGCCCCCGCCGGAGCCCCCCGCGTCGTCGCCGCCCACGTCGCTGCTGAACGCCGTCGCGCTGAACACGAGCGCCACGATGAAGAGGGTGGTCTGGGTGAGGAACTGGGAGATGGACGTGAGGGCGGCCGACGACACGGCCACCGCCACCCCCATGCCCCGCTTCTGCAGGTAGCGGGTGAACAGCGCCAGGTTGGCCATGGTGCCGCCGACGAGCCCGGTGAACTTGTTGGCCAGCTGCAGCATCGTGGTCTGGCGCAGGGGGAGCTCCTGCTGGGACACCGACCCGACGAGGGCCAGCCCGGTGCCCAGCGCGGGCATCTGGGCGATGATCGCCACGGCCACCACCCACCCGATGGAGGCGGTGGTGAAGGTGGACCACACGTCGCCCAGGTCGGCGAGCTGACCGATGAGCATGTAGGCGCCGATGACCGTGCCCACCGCGAGGACGATGTCGGTGGGGCTGACCCGGCGCAGCTCCTCGGGCTCGGGCACGTCGATGCCGAGCAGCTCGGCGCCCCGGCGACGCAGGTCGGCGCAGCGGGACTTGGTCTCGGCCCGCGTCTCCCGGTCGGGTCCGGCGAGGGCGGCGGGCGTGACGGTGGGCAGGATCGCAGCCAGGTGCTCGTCGCCCAGGGCCCGACGGGCCGAGGCGAGGGCCCGGTCGACACCCGCGACGCCGCTGGTCGCGACCAGCAGGCCGACGTCGTCGAGGTCCTGGCGTGCCGTGGGAGCATCGGCCGAGCCGCGGTCGACCCCGACGAGCGTGACGTCCCCGTCGTCGGCGACCATCACCGCCGAGCCGTCGAGGTGACCGTGGGCGATGCCGGCGCGGTGGAGGGCACCCAGGGCGGCCCAGGACCGGTCGAGCACGGTGTCGTCGACGTCGGGCGACTCGCCGAGCGACCGTCCTTCGGGTCGGGTGAGCACGAGGACGGCGTCGTCGCGCGCCCCGCCCGTGCCGGCCGTGACGAGGGCGGGCACCGGCACACCCCGGCTGGCGGCCAGGAGCAGCACGAAACCCTGGTGCTCCACCTGCCCGGCCCGCGTGGGTGAGACCCGGGCCCCGGGATCGCGGTACCAGATCGTGCGCCAGATCTTGGAGAAGAGCCGGGCATCGGTCTCGTCGCGACCGATCACCGAGACCGTCAACGGGCTCCCGTCGACGGCGGTGGCCGTGAACCGGGTCTGCCCCCAGACCTCCCGGGGCACGGCCAGGAGCTCACGGACCCTGACCCCTCGCGACTCGAGGGCGTTGCGGACCTGGTCGACGTTGGGAGACCCGGCGGGCGAGCCCAGGATCAAGTTGACCACGGCGGCCAGGCCGGCGGCCAGGGCGACACCGCCGATGACGTCGACGACCTTGGCGTCGCCACTGGCCAGGGCACCGACCGACGCCACCCACACGACGGCGAGCAGGAGCCGCCGCAGGGGCCGGGTCACGTGGGGTTCGGCGACGACGACCACGCCCACGGCGAGCGCCAGGCGCACCGCCGGATAGGGGGCGTCGCCGATGGGCTGACGGTCGCCGGGATCGAGCCCATCGGCGAGCCAGAGGCCCATCGCGAGCGTGGCGCCGACCACCATCGCGAGCGCGGCGGCGAAGCGCCACCGCCGACGACCGATGGCCGTGCCCACGGCCACCAGGACGACCCCCACCGTGCCCCACCGGTACAAGTTGGACAGCAGCGGGCGGGCGACGTCGGGGATGACATCGATCAGGTCGGACACCCAGCCACCGAGGGGCAGGCGGTCGTCGGCCGACAGCGACACGAGGAAGAGCAGGAACGACCAGCCGAGCAGCCGGGTGAGGTCGCTGGGGCGGCGGCGCACCTCACCGACGGGGACCACGTTGAACACCCCGGCGAACGTCCGACCCGACCGGTGCCGGCCCGACGCCGCGACGGAGGGTGGGGCGGCGGTGCTCACGGCGAGACGATACGTGACGCCGATCGGCGCCGGAGGACCGTGGCCGGCGAGGTGAGACTGGTAGACCGAGGTCGTGGCCGCCTCTCCCCTGCGCCGATGGCTTCCCGGCCTCACCGTCGCGGCGCGGTACCGCAGAGCCTGGCTCCGCTCGGACCTGCTCGCCGGGTTGGTGCTCACCGCACTGCTCATCCCCGCAGGCATGGGATACGCGGTCGCCGCCGGCCTGCCCCCCGAGACCGGGCTGTACGCCACCATCGTCCCGCTGCTGGCCTACGCCGTCTTCGGACCGTCACGGATCCTGGTGCTCGGACCGGACTCGTCGTTGGCTCCCCTCATCGCCGCCGCGATCGTGCCCCTCGCCGCCGCCGACGCCGACCGGGCCGTGGCGCTCGCCGGGCTCCTCGCCATCATGATGGGCGGCCTGTTGGTGCTCGGCGGCGTGCTCCGCCTGGGCTTCGTCACCGATCTGCTCTCGAAACCCATCCGGCTCGGCTACCTCAACGGCATCGCCCTCGTCGTGGTGGTGGGCCAGATCCCGAAGCTGCTGGGGTTCTCGATCGACGGCGACTCCTTCCTCGGGGACCTCCGGGAGCTCGCGCAGGGCGTGGCCGACGGTCTCGTCGACCCCACCGCGGTGGGCATCGGGGTGGCCTGTCTGGTCACCATCCTCGGGCTGCGGCTGGTCGACCGACGCGTGCCCGGCGTCCTCGTGGCCGTCGTGGGCGCGATCGTGGCGGTCGTCGCGTTCGGATGGAAGGACGACGTCGCGGTCGTGGGAGCCCTGCCCGAGGGCCTGCCCACCCCGGCCCTGTCCGGCATCACGTGGAGCGACGTGGCCTCGCTGGCCGGGCCGGCGCTGGGCATCGCCCTGATCGCCTTCGCCGACACCGGGGTGCTGTCGCGCACGTTCGCCGAACGGCGGGGGGAGCACGTCGCCGGCAACGACGAGATGCGGGGGGTGGGCCTCGCCAACGTGGCGGGTGGACTGCTCGGGGGCTTCCCCGTGTCGGCATCTTCGTCGCGGACCCCCGTGGCCGACCAGGCCGGCGCCCACACCCAGCTCACCGGGATCACCGGAGCGGTGCTCATCGTGGCGTTCATCCTGGTCGCCCCCGGCCTCACCGGCTACCTCCCGTCCGCCGCCCTGGCCGCCGTGGTGATCGTGGCCGCCAGCGCGCTGGTCGACGTGCGCTCGGTGGTGCGCCTGCTGCGTGTCGACCCGGCCGAGGGCCTGCTCTCCGTGGCGGCCTTCCTCGGTGTCGCCGTCATCGGCGTCCTCGAAGGCATCGTGGTGGCGGTGGTGCTGTCCTTCGTGGCCTTCGTGAACCAGGCCTGGCGTCCCTACCGGGCCGAGCTCGGGCGCATCCCCGAGGTGCGGGGCTACCACGACCTCGGTCGGCACCCGGAGGGCGAGCGCCTCCCGGGCATCGTGATCGTGCGTTTCGATGCACCGCTCTTCTTCGCCAACGGCGGCATGTTCGGCGACTACGTCCGTTCCGTGGTGGCCGACGCCGGGCACGAGGTCGAGACGGTGATCCTCGCCGCCGAGCCCATCACCGACATCGACGCCACCGCGGTCGACGAGCTGGTCGATCTCGACGACCACCTGGCCGCGAGGGGGATCACGCTGATCCTCGCCGAGATGAAGGGCCCGGTGAAGGACCACCTCCGTCGCTACGGCTTGGGCGATCGCTTCGACCCGGACCGCTTCGCCCCCACGGTCGGCAGCGCCGTCGACGCCATCCTCGGCGCCGAGCGCGACGACATCGGGAACCCGTCCGATCGAGACGACGGGAGCTGATCGACCCAGGGGCCCATCGGCGGGCCAAAAGACGACAGGAGGGGCCCGAAGGCCCCTCCTGCGATCCGGCTGACCGATCGTGGAGCGACGCCTGGACTCGTCACTCCGTCGGTCCCCGGGACCGGTTGGCGTCGTCGTGCGACGCCGTTGGATGGATCATCGCCGCACCCCGCCGTCGCGATACGCCCGCCCCGGAAAAATCCCGGCGAGGCGCGGCGGGCGCGAGGACGACCGGAGGGCGCACCCGGCCCTCCGGTCGTGCTCGGTCGACGTCGGTCAGCTCAAGCGGATCAGGCGTTGCGGCGACGGGCCAGCATGACCAGCAGCAGGCCACCGGCCAGCACCGAGCCGCCGGCGACGAGGAGCCGCCCGCTCTCGGAACCGGTGTAGGGCAGGGCGCCGGTCGGGGTGACCGACTGGGTCGTGCCCAGCACCTCGGCCGCCTGCTGGTTGGCGGCGGTGGTCGGCGCGGACGATTCCGGGGTCGAGATGATGGTCGTGCCGAGCACGCTGCTGGTGGTGGTGGTGTCCTCGGTCGTCGTCGTCGGGGCCTCGGTCGTGGTGGGCTGCACCTCGGTCGTGGTGGTCGTCGGGGCCGTCGTGGTGGTGGTCGGGGCCGTCGTGGTGGTCGTCGGGGCCGTCGTGGTGGTCGTCGGGGCCGTCGTGGTGGTCGTCGGGGCCGTCGTGGTGGTCGTCGGGGCCGTCGTGGTGGTCGTCGGGGCCGTCGTGGTGGTCGTGGTGCCGGTGCCGACGCACACGTGGCTCAGCACGAACATGTTCGGCGCCTCACCCGTGTAGGTGGCCGACGAGCCCGACGCGACGAGGTCGCCGAGGGCGTAGCCATCGGGGACAGCCACGAAGACGTTGTCCTGCTGCGACCCGTTCGGGATGATCTGGGCGCCCGAGAACGCCATCACGGTGCCATCGAGGTTCAAGGTGATGGTGTCGAACGCCGCCGAGTCGTTGTTCGGCGTGAAGACGAAGTGCCAGTAGTCCTCGACCGTGCCCGGGCAGTCGCTCTCGGCACCGGCGGTGTCGTTGTGCAGCGGGATGCCGTGAGTGTCGGCGCCGGCCACCGTGGGGGTGGTGGAGGAGGTGAAGGCGAAGATCCCGAAGGTGATGAGGGCCATCGCCGCGACGATGGCGACGATGCGGGTGATCGGGTTCTCCACAGAGAGGGGGGTGCGAATCATTCCAGGCTCCTGTCGGATCCGACATGTGCGGATCGTGTACGTCGACGGGGCCGGTTTCGCTCTGACTCCTCGCCCGGCCTAAGCGACCAGTTGCACCGGGCGGATCGATGTCTCCCCGACCGCCACGGTGAGTGGCGGTCACAGGGGCAATCGCCACCCAGCGACGTCGGGATACGGCCTGAACCACAAAAGGAACGGAAATGGGCCGTCCGGACTAGCCGGACGGCCCATCTCGTGGATCGACCCCCCTCAGATGTGGCAGGGGTCACTGCGGTTCGTGTCGATCAGGCCAAGCGACGACGGGCGAGCACCACCAGGGCGGTGCCGCCCAGGAGCACGGCCGCACCGACCGTGAGGAGCCATCCGTCGGACAGACCGGTGTAGGGCAGCTGGCCCGCCGCCGCCTGGGTCGTGCCCAACACCTCGGCGGCCTGGACCGCACCCGTGGTGGGCGAGCCCGCCGTGGTCGGGGCGCTCTCGGTGGTGGGGGTGCTGACCGTGGTGGTCCCCAGCACGCTCGTCGTGGTCGTCGCCTCGGTCGTGGTGGTGGTGGTCGTCGCCTCGGTCGTCGTGGTCGTCGACTCCGTCGTGGTGGTCGTGGTGCCGGTGCCGACGCACACGTGGCTCAGCACGAACATGTTCGGCGCCTCACCCGTGTAGGTGGCCGACGAGCCCGACGCGACGAGGTCGCCGAGGGCGTAGCCATCGGGGACAGCCACGAAGACGTTGTCCTGCTGCGACCCGTTCGGGATGATCTGGGCGCCCGAGAACACCACGGTGTCCCCGTCGAGGTTCAAGGTGATGGTGTCGAACGCCGCCGAGTCGTCGTTCGGCGTGAAGACGAAGTGCCAGTAGTCCTCGACCGTGCCCGGGCAGTCGCTCTCGGCACCGGCGGTGTCATTGTGCAACGGGATCGAGCTGCCCGCTCCAGCCGCGGCCGGCGAGACGCCGAGCGCGAGCACGCCGAGGACGAGCGCGAGAGCCGCACCGAGCGTGGCGAACATCCGCGCCGTTGGCCGAAGGTGATCGTGTGCCATGAGGAAGCTCCTGTGGGAGTCCGGCACGAAGACCGGACGGTAGCGAAGGGGCCGGTTTCGCTCTGACTCCCCGCCCGGCCAGAAGCGACCAGTCACACCCGGGCGGATCCACGTCTCCCCGTCCACCGCCAGATCGGGGTGGATGCGGTTGTCATCGCCACGCTGGGCGGTCGCGATACCCCCTCGGGAAGAAAGCCGGCCAACGGTCTCGCGTCGTGTCCATCCGACCACAAGGCGTGACCACTGCGCCGGGGGAGGGCTCCGACGCGCCTCGTCGGCGGAAGACCAGGTCTTCCGCCGACGGGGGCAGTGCGCTCAGGTGAGCAGCCGGCGCCGGGCCAACAGCACCAGGAAGGTGCCGCCCAGCAGGACGGCGGCGGCCCCCGCAGCCAGCCATCCGGTCTCGTCGCCGGTGTAGGGCAGGGCCTCGACGGCCGGGGCCTGGGTCGCTCCCAGCACCTCGGCGCCCGCGGTGGGCGCCACCGGGGTGGTGGATCCGGGAAGGGTGGTGGTCCCGAGGACGCTGCTCGTGGTCGTCGGCTCCACCGTCGTGGTCGTCGGCTCCACCGTCGTGGTGGTCGGCTCCACCGTCGTGGTCGTCGGCTCCACCGTCGTGGTCGTCGGCTCCACCGTCGTGGTGGTGGCGAAGGTGCCGTAGCAGGCGACGATGTTGCTGATCTGCTTGCCGTTCGCGGTGGTCAGGCCAGTGCCGCCGGTCGCCCCGGTGGCGGGGTCGTAGAGGTAGATCTGCGAGGCCCCCGTCCCGCTCTTGACGAACACGATGTTCATCGGCTGGGTGGACGACCAGTCGAAGCTCGGCGGCTCGGCGTTGTCCATGGCGGATACGGTGAACGGGCCGACCGTCGTGTCGCGAGGTGGGTCGACCTTCACCTGGGTCCAGTCGGGGACCTCGGCGAGGTAGCCCTCGGCGACGAGGATGGCCCCGAGGCTGGCGCACGTCTGGGCGCTGGTGTCCTCGACGGGAACGACGATCGGGTAGCCGACCTGGGCGCCGGCCGACGTCGTCAGGGCGACGCCACCGAACACGATGAGGGCCATGGCGGCGAAGATCGCCACCGAGCGGGCGGCGAGGCCGCCTCGATGGAGGGTGATCGTGCGGGTCATGACCGCCTCCTCTCCCCTCCGACCGGTGGCCGGAGGTCCGATGGAAAGGGGCCGGTTTCGCCAGTGGCTCCCCACCCGGCCGCACGGCGGCCAAGGGATTTCCGGGTGGATCATCGCCTCCCCGGCGACCACTCTCTGTGGTCTCCACTTGAAACATCGTCCGAAGGGGTGCGCCAGGATACGGGCGGCGGCCACTGACCGTAGCGACATGTGGCACACCAGCCGGGCAGCCGGCGAGGGCGGCGGCGGTCGGCCATGCTGGCCCCATGGCCGACTTCATCCCCACCCGCATCGAGATCCCCGGACCCGACGGCACCGTGCCGGCGCTGACCGTCGAACCATCGGGAGAGGTTCGCGGAGGTGTGGTGGTGATCCAGGAGGCGTTCGGACTGACCGGGCACATCGCCCAGGTGGCGGCGGACCTGGCCGAGGCCGGCTACCGGGCGGTGGCCCCGGCGCTGTTCCACCGGTCGGGGTCGCCGGTCTTCGGCTACGACGACCTGGCCGAGCTCGGTCCCGTGATCGGCGCGATGACCGGCGACGGCATCGCCGCCGACGTCGACGCCGCCATCAGCGAGCTCGCACGGGGCGGGGTCGAGCCGGGTCGCACCGCGATCATCGGCTTCTGCATGGGCGGCTCCGTCGCCTTCGCCACCGCCGCCCGGCGACCGCTCGGCGCCGCCGTCACCTACTACGGCGGGGGCATCGCCGAAGGTCGCTTCGGCCTGCCCTCCCTGCTCGAGATGGCCCCCGACCTCGAGACCCCGTGGCTCGGGCTCTACGGCGATCTCGATGCGCACATCCCGGTCGCCGAGGTCGAGCAGCTCCGCCACGCGGCGCAGGGCGCGGATGTGCCCACCGAGGTGGTGCGCTACCCCGACGCCGACCACGGCTTCCACTGCCGGGACCGCAGCTCGTTCCACCCGGCGTCGTCCGCCGACGCCTGGCGGCGCACCCTCGATCTCCTGACCCGACAGCTCGGCTGAGGCGGCGCCTCCGCACCGCGCCCAGCTCGATCCTCGGGGACCGACGCCGTCTATCGTCGGCGGGGAGAGGGACCGGGGGCGGTCGCGCCGCGACCACCCACAGGGGGAGGATCCGTTGGACGATCACCGTAGGCGTCGACTCCCGAGCCCGGCGCGCCATCGAGGGCCTGTCCTGGTGGTCACCCTGTGCCTGGCCGCGCTGGCCCTCGGCGCCTGTTCCGGCGACGACGAGGGCACCAGCGGCACCACTGCCGGCGAGGAGACCTCCGAGCCGACCACGACCCTGGTGGCCCCTGCCGACGTCAGCGTCGCCGGCCCCATCACCGGAGGGGCGCGCAGGGTGCCGTACAACCCGATGCCGCTCGGGCTCGCCGACGAGTACGGCTACACCGAGGAGGAGTACTTCGTCAGCGGTGACGCCGCCTCCTACGTCCCGGCGGGCGAACTGGCCCCCGACGGGCAGTGGACCGTCACGGAGGGAGAGTCCGCCCCCTACGAGACCCGCATCCTGGTGCGGCGCCCGATCGACCCCGAGGACTTCAACGGCACCGTCGTCGTCGAGTGGCTCAACGTGAGCGCCGGGCGCGACTCCGATCCCGTCTTCGGCTACCTCCACCCCTACCTCCTGCGCGAGGGGTATGCGTATGTGGGCGTCTCGGCCCAGGCCACGGGCATCGAGGGGGGCGGCGCGCGCCTCGAGGTCCCCGGCGTCCCGCCCGACGCGCTGGCGCCCCTCAGGGAGTGGGACCCGGAGCGCTACGGGTCGCTCACCCATCCGGGCGACGCCTGGTCGTACGGCATCTACACCGACGTGGCCGAGATGGTCCGGGCCCCTGGCGAACCGAACCCCCTCGAGGGGCTCGCCGTCGACCACGTGCTGGCCGTGGGCGAGTCGCAGTCCGCCGCCCGCCTGGCCTCCTACGTCAACGCCGTCCAGCCGGTCGAGGACGCCTTCGACGGGATCTTCGTGCACAGCCGGGGAGCCGGCGGGGCGGACCTGGGCGAGGACCCGGCCGCGGCCGCCCCGTCGCCCCTGCGGCTGCGCACGGACCTCGATGTGCCGGTCATGCAGTTCGAGGCTGAGACCGACCTGATGTTCCTGCGCTTCCGGGAGGCCCGCCAACCCGACGCCGAGCAGCTGTTGACCTGGGAGGTGGCCGGCACCGCTCACGCGGATGCCGACACGCTCGTCTACGGCACCGAGTCCGGACAGGCCTGGAACAGCGGTGGCGGCCTCGATTCCGAGGCGCTGTGCGGCACGATCAACGACGGTCCCCACGGGGCCGTGCTCCGGGCCGCCATGCACGCGTTCCGGGCCTGGGTCGTCGACGGCACCCGGCCGCCGTCGTCACCCCGGATCGAGATCGCCGACGACCAGATCGTGCGCGACGACCTGGGCAACGCGCGCGGCGGCATCCGCACGCCGGCCGTCGACGTGCCCGTGTCGGCCCTGAGCGGCGAAGGGAACCCGTCGAGCGTGTTCTGCAGCCTCTTCGGCCAGAGCGCCCCCTTCAGCGACGAGCAGCTGCGCTCGCTCTACGGCGACCATGCCACCTACGTGGAGCGGTTCACCGCGGCGGCCGACGAGGCGCTCGAGGCGGGCTTCCTCCTCGAACCCGAGCGCGACGAGATGGTGGCCGAAGCCGAAGCCCGCGACGTCGCCCGCTGAAGGAGCCCTCGATGGGCGCGTCGACCCGGGTCCCGGCTCCGTGCACCTGCTAGACAGGAAAGCAACGGTTCAACCGGGGGGCTGGCGTGACCGTCCGCACCGCGCACCGTCGGGTCGCAGTCTCGCCGGGGTTCGTCGGTCGGCAAAGGGGATGGGGCGATGTCGAGGTCGAATCGGCAGGCACGCAGACGGTGGGGACTCGTGGCCTCGGCCGTCCTCGTGGCCCCGATCGTGCTGGCGGGGTGCGGTAGCGACGACGGCGGCCCGCCTCTGCTGACCTGGTACACGAACCCCGACAACGGGGGCCAGGCCACGTTGGCGGCGGAGTGCACCGAGTCGTCCGGTGGCGCCTATCGCATCCAGACCCAGGTCCTGCCCAACGATGCCGACTCCCAGCGAGAGCAGCTCGTGCGCCGTCTGGCCGCCGGCGACTCCTCGGTGGACCTCATGAGCCTCGATCCGCCCTTCGTCGCCGAGTTCGCCAACGCCGGCTACCTCCTCCCCGTCACCGACCCGGCCGACGTCGACGAGCTCACCGAGGGGGTGCTCGAGGGGCCTCTGCTCACCGCCTACTGGGACGACGAGCTGGTGGCCACCCCGTTCTGGGCCAACACCCAGCTGCTCTGGTACCGCCAGTCGGTGGCCGACGCCGCCGGCGTCGACCCCACCGCCGAGGGCTTCACGTGGGCCGAGATGATCGACGCCGCCGAGGCCGAGGGCAAGCGCATCGGGGTGCAGGGCAACCGCTACGAGGGCTACATGGTCTGGGTCAACGCCCTCATCAGCTCGGCCGGGGGCCAGATCATCGAGGACGCGGAGCTCGGCGCCGAGGCCACCCCGACGGTGGCCTCGCCGGCGGGCGACGCCGCGGCCGAGGTGGTGGGGGGCCTGGCCCGCTCGTCGGCGGCGCCCTCGGACCTCACCACCGCCGGCGAGGAGGAAGCCCGGTCCCTCTTCCAGAGCGACGACGGCTCCTTCATGGTGAACTGGCCCTACGTCTACCAAGCGGCGCGCGAGGGCGTGGAGGGTGGTGCGGTCGACCAGGACGTCTTCGACGACATCGCCTGGGCCCGCTACCCGCGCGTCGACGCCGACGAGGCCAGCCGGCCACCGCTGGGCGGCATCAACCTGGCCATCGGCGACTTCACCGACCACCCCGACCTGGCCCTCGACGCGGTGAAGTGCATCACGTCGGTGGAGAACAACGCTCAGTACATGGTCGAGGCCGGCAACCCCGCGGCTCGCTCCGGCGCCTACGACGATCCCGAGGTGCGCGAGGCCTTCCCCATGGCCGACCTGATCCGCGAGTCGATCAACGACGCCGGTCCCCGCCCGATCACCCCCTACTACGGCGACGTGTCCACCTCGGTGCAACGCACCTGGCATCCGGCCTCGTCGGTGCAGGCCCCGGGCACGCCCGAGGACACCGACAGCTACATGTCCGAAGTCCTCGCCGGGGAGCGCCTGCTGTGAGCGCGCCTCACCGCGACGACGCCGTCTCGGCGAGCACGCTGCCCCCGGAACCCCTGCGGAGGTCCCTGCCATGACGGTCACCGAGACCCCGGCCGGCCCCGACGAGCCGGCCACCGAGCCCGACGGCAAGGCGCCGGTCTCGGACCGGCTGCGCCACGAGCGCAAGCTGGGCTTCCGCCTGTCGGCACCGGCGTTCATCGTGATGATCCTGGTGACGGCGTATCCCCTCGGCTACGCGTTGGTCCTGTCGCTGTACAGCTACCGGCTCACCGACCCCGACGGCCGCGAGTTCATCGGCCTGCAGAACTACATGACCGTGCTCACCGACCCCATCTGGTGGAGCTCGGTGAGCACCACCGCCATCATCACCGTGGTCAGCGTGGCCATCGAGCTGGTGCTCGGCTTCGCCTTCGCATGGGTCATGTACCGCATCATCAAGGGCCGCTCGTTCGTCCGCACCGCCATCCTGGTGCCCTACGGCATCATCACCGTGGTCTCGGCGTTCATCTGGCGCTACGCCTTCCAGCTCGACTCCGGCTTCGTGAACTCCTGGTTCGGCCTGGGCGACTTCAACTGGTTCGGCGAACGCTGGTCGTCGTTGTTCGTGATCACGTTCTCCGAGATCTGGAAGACCACCCCGTTCATCTCGCTGCTGCTGCTCGCCGGGCTGGTGCAGGTGCCCGAGGAGCTGCAGGAAGCCGCCAAGGTCGACGGCGCCACCCCCTGGCAGCGCCTCTGGAAGGTGGTGCTGCCCAACATGAAGGCGGCGATCATGGTGGCGGTGCTGTTCCGCACGCTCGACGCGTGGCGGATCTTCGACAACCCGTTCATCATGACCGCCGGGGCCAACGACACCGAGACGCTGTCGTTCCTCGCCTACCGCCAGAACGTGACACTGGTGAACCTCGGAGCGGGCTCGGCCGTCTCGGTGCTGCTCTTCCTCACCGTGGTGCTGATCGCCTTCATCTTCATCAAGGGGTTCAAGACCGACCTGTCGCAGGTGAGGGGGGACGACTGATGGGCACCAAGGCCAGCAACTGGTGGACCTTCTGGGGCGTGTTGATCCTCGCCTGGGCCGCCTTCCCCCTCGTCTGGATGGCGTCGCTGGCCTTCAAGAGCCCGGCCACCTTCCGCGACGGCGACTCCGGGTTCTTCCCGAGCGAGTGGACGTGGGAGAACTTCCAGACCGTCTTCGAGGACGAGCTGTTCACCTCGGCGCTGCGCAACTCCGCCGGCATCGCCGTGATCGCCACCCTGCTGTCGGTGATCGTGGCCATGTTCGCGGCCTATGCCATCGCCCGCCTCGAGTTCCGCGGCAAGAAGCTGCTGCTGTCGATGGCGCTCGGCATCGCCATGTTCCCGCAGGCCGCCCTCGTCGGCCCGCTGTTCAACATGTGGCGAGGGCTGGGCATCTACGACACCTGGATCGGGCTGATCATCCCCTACCTCACGTTCGCTCTCCCCCTGTCCATCTGGACGATGTCGGCGTTCTTCCGCCAGATCCCCTGGGAGATGGAACAGGCCGCCCAGGTCGACGGGGCCACTGCGTGGCAGGCGTTCCGCAAGGTCATCGTCCCGCTGGCCGCCCCCGGCGTGTTCACCACCGGCATCCTCACCTTCTTCTTCTGCTGGAACGAGTTCCTCCTGGCCGCGTCGCTCACGTCGACGGACCGGGCCCGCACCGTGCCGGCCGCCCTCTCGTTCTTCACCGGGGCCTCGCAGTTCCAGTCCCCCGTCACCGCGGTGATGGCCGCGTCCGTCGTCGTCACCATCCCGGTCGTCGTTCTCGTGCTGCTGTTCCAGCGGCGCATCGTGGCCGGTCTCACCGCCGGCGCCGTCAAGGGCTGACAAAGGAGCGCACCCATGGCCGAGATCACCATGCGGAACATCGTCAAGCGGTACGGCGACGGCTTCCTCGCGGTCGACGACATCTCCCTCGACATCGCCGACGGGGAGTTCATGATCCTCGTCGGCCCGTCGGGCTGCGGGAAGTCCACCCTGCTGCGCATGATCGTGGGGCTGGAGGACATCACGTCGGGCGACATGATCATCGGCGGCAAGCGGGTGAACGACCTCGCCCCCCGTGACCGCAACCTGGCCATGGTCTTCCAGAACTACGCGCTCTATCCGCACCTCAGCGTGTACGAGAACATCGCCTTCCCGCTCCGGCTGCGCAAGACCATGTCCGATGACGAGATCCGGGCCAAGGTCGAGACCGCGGCGGACACCCTCGAGCTGCGAGAGCACCTCGACCGCAAGCCGGGCAACCTCTCCGGCGGCCAGCGCCAGCGGGTGGCCATGGGTCGGGCCATCGTGCGCGACGCCGACGCCTTCCTGTTCGACGAGCCCTTGTCCAACCTCGACGCCAAGCTCCGGGGGCAGATGCGCACCGAGATCCTGCGCATGCAGCGACGGATGGGCATCACCACCGTCTACGTCACCCACGACCAGACCGAGGCCATGACCCTCGGCGACCGGGTGGCCCTGCTCCGCAGGGGCGAGGTGCAACAGGTCGCGTCGCCGCGCGAGCTCTACGAGCACCCGGTGAACATGTTCGTCGCCGGTTTCATCGGCTCGCCCCCCATGAACTTCGTGCCCGCCCGCATCGAGGGCGGGCGCATGCACCTGCCGTTCACCGCGTTCGAGCTGCCGGCCGAGCTGCGCGAGGCGGTGGGTGGCCGCGAGTGGGTGATGGTGGGCGTCCGCCCGGAGCGCTTCGAGGACACGGCCCTCATCGAGGCCACCAAGCTCGACGCCGGAGTCGTGTTCGAGACCACGGTCGACGTGTCCGAGTGGTTGGGCAACGAGCAGTACGCCTACATCCCCTACGACGCGCCGGACGTGACGATCGAGGGGCTGGCCGAGCTCGAGGAGGACCTGGGCGGGGAGGCCATGCGCAGCCAGCTGGTCGTGGCCCTCGACCCGGCCAGCCGCATGGACGACGGCGCCCGGGCCAAGCTCTGGTTCGACCCTCGGCGCCTGCACATCTTCGACGTGGTGACCGGCGAGAACCTGGTGCTGGGGGTCGGCGCCTCGGCCTGACCCGCCGCCGACCCGCGCACGGGGTCGGCGAGGCGTCGGCGATCGGCCGGGAGGTGGCTGCGTGGCGACACTCGATCTGCGGCTCCGGGAACCGTCGCCGGAGCTGTTGTCGCTGCCCTGGCGGGAACCCCTCGCCGACTGGGACGTCACGGCCGTCGCCTTCCGCGACATCCCGGTGGGCCCCAGCCGCCACCTGGTGCGCTTCGTCGAGGCCGACGGCCGTCTGTGGGCCCTGAAGGACCTCCCCCGACGGGTCGCCCTGCACGAGTACGAGGCGTTGCGGGTGATCGAGGCCCGGGAGCTGGCCGCGGTGAGGGCGGCCGGGGTCGCCCTGCAGCCGAGCGAGGAGGGCGCCGTCCTCGTCACCCGCTACCTCGAACGCTCCTGGCAGTACCGACGGCTGTTGACCCGCCTGCCGTGGACGATGACCGCCCACCGGGCTCGCCTGTTCGCCGCCATGACCGCCCTGCTCGTCGATCTGCACCGCAACGGCATCTACTGGGGCGACTGCTCGCTGGCCAACACCTTGTTCATGCGCGACGGCCAGGCCATCCAGGCCTGGATGGTCGATGCCGAGACCGCCGAGTTCCACCCCTCGCTCACCGACGGGCAGCGACGCCTCGACCTCGACATCATGATCGAGAACGTCGCCGGCGGCCTGCTCGACGTCACGGCCCGACGCGGTGAGCCGTCCGAGGCCGCGGCCCAGGTGATCGAGGAGGCCAACGGGCTGGCCGAGCGTTACGGGCAGCTCTGGGGCCTCCTGCACGACGAGCCGGTCGTGGCCCTGGGCGATGCCGACGGCATCGGGTCTCGGCTGCGGCGGCTCAACGACGCCGGGTTCGCGGTCGACGAGCTCCGGCTGGAGTCGGCGGAGGGGGACGAGAGCGACCGCGAGACGGTGCGGGTGACGGCCAAGGTGGCCGCCCGACGGTTCCACTCGGAGCGGCTGCAGGCCCTCACCGGGCTGCTGGTGGGCGAGGGCCAGGCCACCATCTTGTTGAACGACCTCGACGACCACCGACGGCGCATGCAGGACGACCTCGGCCATCCGGTGCCCGAGCCCACCGCCGCCCGCAGCTGGCTCCTGCACGTGCTCACCCCCGGTGTCGAGTCGGCCCATGCCGCGGTCGGTCACCGAGGTGACCCCACCCAGGCCTACTGCGACCTGCTCGAGGTCCGGTGGCTGCTGAGCGAACGCGAGGGCCACGACGTGGGGGACGAGCCCGCCCTGCGGGCCCTCGCCGAGCGCACCACGCCCGGTGGCGCCGCCGCCAACCTGGCCTTCGTGGACGCCCCCACCAGCGAGGTGCCGGCGCTCACCCCCGAGATGCTCGGCACCTCCGGCTCACCCGACGACGAGACCGCCCAGGAGATGGGCTGAACCCGCTCAGGGGAGCAGGTCGAGCGGTCCGGGGTCGTTGGGGTCGAGGCCCCGGTCGGGTCCGTCCGGGTCGCGGCGGCCGTCCGTGTCGTCCGGCCGGCCCGGATCGTCCGGCCCGTCGGAGAGGGCGGCGGCGGCCAGGGCGGTGGTGACCGGGACGGCCAGAACCAGGCCGATGCTGCCCACCAGGGTGCGCACGATCTCGATCGCCACCAGCTCGCTGGTGAGCGCCCGGTCCCAGGGCCGTGCCCCCTGCATGAACACCAACAGCAGCGGCAACGAGGCGCCGGCGTAGGCCAGCACGAGCGTGTTGACGACCGAGGCGATGTGGTCACGGCCGACCGTGACCGCGGCCCGGTACAGCTCGAGCCGGGAGAGGCCGGGGTTCACCCGGCGCAGCTCGACCACGGTGGCCACCTGGGTGACGGTCACGTCGTCGAGCACGCCGAGCGCGCCGATGACGATGCCGGCCACCAGCAGGGCCCGCAGGTCCACCAGCCCGGCGGTGACCCGCAGGGTCTGGGCGTCGTCGCCGAAGAGGCCCGTGAATCCGGCTGCCCCCACGAAGACCTGGGCCAGCAGGGCGGTGACCACGAGGCTCACGAGCGTGCCGACGAGAGCGACGGTGGTGGAGGGCCGGAACCCGTGGGCCAGGTAGAGCACGAGGAAGGCGATGACGAAGGTGGCGGCCAGGGCCACGGGCAGCGCCGGGTTCCCCCGCAGCAGCGAGGGCAGGAGGAAGACCACGATGACGGCCAGCCCCACGAAGATCCCCGCCAGGGCGCGCAGGCCCTTCCACCGGCCCAGGGCCACGACGACCACGACGAAGAGGATGGTCAGCAACAGCAGCGGCATGGTGCGCTGCTGGTCGACGTAGCTGTACTGGAACTCGGGCGGGGCCATGGGGTTGCGGGCCAGCACCACGTCGTCGCCGACCTCCAGCTGGGGCTTGGAGAAGTCGCTGGCCTGGATGCGGAACTCGGCGCTGGTCCCGCTGGTCTCGCCGGAGGTGACGTCGACCGTCACGATCTGGCAGTCCTCGGTGGCCCCGGCCACCTCGATGCTCACGCAGTCCTCGGTGGCCACGTCGGTGACGGTGGCGTCGACGTACTGCAGGGTCACGCCGCCCGGGTTCAGCTCGGGAGCCTCACCTCTCGGCCACCACACGGCCACGCCGACCAGGCCCACCATCAGCACGGCGACCACGGCGACGGTGAGGCCTCGGCGCAGGCGCGCCTCGTCGGGGCCGTCGTGGAGGTGACCGTGCGCCCCGGACATGGGCCCCGAGTCTGGCGCGTCGGTCGCCCGTCGCCGGGTCGGTTGCCCCGGGAACGATCGGCGCGGCTCACCAGGCGCAGCTGCGGGAACCAGCGCGGTCCGCGTAGCGTCGAACCACCATGCGACGGCCTCTGTTGATCACCCTCGCCCTCATGAGCTTGCTGGCGGCCACCGCCTGCGGCGACGGCAGCAGCAACAACAACAGCGGCAGCAGCAGCGCCGCCGATCCCGCTCCCGGTGCGCCCGCCGACGAGGTGATCGGCAGCACCTACCTGGGCGAGTCGATCGAGGTCGACGGAGCACCGGTCGCCGTGCCGGGCGGCGGCACGTTCGAGATCACCTTCGCCGGACCCGACGGACCCGCCGCCGGCACGGTGCGCGCCCACGCGGTCTGCAACCACTTCGGCGGCCACTACACGCTCGACGGCGACCAGCTCGCCGTGGAGGGTTGGGGCACGACGGAGATGGCCTGCGAACCACCCGCGGAGGAGTTCGACAGCCTGGTGAAGGAGCTGTTGACCGACGCCCGCCTCAGCCTCGACGGCGACACCCTCACCGTCGAGGCCGACAGTGAGGGCCGGACGCTGCGGGCGGTCCTCACCGACGCCGAGGTGCTCGACCCGTCGGCGCCGGTGGAGGGCACGACGTGGCTGCTCGAGGGCATCCTCGACGACGAGATGGCCACCGCTGTCCCCATCGACACCGGCCCGGTGACGATGACGCTCGAGGGCGGCTTCCTCAGCGTCGACACCGGCTGCAACGGCGTCGGCGGCGACTACGTGCTCGAGGACGACACCCTCACGGTGACCGTGGGCCCCTCCACCGAGATGTGGTGCGGCGGGGCGGTCGACGAACTCGAGGGCCGACTGCGAGAGCTGTTCTCCCAGCCGCTCGAGGTGCGCACCGAGCGTCGCCGCGACGCCGGCACGCTCCTCAGCCTGCTCGACGCCACCGGGCAGGGCGCCCTGTTCGGCGCCGAGCACACCGCCGAGGGGTGACGGCCGAGCCGTCACCCCTGCCGCGGGCGGCGCGGTCGGTGGGCCGGGTCAGATGTCGGCCGGGACCTGGGTGAGCGAGGGGTAGCCGGCGCGCACGGCGGCGATGTCGTCGGCGGGGTCCGGGGTCAGGTCGCACAGCGAGACGAAGACGCTCTCGCCCTCGGGCAGCTCGGGCACGACCTCGGCGCGGGGCACCTCCTGGAGGGGGCCCATCTCCTCGGGCGGACAGGTGGGGATGTTCACGCTGGTGACCGTGTCGGTCTGGAACTCGCCGCCGATGAGCGCCTCGCAGTTCTCCTCGATCCAGTCGGCGGCGAAGTCGGCGCCCCAGCCGAACTGGGCGTCGTCGAGCTCGAGCCCGGCGCTCATGGCCAGGGCCGGCACGTCGCGGCGGATGGCGGTGCGGCCCACGCCCACGGTGCCCGACAACGAGGCCAGCGGCCCGAAGTTGTGGCCGGGGTTGATGCCCGAGACGACGAGGTCCGGCTCGAGGCCGAGGTCGTCGAGGGCGACGAGGACGGCGTCGGCCGGGAAGCCGTCGACGGCGTAGCCCTCGTTGCCCCCGGGGGTGGTGGCCTCTTCGTAGGTCGCCCCGCCCTCCGTGGTCCGATCCGAGCTGCCGCTCTTCTCGTCGGCGGGGGCGACGACGGTGAGCTCGAAGTCCTCGTTCTGCGAGAGGCGGTCGATCATCACGTCGATGGCCGGGTTGACCATGCCGTCGTCGTTGACCAGCAGGATCTGCAGCGGACCGGTCTCGGCGGTGACGCACCCGGTGTCGGCGGCGACCGTGGTCGAGGTGGTCTCGGCCGCCTCGGTGGTGTCGGGGCTGGCGCTGTCGCCGTCGTCGCTGCTGCACGCACCGAAGGACAGGGCCGCCAGCAACGCGACGGGGACGGGGGCGAACACTCGGGTGGCGCGACGCACGAAGGACCTCCATGGGGAACGGACGCCGGAGAGTCTCAGGGGCGCAGTCCTCGGCGTCCAACGCCCTTCGGGGCCGGTCCGATGCCCAGCGGGCATCGGACGCGTCCTAGGCTCCGGGCTCGTGAACCTCCAGCAGCTGCGCTACGTGGTGGCCACGGCCGAGCTCGGCACCATGACCAGCGCCGCCGCCGCCTGCCACGTGGGCCAACCGGCCCTGACCCGGGCGGTGCGGGCCCTCGAACGCGAGCTGGGCCTCACCATGTTCGTGCGGCGGGGCCGCAGCGTGGAGCTCACCGCGGAGGGCGAGGAGGTCGTGGCCATCGCCCGCAGGGTGCTCGGAGAGGTGGACGCCCTCGAGCGGCTGAGCCGTCGCGGAGGGCGGGGGCAGGGGCTCAAGCTGGCCGCCACCCCCACGATCCAGGCCGACCTGGGTTCGGGCCTCATCCGTGACTACTGGCGCGACCACCCCGAGCACCCGGTGCGCTTCGTGCACTGCGAGAGCCGCCTGGCGGTGGCCGAGGCGGTGCGCAGCGGTCGAGCCGACGTGGGCGTCGCCGACCTGCCGATCCCCGACGACGGCCTCGAAACGGTGCCGTTCGAGTGGCGCGACGTGGTGCTGCTGGGCCCGCCCGGCACCGGGCTCCCCGACCCGTTCCCCGTCGCCCGGCTGGCCGAGGTCCGCCTCATCACCACCAGTCGGGGCGGGCATCGACGAGCAGAGTTCGACGGGCTGTTCGCCGAGCTGGGGGTCACCCCCGACGTCGCCTTCGAGAGCGACGAGCGGGCCTCGTGGATCCCCGCCGTGCTCGCCGGCGTCGGGTGCTGCCTCTGGTACCGATCTCAAGGCGAGTCGGCCAGCCTCCAGGGGATCGAGGTCGTGGCGCTCGAGCCCGCCCTCGGGCGGGCCATCGGCGTGGTCCACCGACGCGGACCGCTCGCCACCCCGGTCGCCGCCCTGGTCGACGCCGCCCGCCGCCGCGCCGACGCCCGCTGACACAGCCCCACCGTCGGCCGACGAAAGCGACGACGACCCGACGACCGCCCGACACGGCGCCGAGGCCGGCGCCGAACCGACCGCTACCGTGATGGCGCGCCCCGGCCCGGACGGCGGTCGTCCGCGATCCACGAGCGCACCTGGATCATGGCCTCCCCCACCCCCCAGACGCTCGAACAGACCGAGCCCCGAGATCCACCGGGTCCCGTTCGCGACCGGCTCCTGGATGTCGTGCGCTCGATCGCGGTCGTCCGCGTCGTGCTCTGGCACACCTGGTCGTGGGCGTGGCTCAGCTGGATCCCGGCCATGCCCGCGATGTTCTTCGGGTCGGGCGCCCTCCTCGAGGCCTCGCTCGAGAAGCGAGGGTGGTGGGCCACGGTCCGTCGGCGGACGCGGCGCCTCTTGGTGCCCTTCTGGGTCTACGCCGCCGCGTGCTGGGCCCTGATGCTGGCGGTGGGTTGGCGACCGGACCCGGCCGACGCCGTCGGGTGGTTCGTCCCCCTCGTCGATCCCGTCGGCAGCGACGCCACCCCTGGCCTGTGGATCACGCTCTGGTACGTGCGGGCCTACCTCTGGTTCGTGCTGGCCGCCGGGGTCCTCTCCTGGCTCCTCCGCCGCATCGGTCCCGCCGTCATCGCCCTGGCCGCTGCGGGCACCTTCGCCCTGTGGCGGTGGCAGGAGTCCGGTGCCGAGGTCCCCCTCGAGCTCGGCGACGCCGTCACCTACGCCGCCTTCGTCCTGGCCGGCATGTGGTACTGGCAGGGTGGTCGCCTGTCGCGGCCGGCCAGCGCTGTGCTGGCGGGCCTCGCCGCCGTCGCCGCCCTCTGGTGGTGGCAGCGGCTGGGGCCGGTCGACGGGGTCGTCAACCGGTCGTACCCGCTCATGGTGCTGGCGGGCACCGCCGGAATCGGTCTCGTGCTGCTCTTCCGCGCCCAGCTGGCCGGGGTGTCCGGCCTGACCGGTCGGGCCGTCGACCTCATCGGACGCCGGGCGCTCACCATCTACCTGTGGCAGGGGTTCGGCCTGGTGGCGGCCGAATGGTTGGTCGAGCCCCTCGAGGTACCGGCCGCGCTCGGGGCGGTGCTGGCGATCGCTGTGGTGGCGGCGGTGATCGTCGCAGCCGTGATCATCGTCGGTCCGATCGAGGACCTCGCCGCCGGCCGGAGCCAGGTGCGGACCTGGGATCGGACGGCGGCGCTGGCCGTGCCCGGCGTCGGACTGCTGCTCGGATCGCTGCTGGTGCCGATCGACCGGTCGGCTCCCGTTGACGGTCCCCTGTCGGGTCAGGCGGTGGTGGCCCGGGCCGGACTCGTCGAGGACTCGACCGGCGGTCCCGACGGTGGCTCGCTCTGGGAGGCCGGGATGACGGTCGCCGACGTCGTGAGCACCTGGGCCGTGCACCACACGGACGTGATCGACGACGTGGGCCTCACCCGCATCGAGGGGGCCTACGCCGCACCGGGGGGCCGGACGGTCGAGTTCGCCTGGGGCGCGGACGAGCCCGTGCGGTCCAGCTCGCTCGACGAACCCGGTACCCCTCTCGTCGATGCCGACGACCCGATGGCCTGGTACTCGATCACCAAGGCCGCCACCACCACCTGGCTGCTCCGTTCCGTCGAAGCGGGCGTGGTGGCGCTCGACGAACCCATCGCCACCTGGGCGCCCGAGATCCCCAACGCCGACCGGATCACCCTCGAGCACCTGGCCCGTCACACCTCGGGCATCCCCAGCGAGCTCGACACCGACTTCTTCACCGCCGACCCGCAAGCCGACCTGGCGGCCTACACGGGACAACCGGAGCTCCTCTTCGAACCGGGCGAGGGGTTCGCCTACTCCCGCATCGGCTACCACGTGCTCGGTCTGGTGCTCGAGCGCGCCAACGCCACGACCTGGCGAACGGCCATGGAGGAGTTGGCCCGCGCCTCGGGGACCCGCCTGGAATTCGACGAAGACACCGATCCCGTCGACGGGGTCACGGACCCGGACGGCCACGGCTACCGCGGGATGCTCTGGGCCAGCGGCGGGCTCATGTCCACCGTGAGCGACGGTGCCCGGTTCTTCCAGTGGATGTTCACCGATGGCCTCAGCCGGGAGTCCCGGGAGCTGATGACGAGCTTCTCGTCCGATCCCGACTGGTGGTACTACGGGCTCGGCCTCATGCCGTTGTGCCCGTGCGAGTTCGAGGACGACAGGCTGCAGGCCAGCCGCTACGGGGTGGACGGCCCCGACGGCAGCATCGCCATCGACGGGGACACGGGCGCCACCGTGATGCTGCGCCCCGACTCCTGGTTCGACACGGCGGGCCCCGTCACCGAGCTGTACGAGCTCCAGCAGGGCATCCTCGACGCCCTCGCGGCCTCGGCGACCTGACCGTTGCCCAGCACCGCCGGGGTGCCGCCGGGTCGGCGGGCCCTGGTCGGTGCCCGACTCACCGCGGGAGGAGCCGATGCAACCGTCCACGGACGCGGCTCGTCTGGTGGCGGGACACCACCCGTAGCGTCGCTCGACGGGCCGTGAGCCGCATCCGGGCGCCCTCCACCCCTCCCGGCCCGAAGCGCCGCACCATCTCGAGGGCGGCGCGCTGGTGGTCGCCGGGCGCCTGCCGAAAGGTCGTGTGGGTGTTGGCGTCGTGGTAGCGCTTCCGGGTGCTGGTGGTCGGCACCGACACCCAACCGGAGCGCAGGCCCACCGCCAGGGTCCAGGTCATGTCGACCCCCGGGTAGTCCCCGTACGGCTCCATGCCGATCCCGGCGGCCAGCACCTCACGGCGACGGAAGAGGCCACGGAACGGCTGCCACGCCTGCTGGGCGAGCGCCAGGTCGAGCACCTCCACCCCCTCGAGGAGGCCCGACCGAATCGGCGGCGGCTGCCACGTGGTGGCCGTCGCACCGTCGGCCCTGACCCCGAGGACCCGTCCGAAGGCCAGCCACGCCGTCGGGTTCTCGGCCAGGCCGGCCCGGAGCGCGGGCACCCAGGACGCATCGAAGTCGTCGTCGTGCGGGAGCCAGGAGCAGAGATCGCCCGTGGCTCGTTCGACCAGGTCCTGGTAATGCTCGAACCAGGTCAACTCCTCGGCGCGCGCCAGGACCGTCACCCGGTCGTCGTCCGCCAGTCTGGCCGAGAGCACCTCGGCGGCGTCGTCCTCGACCGTTGCGTCCGAGATCAGCACCTCGGTCACCTCGGCGGGGAGTCGACGCACGTTGGCCTCGACGTTGTCGACCCACCGTCTCGACCGGTGAAGGGGGACCGCAACGGTGACGGTCACGACCTCACCTGCGGCGAACCAGGGCCGAGGAGGGAGGCCACCTGGTGGGCGAAGAGCGGTGCCGTGGTGAACTTGCCGGTGTCGACGGACACGTACCCATCGTGGTCGTGCACGCCGATGGCGTCGCGTCGGTGCAGCTCCGACGACGGTTGGTCGATGTCGCGCTCGCCCCACGCCACGATGACCCCAGCGGCCACCGCGTCGACACGCAGCGCGGCCAGGGCCGGCACGTGCCGGGCCAGTCCGGCCACCGTGCGCCGGGCGAGATCGACCTGGCTCCCCGCAGGGTCCTCACCGTGGATCGCCGGCAACCACGACGAGGGTGGCTCGAGGTCGTCCGACCATCCCGCGAGGCATTCCGGATACCAGGAGGCGTACACCCGGCCGTCTTGTCTTCGCACGACGTCGCCGAAGGGTCCGAGCACCAGCGTCGCGCTCGGAAGCGCGGGAACCGATGGGGGGAGCACGCCCTGCACCGCGTACTTCAGCCGGTAGGAACAGGGCCGGTCGGCCGCGATGCCCATCGACGCATCGATGGCGAGACGCCCGCCCCAGAGGCAGTTGACCACGGCATCGGCCTCCCATCGCCGCGAACCACCGTCCGTCGTGGTCCCACGGACCGCGAAGCCCGCGGGACCCGAGGTGACCTCCCGGACCTCGACGCCCCCACACACCTCGACGCCCGCGGGGGCGAGCGCACCGACGAGGTGGCCGCGCAGGACGTGAGGATCGACCGCCCGTTCCTCGGTGGCGAAGGCGGCGACGACCCGGTTGCCGAACCCCCGGGCCTCGAGGTCGGTCACGGCGAGCGTCGGCGCGAGAGCGGTCGAGCCCAGATACGTGGGTGTGCCGTCGCCCCCGGCGAGGAGATCGGCCACGCGATCGTCGACCCAGGCGTAGTGCTCGGCCAGCCGGTCGGGGGCCACCATCGTGTCCTCGAGCACGCCGTACACGAAAGGCTCGGAGCGCACCGCGGCCCACTCGACCGGCGAGGCTGACCACGAGTCGATGAGCGACGAGAAGCGAACGGCCGCCGTGGCCATGAGGTCCGCGGTGGCCCGCCCGGCGTCGTTGGCGTAGACGTGGCCGAGGTGGATCTTGCCCTCCCCGCGCAGGCTCGTCGCCGACCACGGCGCCCACGTGCGGTCGAGGATCGCCACCTGCCACCCCCGTCGAGCGAGGGCCAACGACACGCAGGTCCCCTGGATCCCACCCCCCAGCACGACGGCCCGCCGCGACGGCGAGAACATGGCGCTATCCACGGTCCTTCGCGTCGCCAGGGTGATGGACACGTGCCGCCCGACCCAGCCGGGTCTCGCGCAGCGCCCGCACCCGATCGGCCCACGCCGGCCGGTTGAGCGCGGGGATCCGGCTGCCGAGCGCCAGGCCCAGCAGCACGCCGAGCGAGACACCCACCATGGTGGCCACGGTGGTGACCATGGCGCTGATCCCCTCGATCTGGTCGTCACCGAAGATGCGGGTGATCCCCTCGAGCCCGAGGGCTCCCGGCACCAGCAGCCAGAAGCCCGGCAGGAACGACACGAGCATGGCCGGGCCGTCCTCCTGTCGGGCCGCCAGCATGGCGATGGGGGTCATGGCCACGGCCCCGAAGAACGCCGAGAGGGTGCCCCCGAAGAAGAGCCCACCGATCACCTGACCGGCGTAGGCCACGTAGAGCACCAGCAGGATCCAGCGCAGCGACTCGGTGCGGGCGCCGTAGAAGACGTACACCCCGAACCCGAACACGGCCACGCCCAGCCAGGCGGCGGCCACGCCCAGCGGGTTGGTGGGCGTCTCGCCGATGACCGAGGCGGGGAACCCGACCAGCTGGGCACCGGCGACGATCCCGAGGGCCAACAGCACGAGCTGCATCAACCCCGACGCCAGGCGACCGGCACCCGAGATCACGTGGCCGCTCGACAGCTCGAGCACGCCGGTGGTGAGCAGCCCACCGGGCAGGAAGGTGACCAGGGGGGCCACGAGCGGGGCGAACACCGACAGGTCGGACCACACCCGACCGAGCGCCAGCACGACCACCGTCACCGTGAAGGCGGCGAGCAGGGGCCAGAAGGCCTGGTAGTTGCGGATCTCGCGGCTCGTGGTGCGGGCCAGGGCGATCTGCAGGGCGCCGACGCCCACCCCCAGGACGGCGCCGAGCAGCAGGTCGGCCCAGCTGCCCCGCAGCAACAAGACGAGGCCGACCGTGAAGATGGTGGCCCCGAGCAGCCGCACCGGGGGGCTGAACCGCGGCGGCAGCGTGCGGGCCCGGGCGATGGCCGCCAGACCCTCGAGCGGGGTGACCTCGCCGCGCTCGGCCCGGCGCACCAGGCGGAACAGCTCGTCGCTCTGGTCCATGGTGAGCTTCGACGTGCCCGCCGTGCGCACCTCGGTCTGGACGTCGGTCCCGTGGGGCACGGAGAGGATGAGGGCCGTGGGCAGCACGACGGCGCCCAGGCCGAAGATGCCGTTCACCTCGGCGATGTCCTCGAGCGTCTGGGCGGTGTTGGCGCTCGACTCCCCGGCGTCGATGAGGGCCTGGCCCATCTCGAGCAGGAAGTGCAGGGCCTGCAGCTCCTCGGGGCTGCCGGGCACCGCCACCGGCGCGTCGACGACGGGCCCGCTCGCCTCGGACTCGGCTGCGGGACGCGCCTGCGGCTCCTCGGCGGTGCGCCGCGGCCGCGCCGGGGCCGGCGCCGGCGCCCGTCGCAGCGCCATCCACACCAGCACGGCCACGGCCACGAGGACCGCCCCGGCGAAGACCACGGAACCCACCGGGATCGTGGACGTCTGCACGGCTGGACGAGTGGCCGGGCGGGGTTCGAGCGTGGTGGTGGGCTCGGGCTCGGTCGTGTCGGTCGGCGTCGTGGTCGCCGTGGTCGCCGTGCTCTCCGGCGACTCGGTGGTGGAGGTGGTCTCCGACGTCGTCGAGGTCGTCGCCTCGGTCGTGGAGGTGGTGGACGTCGGGGAGGTCGTGTCCGACCTGGCCGTGGTCGTCGAGGTCGTCTCGACGACCGCGACCGGGTCCACGGCCGTCGTGGGTTCCTGGGCGGCGACCGACGTCGCCGTGCCGAGCGCGGCCACCGCGAAGAGGGCGGCGAGGAGGACCCCCCTCGTCCACGGCGATCGTCGTCCGGATCCGGTCGTCGGGAGAAGGTGCATGACCCGAGCGACCTTAGAGGGGTGCGAGGCCTCGCCGCCCTCGGGTCCCGGTCGTCCTCAGGTGAGCACGGACTCGATGCGCTCGAGGGTGGCGGCCATGTTCTTGCGGGTCTGGTCGGCCAGGCGGCGCACGAACGGCCGGCTGACCGGCGACTCCTGGCGGATGTCCCAGCTCTCGCGCACCAGGGTGCCGCCGTCGACCGGTTCGAGCTCGTAGCGCCAGATGCGCCCGGCCACGTGCTGTCCGATGCGGCCCGGACCACGCGTCTGCCAGGCGATGCGACGGTCGGGCTCGAACTCCACGACCTCCGAGACCATGGAGTACGGGATGCCCATCTTCATGGACATGCCGAACGTGGCGCCGAGGGCCAGCTGCTGCGACCCGGTCTTGGCGTCACGCACCGTTCCCGAGCCGTCGATCTCGTGGTGGCGGCTCGGGTCGGCCAGCAGGGCGAAGATGGCGCCGGCATCGGCGGGGATGACCCGCTCGACGCTCACCACGTCGTCGGATCCGGTCTGGTCGGTGTCGCTCATGGGCGCACGCTACCCACGCGCCCCGACCGCGCCTCGGTTCGAGGCATCGATGCCCGATCGGGGACGGCCCCCGATCGGACACCGTGGCCTCGGCCGTTCAGCTGCGGGTGCTGGTGCGGTAGTCGCCGAACTTGGCGTCGCGCTCGCTGAGAGCCGTCGTGAGGCCCTTCTCCTGGCTGGCGGCCACGAAGTCGGCCATGGCCTGGGTGTGGGTGCCGAGCGCGCAGAGCTCGGTCCCGGCTCGGATGCCGGACCGCAGACCCATGTGCTCCATCTGGCGGTGCACGACGCGCTTGTTGAGCTGCACCACCTCGGGCGGCAGGGCGGCGATGCGCTCGGCCATCTTGATGGCCTCGGCGTCGAGCTCGTCGGCCGGGAAGGCCCGGTTGGCCCACCCCTCGGCCACCGCCTCGATCCCCGTGACGGAGTCGCCGGTGACCATCATCTCCATGGCCCGCCGCATGCCCAGGAACCAGGGGTGGAAGTGCATGTCCGGCACCCCGAAGCGCACGGCCGGGTAGCCCATCTGGGCGTCCTCGGCGATGTAGACGAGGTCGCAGCAGGTGGCCAGCTCGCTGCCGCCGGCCAGGCAGAAGCCGTGCACCTGGGCGATGACCGGTTTGGCCAGGTCCCAGATGCCCATCCAGCCCTCGGTGACGTGCCGGGGCCACTGCCCGTCGCCCCCCGGTGTGTAGAACGGGTATTCGTGGCCCTCGTTGCCGTCGCCGAGGTCGTAGCCGGCCGAGAACGACGGGCCCGCCCCCCGCACGATCTGCACGTGCACGTCGTCGTCCTGGTCGCCGGCCTGCAGGGCCTCGAGGATCGCTCCTCGCAACGGGTGGTTGAGCGCGTTGCGCTTCTCCGGCCGGTTCATGGTGATGCGCCGCACATGAGGCGCGGGCTCGTCGACGATGACCCACTCGGTCATGGATGTCCCCCCTGGGTTGTGGAACGCGCCGCGTCGGCGCGCGTGGTCGACGCATCTTGCCAGGGCGCCGACGCACCCGGCTCCGGCGGCCCCGGAGCGGGCTACTTCGCCGCTACTTGGGGATCACGCCGCCGGCGGCGAGCCAGCGAGAGATCACGTCCTGGGCCTCGGCCGGCGAGTACACGTCCTCCTCGTAGCTCCACTTGCCGTTGCCGGCGTAGTGCAGGATCGTGTTCACGTCGAAGCCGTAGTAGCCGTCGTCGCCCTCCGGCGCCGGCAAGATGTTGGGGATGAGCGCGCTCACCCGGTTGCCGTCGACCGTGAAGTAGCTGACCGGGAACTCCATGGTGGGGAAGGGCTGCATCACGCCGTTGATCCAGTCGCGGATCTCCTGCTGGCCCTTGAAGTAGCCGTAGTGGTGCTCGCGGTACTCGGCGTCGTCGGTGAACTGGTCGGCCCACTGGTTCCAGTCGCCCGTGGCCACCGCGATCGATCCCCGCTCGCGGTACTTGGCGAACTCGGCCTCGATCTCGTCGCGGGGGAACGCCGGCTCCGGCACGGGCGGTGACCACCCGTCGATCCCCTGCAGCGAACGGTCCTGCGGGGTCGATCGGCGACCACCCGCCTTGAGCCACTCGCCGAACACCCGGCCGGCGTCCTCGGGGTTGTAGTAGTCGCCCTCGAAGCTGAACTTCCCGTCGCCGGCGTACTCGAGGAACGTGGTGTTGGGGAAGCCGAAGCGCTGGCCGGTGCCCGTCGGGTCCGGCAGGTTGTTCCAGATGTAGAAGCTGATGCGGTTGCCGTCGATGGCGTACCACTCGATCCACAGCGTCATGGACGGGTAGTCGGCCATGCAGTCGACGATCCACCGCTCGATCTCGGCCCGACCGTGGAACACCCCGAGGTTGTGCTCCTCGTAGAGCGCGTCCTCGGTGAACAGCTGGGCCCAGGCCGGCCAGTCGTGCGTCTCGACGCCACGACGCCGGAACTCGGCGAACGCCGCCTCGATCTCTTCGCGCGGATACTCGGTCATCTCGGTTCCCCCGAACTCGTACGGGCCCGTCGAGCGGACGGCATCGAGCCGCGCCCCATCGGACCTCCCCCAAGGGGGCCAACCTACCGGCCCGACGGCGGGGGCGCTCGGGCGGGAGGGCGCGGGCCGCCTCAGGGAAGCTCGGCGACGACGTCGAGCGCGGCGGCGGGCGGGAACGGCAACGCCGACGATTCCCCCGTTGGCCGACACCGACCCGAACGGCGACGCCCCGGGGTCAGGCAGTCGCGGTGCGATGGCGGCCCAGGGCCTCGAGGCGGGCGATGAGGTCGTCGGTGCGGGTCTCGGCGGCGATGGACTCGGCCAGGCGGCGGGCGGCGTACCGGTAGGTGTCGTCGGCGAGCACCCGCTCGACCGCGGCGGCGATGCGGGGGGCGCCGGCCCGGGGTGGGAGGCGGACCCCGGCGCCGGCGTGCACCACTCGGGCCGCCGTGTCGTTCTGGTCGCGGCCCATCGGCAGGCACACCAACGGCACGCCCGCGGCCAACGCCTTCATCGTGGTGCCGTGACCGCAGTGGCTGATGGCCAGGGCGGCGTCGCGCAGCAGCGGCCCGTGGGGGGTGGAGGGCACCACCGCCACGTTGGGTGCCGCCGGCACCTCGTCGGCCTCGACGGCCCCGCCCAGGGTGACCACGCCCCGCACGGGCAGACGGGAGAGCGCCTCCACCACCCTTCGCAGCTGGGCGGCCTGGTCCTGGAACGTGGTGCTGAACCCCACCAGCACCAGGGGGTCGTCGGGATCGCCGACGAGCGGCGACGTCCACTCCCCGGCCGGGTCGGGCTCGTCGAGGACGGGGCCCACATAGGTGACCTCCTCACCCAACGTCGGCGCGGCGAAGTCGAAGGTCGGGCTGGTCAGCACGTAGATCCCGTCGGCGCCGAGCACCTGGTCCCACAGCGAGGCGAGCGGGGTGAGCCCGTGCTGGGCCCGGACCGCGTTGAACGCACTGCGATCCTTCTGGAAGATCCGGTTCGTCATCAACCGCATGAGGTCATCGCGCCGCCGGCCGGCGAAGGTGCGGGCCGGGGCGAAACCGGGGCCGATGGTGGGACACCCCGGCGTGGGCAGCATCCAGATGTTGGGCACCAGCACGGCGACCGGCCGTCCCGCCCCCTGGGCGCCGGCCATGGCCCCGAGGATCAACGAGTCGACCAGCACCACGTCGGGGTCCACGACGTCGACCACCGCCCTGGTGTCCGCCGCGAAGGCCGCCGCCGGGCCGGTCATGAACCGGTCGCGGACGTTGCGGAGCATGGCGATGGGGCTGGACACCTCCCAGTCGCGCAGGACCTCGTCGCGCGGGTCGTGCGTGCGGCGGTGCGGTGCGGTCGTCCACGGGGAGAACCCGGCCCCGACGGCCTGGGCCCGGTCGCAGACGGTCGGGTCGGCCAGCACGTGCACGCGGTGGCCCCGTTCCAGGAGGCGTCGGGCCACCGCCAGCTGGGGAGCCACGTTGCCGCCACCGTCCCAGGTGGCCAACAGGTAGGAGCGGGTCGGTTCCGTCATCGGGGGTTCCCTTCGGGCCGAGGGGGCAGCGTGAGCAGGACGCCTTCGACGAGGCGACGCATCACGGCCTCGGTGTCGCTCCGGGACTGGTCCAGGTCCCGCCGCAGCAACTTCCAGACCATGAGGTCGGTGGCCCCGTAGAGGGCGAGCAGCGCCTGGGTCCGGGCCTTGGACCCACGACGGGGCAGGTGGTCGGCGAAGCCGCGCTCGAGCCCGGCCATGTGGGCCTCGCGGCCCTGGGCGAGGAAGTAGTCGACGGCATCGATGCGCCCTTCCATGGCCGCCAGGCGCACGTTGGCGTCCCCCATGCGCTCGTAGCGGTCCACGGTGACGGACACGATGCCGGCCACGTCGCCGGGCTCGGGCACCGCCGCGGCGGCGTCCTCGAAGGGCCGACGCCAGTCGATCACCTCGACGAAGAGGTCGTCCTTGGACCCGAACTGGCGATGCACGGTCTGACGGGACACACCGGCGGCCTCGGCGATGTGCTCGAGGCCGACCTCGTCGTAGGGCTCGGCCAACCAGAGCCGGTAGGCGGCGTCCAGGATGGCCAGGCGGGTTCGATCCACCTTGTCGCGACGGGCTGTCATCCGATACGGACGGGTGACACCCCCGAGCCCCTCCTCTTTCATGCAACGGAGTGTCGCACGAAGTTGGCGAGGCGACAAGGGGCCCGTCGACGCGCGACCGCGTGGCCCCGAGGGCGCGTCGGACCCAGGGTCCGTCGTGAGGTGATCGTGGTCGTCGAGGTCCGCGGTCTGGCGGCTCGTCCGCCGGGGTCGGGGTCGGATCAGACCTCGACGACCACCGGGACGATCATGGGCTGGCGCTTGGTGCGGTTCTTGACGAACCGACCAGCGGTGCGGCGCACCACGGCCTGGAGGGCTTCGATGTCGATGGCCGACCCCTCGTTGGTGGCGTGGTCGAGGGCGTCGGCCACCGCGGCCGAGCACTCCTCCACCAGGGGACCGGTGTCGCTCTCGCTGATCCAGCCGCGCGACAGCACCTCGGGGCCGGTGACGATCTCACGCTCGTTCACGTCGACCGTCACGAAGATCATGACGATGCCCTCCTCGGCGAGGACCTGCCGGTCGCGCAGCACACCGTGGCCGATGTCGCCCACGCCGGCCCCGTCGACGTAGAGGTAGCCCGACGGCACGCGATTGCCCTTGGTCACGCCGTCGTCGGTGACGATGAGCTGGTCGCCGTCCTCGCACACGTTGATGCGGTCCTCGGGGACGCCCATCTGAGCGGCGAGGCGGGCGTGGCTGACCAGGTGGTGGTATTCGCCGTGCACGGGCGTGAACCACGCCGGCTGGGTGATCGACAGGACGGTCTTGAGCTCTTCCTGCTTGGCATGGCCGGTGGCGTGCACGTCCTCGATGCCCGAGTGCACCACGTCGACGCCGATGCGGAACAACGCGTCGATCACCTTGGTGACGTTCATCTCGTTGCCGGGGATGGGGTGCGACGACAGCACGACGGTGTCGTCGGCGGTGAGGTCGAGCCACTTGCTCTCGTTGGCCGCCATGCGGGCCAGCGCCGACATGGGCTCGCCCTGCGAGCCGGTGGAGATCACGCACACCTCGCCCGGAGGGCGCTTGTCGATCTCCTTGATGTCGACCAGCTTGTTCTCGGGGATGCTCAGCACGCCGAGCTCGCGAGCCAGCTTCACGTTCTTCTTCATCGACAGCCCGAGCGTGGCCACCACCCGTCCCTGGGCGATGGCGGCGTCCGCGATCTGCTGCACGCGGTGGATGTGGCTGGCGAAGCAGGCGGTGATGATGCGGCGTCCGGCGTGGGCGGCGAACACCTCGCGCAGGACCTTGCCGACCGACGTCTCCGACCGCGAGTGGCCGTGCTGGTCGGCGTTGGTGGAGTCGGCCAGCAGCAGACGGATGCCCTCGAACTTGGCGATGGCACCCATGGTGGCCAGGTCGGTGAGGCGACCGTCGACCGGGTTGAGGTCGATCTTGAAGTCACCGGTGTGCAGGATCGTGCCCTGCGGCGTGTGGAACGCGGTGGCGAAGCCGTTGGGCACCGAGTGGGTGACGGGGATGAACTCGCAGTCGAAGGGCCCGAACTTCTTGCGGTCGCCGTCCTCGACCGGGATGAACGAGGTGCGGTCGAGCAGGCCGGCCTCCTCGATGCGGTTGCGGGCCAACCCGAGGGCGAGGGGCGAACCGATGATCGGGAACGAGCAGTCCCGCAACAGGAACGACAGGCCACCGGTGTGGTCCTCGTGGCCGTGGGTGACGATGCAGCCCTCGATCCGATCCTTGTTCTGGCGCAGGTAGGTGAAGTCGGGGAGCACCAGGTCGATGCCGAGCATGTCGGCGTCGGGGAACATGAGCCCGCAGTCGAGCAACATGATGCGGTCCTCGACCTCGAAGGCGGCGCAGTTGCGGCCGATCTCGCCGAGCCCTCCGAGGAAGGTGATGGTCACGGGGGAAGCGATGGGAGTTCTCCTGGAGAAGACGCCGGGGGACGTCGGACGGTGGCGGGGGGCGGGGTCAGCCCGTCAGCGCAGGCCGACGCATTGGCGAGCTGCCGGCGCGAAGCGGCGGCGTGCGGTCGGCTGGTTCGCCGCTCACTGATCCCACATGTGCCCGCGAGGGTACCGCCCGGGGCGCGCCGCTAGCGGGAGCGGGGGAATCCGAGCCCGAACATGGCGATGAGGTCGCGCTGCAGCTCGTTGGTGCCGCCCCCGAAGGTGAGGATGATGGCCCCGCGGACCATGGCCTCGAGCCGTCCGGCCAGCACCGACTCCGGGGAGCCCTCGGCCAGGTAGGAGGTGGGGCCGATGACCTCCATCAAGAGGCGGTAGACCTCGAGGTAGAACTCGGTGCCGAAGACCTTCACCGTCGACGCGTCGGCCGGGTGCAGCGACTCGTGGGCCGCCGCCCACGCCACCTTCCAGTTGGCCAGGCGCAGGAACTCGAGGCGGGCGTGCACCCGGGCCAGGTTGAGCTGCACCCACTCCTGGTCGATCACGCGACGGCCGTCGGCCAGCGTGGTCTCCTGGGCCCAGCGGCGCACGTCGGTGAGGCTGCGCTCGGGGCTGCCGCTGGCGCACAGCGTGACCCGTTCGTGGTTGAGCTGGTTGGTGATGAGCCCCCAGCCGCCGTTCTCCTCGCCCACCAGGTACTTGGCCGGCACCCGCACGTCGTCGAAGAACGTGGCGTTGATGTCGTGCGACGCCATCAGGGTGAGCGGTTGCAGGGTGATGCCCGGGGTGTCGAGCGGCACGATGATGACCGAGATGCCCTTGTGCTTCTTGGCCTCGGGGTCGGTGCGCACGGCCAGCCACACGTAGTCGGAGCCACCGGCCAGCGAGGTCCACATCTTCTGGCCGTTGATGACGTACTCGTCGCCGTCGCGCACGGCCCGGGTCTGCAGCGACGCGAGGTCGGTGCCGGCCTCGGGCTCGGAGTAGCCGATCGCGAAGTGGATGTCGCCGGCCAGGATCCGGGGCAGGAAGAAGTCCTTCTGCCACTCGGTGCCGTAGTTCATGATGGTCGGACCGACGGTGTTGAGCGTGAGCGTCGGCACCGGCGCGCCGGCGCGCATCGACTCGTCGAAGAAGATGAAGTGGTCGATCGGGTCGCGCTCCTGGCCGCCGTACTCCTTGGGCCAGCTCAGGCCGGCCCACCCGTCGGCGCACATCTGCTTCCAGACCCGCTTGGCCGTCTCACCGACGCTGTCGGACCGGACCTGGCGCGCCGTCTCTTCGTCGAGGACGTCGTCGTAGTAGGCGCGCAGCTCGGAACGGAACGCCTCTTGCTCGGGTGTGTAGCCGATGTCCATGTGCTCCCCCTCGAACTGGCTGCGGCCGGCCGGCTCGGGCGACCGCGGTGGTCGTCAGCATCGCACGCGGTCCGCGGCCGGCGCCTCACCGGCGGGGACCGTCACCAGCGCCAGCGGCCACCAACGGCCACCAACGGCCACCAACGGCCTTCTTGCATGGAATCGTCGCTGCCGGCAGCGACGATTCCATGCAAGAAGCACCTCCGCGCGGTCCCGCTGTCGGCTAGCCGGTGAAGGCCGGGGTGACGACTCCCACCGCGACGGGCGCGGGGACCGTGGCCTCACCGCCGCCGTCATCCGACGGCCAGGGGCCGATGTCGGGGTCGGTGGACGCGGCGAGCGTGGCCGTGTCGCACCGGGCGCCCTCGGCGCGGCTCGGGGTGGCGACGTCGTCGAGGTAGTCCGAGGCGATGCGCTCCAGACAAGCGTCGCCGGTGAACAGCGCCACGTGCGTGGCCCCGTTCCAGGTGACGAGGACGCCGGAGTCGAGGTTGGTGCTGAGCGACCGGGCCCAGACGTAGGAGGTGGCCGGGTCCCAGCGGGAGGCGATGACCAGGATCGGCGGCGCACCCGGGGCGTCGACCGGGCGGTCGCGGGGCTCGACGGGCACGTTCATCATCGCCGAGAAGCGGTTCTCCCGGATCAGCCCGGGCCCCATGACCGGGGCGGGCCCGGAGACGGCGTCGATCTCGGCGGGGTCGCCCGGCATGATCCCGCTCGCTCGGGAGATCGGCCAGTAGGCGGGGATGGTCACGGAGTCGACCGAGACGAAGGCGGCCTCCTCCAGGTCGCCGGCCTCGAGGCCGGCGAGCAGCTGACCCAGCTGCGGCCAACCCTCGTTCTGGAACAACTTGCCGAAGATGAGGGTCGAGACCCGTGCGCCGTCCACGGGCGGCCCCACCGGCGGGCCGTCAGGGTCCGGACGGTAGGGGGTCGGGTCGTCGGCGAAGCGCTGGACCAACCGGGCCGTGCGCTCCCCCACATCGGTGCCGTCGTTGAAGGCGCAGTTGCGGTCCGCCTCGCAGAGCTCGGCCCAGTGCTCGAAGGCCTCCTCGGAGCCGAGCGCGTTGTTGAGGTTGAGCTCCTCGGGGGTGTCGGAGGGGTCGAGCGGACCGTCCAGGATGAACTTGTCCACGCGGTCCGGGAACAGGTCGGCGTAGACCGCACCCAGGAAGGTGCCGTAGGACGCGCCGTAGAAGGAGATGCGCTCCTCGCCCAGCGCCTGGCGGATGAGCTCCATGTCCTGGGCCACCGCCACCGTGCCGACGTGGTCGAACAGATCGGGATCGCCGGTGCGGCACGACGCCTCGAACGCGGCGGCGGCATCGGTCCATGCCTGGCGCTCCTCGGAGGTGCGCGGCGGCGACGCCAGGGTCTCGACCGCCATGGCGGCATCTTGCGAGCAGGGCAGCGGCGTGGAGTCGCCGGTGCCGCGTGGGTCGAAGCCGATCTGGTCGTAGCGCTCCTGGGCCAATGGGAGGCGCAGGCCCAGACCGCCGGCTCCCGGGCCCCCGGGGTTGAGCAGCAGCACGCCTCGCCGGTTGTCGGGGTCGGTGGCGGGGATCCGGCTCACCGCGATCTCGATGGTGGGGCCGGTCGGGTCGGCGTGGTCGAGGGGGACCTCGAGCAGACCGCACTCGACATCGAAGCCACACGGGCTCCAGTCGATCGGCGGAGCCGCTTGTGCGGCCGCCGTCTCGGTGTCCGGCGTCGGGGCGATCGTGACGCCGGCGACGAGCGTGGCGACGAGGAGTGGGAAGGCGACGACCCGGCGGAGCATCGCCCGACCCTAGTGACCGGGTGAGCTCCGACGCGCCTACGAGGGCCGTGCGGGCAGGCCGAGCACGTCGGCCTTGGCCGCGGTGTACTCGTCGTCGCTCAGGGCACCGCGGCCGTGGAGCTCGGCCAGACGCTCCAACGAGTCGACCGAGGCCGTACCGGTACCGGCCGCAGCGGCGTTCGTGCCCCGACGCGCCCACCAGTCCGACACCGACGACCATCCCGAGCGGGCGGTGCCCGTGACCACCTCTCGCAGCTGGCCCCACTCGGCGTCGGGGAACTCCCGGCGGCTCTGGCGGCGGAGGGCCTCGACCGCGAACCCGTAGACGGCCAGCAGGATGAGGGTGGACCACCAGACGTCGAACGCCGGCAGCGGACTCCAGAGCACGAGCAGGCCGAAGACCACGGCGGCGGTCGACCACACGGCCCACGGCTCGGTGCTGAGGAGCGGGGCGGCCTCACGACGCACCGCCACCGCCGCCCGGCTCGGACCGGCGTAGACCGCGCCGGCGACCAGCACGACCCCGTAGGCGACGCCCGCCCAGGCCAGCTGGGCGAGGAGCGCGGAGGCGATCATGAACACCGAACGGGCCGGGGCCTCGTTGGCCGGGTTCTCCACCATCGACACCACGTAGTCGAGCGAGAGGCGTCGCACCACGAGCAGCACGATGCTGGCCCCCAGCAGCGACCAGCCGACGAGACGGATGGTGCGGCGACGGTCGACCGAGAGGAACACCGCGAGCGCATAGAGGGCGATGACCACGACGAACAGCCACACGCTCAGCGTCTGGGTGATCTGCACGGCGCGCTGGGCGGCCGCGAGCTCGTCGGACTCGGCGATCACGATGTTGCCGACGTCGGGTGGGATCTGGTCGAGGAGGTCGGACGAGAGCCCGAGCTGCTCGCCGAGCTGGCGGACGAGGTCCCCCAGTTCGAGGGTCACCACCCCGTCGGCGGTCGACACCACGTTCAGGTCGTCCTCGAGGACGGCGACGAGGGTCTCGTGGGCGCGTCGGTTCACCCGGCTCCACAGGTTCTGCACCTGGTTGGTGTCGAGGAGGTACCCCACGGCCTGGGTGGCCGGTTGCCGCAGCGCGGCCGCCGCCGGACCGGCGAGCCCTTCGAGGTCCTCGGGCAGGGCGTCGGCGAGCTGGGCCTGCACGTCGACCTGGGCGTAGAGCTCGCTCACGATGTACTCCGACAGCGCCGCCTGGACGTCGGGATCTTCGAGCAGCTCGTCGCTGGCCGCCACCCAGTTGTCGGTGTTCAGCACCTGGCGCTGCACCCACGCCGTCAACGAGGCGAGCACGGCGAGCACGGTGGCCACGGCCACCAGGGCGACGACCCATCCCCGACGGGGGTGCCGGCCCTGGACGGGCGCGCCGTCGGTCTCGGTGGTCCCGGCCTCGGTGGGTGGATCGGGCTGGTCAGCGGTGGTCATGGCCAGGCTCCCTCGCTCGGGTCGGGCAACGTGCCACGAGCAGGCTTGCGCATACGGCCTGCCCGCGGCGGGATGATCGCGACCGGCCGGAGGCAGGGTCGGACGCCCGACCGCGTCGGGAGCGAACTCTCCCCCGTCCGTCTGGGCCCCTTGCTCCACGCTCGGCGAAGAGAACTCGGACAGCCCGTTCTCGGCGACTGGCTCTCCGACTCCGCCCGTCGGGTCGGTCCGACCGTCACCGTGCGCTTCTCCGGTCGCAACTGGCACGACGAGGAGCTCCTGGCCTACGAGCACACCTTCGCCGTGCCGCCACTCGGATAGCTGCCGTGCCCTGGCCCGGCCCCCGGCGCCGCCGCTGCGGACGACGACGAGGAAGGGCGACACGAGGCCGTCACCGTGCGGGGCGAGATGCGTCGCAACGGTTCGACGCACGCCGCAGACGTCGCACACCGGAGACGGCGCCGCCGACGACGCAGCCCAGCACCGCTCCGAGCACGGCCGATGGCACGCCCAGCTCGAAGACGGCGAACCAGGCCGTCGGGGGGTTGGCCATCAGCCCGAGCACCAGGCCGACCACGGCTCCCACCGCGCCGAGGCCCACGCCGGAGATGATCGCGACGCGCACCGGCATGGGAAACGCACGCGCGCCACGCCGTGCCTCCGCCGTCCAAGCCGCCGGTCCGCCCACCTGCACAGCCTGCCAGGCCCGCTCGACGCGTGCCGAAGGTCGAGGCTCTGACGAGACGCCGACACCGAGCCCACGAGGAGAAGCCCCTCGACGACGCCACCCACGACCCGGCCCGGACCTCCCACCGTGACGCCCCCACCCAGCGCGGCGCCTGCCCACAGGTGCCCGAGCACAGCAAGGGTGAAGCAGCCGCAGTGTCGCAGTGTCGCAGTGTCGCAGTGTCGCAGTGCCGCAGTGCCGCAGTGCCGCAGTGCCGCAGTACCGCAGTACCGCAGTACCGCAGGGTTGGAGTCGACGATCCGCCTCAGGCGGCGGTGACGTAGACGGCGATCGGCGTCCCGTCCTGGGCTCGGCCGAGCAGGTCCGGCGGCCGACGCCGGCGAGGGCCGCCGGTGAGACGGTTCCGGGGCTCGATCCGTGGGCTGCCGGCTTCCGGACTGGAGCCAGAACCGGGTCCAGACCCAGGGCCGGGGCCGGAATCGGAATCGGGGCCGGGGCCGGGGCCGGGGCCGGGGCTCGCTGCATCGGCGGCCCGCCCGGGGCCTTCGGTCGCCCCGGTGGTGAGGCCCGGGTGGGTGGAGCCGTCGGCGGGCCCACCATCGACCGGGGTCGCGACGGGGGCGGGGCCTTCGGGGATCCGGGCGGTGAGGGTGAGTCGGGCCTGGGCGTAGCCGCAGACGCCCGGGGCGGCTCGGTTCTCGTCGCTCTCGTCGTCCCCGTCGTTCTCGTCGGTGGGGTTCGGGCGGGGGGCTCCGTCGTCGGCCGTGTCCTTTGCGGCGGTGCTGC
>NZ_JAJQXW010000004.1 GCF_021246445.1 Rhabdothermincola salaria
GCACAGGGTCTCGAGCACGGTCACCTCGACCCGCTCGCGCAGGCTGAACAGGTCGACCACGTCGGCCGACACCGGGGCCACGGTCAACTCGCCGACCGCCTCCTCCAGTTCCCCCAGCGTCGTGGTGACCATGCCCGCCATGTTATCGAACGTGCGTGCGGCTGACAACCCCAAGAGGCATATTCTTTCTGCCTATCCATGGGTGCTCAGCGGCCGCTGCGCTCGCCGGATCTCCGGGGATGGTCTCCCCCGCGACCTGTCGCCCTCGAGCGCTCAGAGGAACGTGTCGTGTCGCAGGGCGTCCCTCGCCGCGAGCACCTCGGCCATCGCGAGCCCCGCCCGAGAACTGCTCGGGAGCGGGCCATGCCGCGACCCACCTCGAGCCGCCGGGGCCACCGCACCCACCGGCCCCGCGCTATCGAGCTATCGGGCTGCCGACGGTCTGGTTCTGCGGCCCCGCGGGTGCCCGGCTGCCCGGCCCGGGATCATCTGGCGCGCTGCGCCACGACCGCACACGCGCCTTGGCGCGCACCGGTAGCCTCCGGCGGGCTCCCAGCAGTCCATCGCACCCGGAGGGCGACGTGGCCTGGATCACCGTGAAGGAGCCGTTCGCCACGCCGCCACGGCTCACCGCCATCGGCCCCGGCGACCCTGCCTTCCCCGAGATCGAGGGGACTCGGAACCAACGCTGGGCGGAGGTCGATCGAGACGGCACCGAACCGCTGCCCGACGATCTGGCGACGTTGCGCCTCGAGTCCTGCGCACTCGTCGGTGTGGCGTTCAGCCACCTCGCCGGCGCCGAGATCGAGGGGCACTGGTCGAGCTGGGCGGCGTGCGACCTGAGCGGCGCGAGGGTCGAGAGCCTGCGGGAGTGCACCATCGCCGACACCAAGCTGACCGGGACCGACCTGTCCGAGGCCGACCTCTCCGATGTGGTGTTCGAGCGCTGCGTCCTGCAGCTCACCAGCCTGCGTATGGCCCGTCTGCGCCGGGTGCAGTTCAGCGACTGCACGCTGGTCGAGGTCGACGCCTACCAGTGCCACATGGAGGACGTCTCGTTCGACGGCTCGGAGATCACCGATCTCAACGTCGATCGCGTCACGGCCGAGCGGGTCGACCTCCGGGGGGTGCGCTCACTGGGACTGCAGGCGGTGGGGCGCCTCGACGGGTGCCTCGTGGACGAGGCCCAGCTGGCGGCGCTGGCCCACGACCTGGCTTTCGCCGTGGGCCTCGACCTCGAGCGACCTCACGACGCCGAGCGATAGCCGTCGACCCTGGGGCGAGGCACGCCGCCGTGCCGTGCCCGACCGGCGCGATCGAGCGGCGACGCTCAGAAGCCCTGGACCTCCAACAGCGCCAGGTCCTCGTCGGCCGGCGGCCCGGATGCCGGCACCACGAACGGGCACTGCAGACCGTCGGCGGGGACGACCAGGTCCAGCATGTAGTCGTTGGCGGCGTCGTTGACGCACGTCGACGGGACGAGGTTCCACACACCGTGCTGGGTGCCGCCGTAGGTGATGCGCACGGAGCCGGGCAGGAACTGCTGCATCCGGCCCGACCACTCGTAGGGGGTGGCGGGGTCGTTCACGGAGGACAGCAGCAGCACCGGGGCGATGCCCGAGGGGCTCTGGGCCGGAGCCGGATCCGGCGGCAACGGGAACCCGCTGCACAGGTCGAGGCCGGCGGCCATTTGCCAGCCCATGCGGGGACCGTCGAGCACCATCTGCTGAGCCGCCGCGGTCATGGCGGCCAGCCCGGGCCGGTCGGGGAGGTCGAGGCAGTTCACCTGCTGGAGCACCGTGCCGAAGTTGTCGGTCTGCTCCTCGACGATCACCTGGGCGGTGGGTCCGCCCTCGAGCTGCTCGAGCACCGACACCAGCTGGTTCTCGATGGCCGGCCACAGCGATTCGCTGGCCACGAGCCCGGCCACCAGCTGGCTCAGGGCATCGTCGGCGGTGATGGTGAGCGTCCCGCCGGTCACGGCGTTGGTCACCTCGATGGGCCCGGTGACGGCCAGCTCGGCGGTGATCTGGTCGATGGCGTCCTCGGTGCCGGGCATCTCGGTGAAGAAGAAGTCCAACGCCCGGTCGAAGCTGCCGCCTCGCTCGCTGGTGAAGGTGAGCGCCGTCGAGCGCGGATCGACGTTGCCGTCGAGGATCATGGCCCGGATGTCGTCAGGGAACAGCTGGGCGTACACCTCGCCGATGCGGGTGCCATAGGAGATGCCCCAGTAGGTGAGCTTCTCGTCGCCTACGGCGCGGCGGAGCAGGTCGAGGTCCTGGGCCACCTGGACGGTGCCGTAGCGGGCGCCGGTGCGGGCCCATGCCATCTGGCAGGCCGTGTGGCTCGCGGCCTTCACCGGTGCGTTGGCGGCGAAGTAGGCCCCCCAGTCCGCCGGTGGGGCGGATGCCTCCTGCTCCTGGGGGCACTCGAGGGAGGGGGCGCTGCCGGCCACGCCTCGGGGGTTGAGGGCCACGATGTCGAACGCGGCGGTGACCGCAGGGTCCATGGCCGGCACCACGGCCGCGGCCACCTCGAGAGCGTCGCCGCCGGGGCCGCCGGGGTTGAGGAACAGCGAGCCGATCCGGGCCCCGGGGTCGGTGGCCGGATGGCGCAGCACCGCCACCCCGATGGTGGGCCCATCGGGGTCGGCGTGGTCGACGGGCACCTGGTAGAGCCCGCACTCGAACGGAGCGGGGTAGGCCTCGCACGGCCCCCAGTCGACGGGCGAGACGGTGTCGTCGGCACCGGCCGGGAGGGCCCGAGGGGCGACGACGAGGAGCGACAGGCCGAGGAACGCCACGGTGACGAGGGCCAGGAGCCGTCGGGTAGGGAGGACGTTGGAGAGCGACATCAGCCGGTGAACCTCGGGGTGACGACGGGCCCGCTCGGCCCGGGGGTGGTCGGCTGGGGAGCAGGGGCCGGAGCGGGGACGACGCCCTCGTCGTAGGTGAAGGTCGGTTCGCCGCCGGCGACGGTGCACGCCGCGTCGACGGTCTGCCACCAGACGGCGGCCCCGTCGACCAGGACCTCGGTGTGGATCGTGTAGGTGAAGGGCAGGCTCCCGGTCCAGGTCGGACCGAAGAAGACGTCGTCGAGGTAGGCGATGGTGGTGGCGACCGGGGCGGTGGCCTCGACGAGGCTCTCACCGACGACGACCTGCTGGCCGCCGCTCGTGACCGTCTCGGTGCGGCGCTGGGCCATGCCCGCGTCGACGTCGAGCTGCAACTGGCCGTCGAGGCCGATGGATGCCGATCCGCACACGCCCTGGAGCTCGGCGAGGGCTGCTCGCGGCGTCGTCTCCTGGGCGCCTGCGGGCAACAGCGGGGTCAGCACCATCGCCCCCGCAGCGGCGCCGGCGAGAGCGAGAGCGCCACGACGCGCCCGTGGGACCTTCGTCGAACTGGACAAGAGCGACACCCCCGGGGGTCATCGGGACATGTCGGGGCACGTTAGGCGACGTCATCAGGATGGTTCAGTCCCGTTAGCCGGCACATAGCCTTGGGGCACACGACCCGCGCCGCTCACCGGCTGCCGGTCCACCGGGCGGGGCGATGTCAGGCGGACTCGTCGATGAGGCATGCTGGGTCCGGCGGTGCTCGGCTGGACCCGAGCCGACGGAAGGACCCGATGGGGCGGACGACGACAACAGCGGTGATCCTCGGCACTCTCCTGGCCCTGGCGGCCGGCTGCACACCGGGCGAGGGGGCCACCCCCTCCACCTCGGTCGGAGCACCCACCAGCACCTCGGTGCCCGAGGAGCCCGAACCCCGCTGCCAGACAGCCGGCCCCGGCCTCGCTGGCTTGGTGAGACCGCTCCTGCGTGACGGGGCGGTCGCCCTCGGCGAGGCGTACCGCACCCAGTCCGAAGGCGGCACCGTCGTCGCCGCCAACATCTACGACGACGAAGGCACCCTGCTCGGTGAGGGCGAGGTGTGGTTCGTGACCAACGGCTTCCCCTTCGCCATGACCGAGGACGCCGTCCGGTACAGCTTCACCCCGGCGGCGGAGGGCCTGCCCGCCCCGCCGGAGTGGACGGACGCGATGGCCGACCTCGTGGACGAGTGCGTCCTGGGCGCAACCGACCAGCCCTGACCCTTCTCCGGCACCGGAGACCTGCGTCTCCACCTTCGGGAGTTCGGTGACGAGCACGCCCAGGCGTCTTCGGCGGGAGGTCGATGCCTCAGGCCTGCGTATCTTCATCTCCGGCGTCACGCCCGAGGAGCCCTGTACCGTCGACCCGGATGGGTGTGCTGCGACGGTCACGAACCGACTTCGCCTGGGCGGCGGCGCTGGTGGCGGTGCTTGTGCTGGTGTTGGCCGTGTCGGGGCTCACGGCGTGCGGCGGCTCCGACCGCGTCGGGGACGACGGCGCGTCGGTCCCCCCAGCATCCGAGATCGAGCCACCGGTCGAAGGGCAGCCGACGACGGGGGCATCGGCCTTCTGCGAGCAAGCCCCGGACCCGGCTGCAGAGGTGCCTGCGAGCTACGTCGGTTCGACGGATCACGTCGAGGACCTGCGACGTCTGCGCACCGTGGCTCCCGACGTCCTCGGCGATGACCTCGACATCGTGATCCGCCACTTCGACGAATCGGTCGACCCGTCCGACCCGGACTCGCAGCTGATGGAGAACTTCCCCGACGAGGTCAACGAGGCGAGCGGCCGGCTCGTGGTCTACATCGAAGAGAACTGCAGCACACCCGAACCGGGGTCGGGCCGGTGAGCCGCGACGGGTTCGAGGTCATCGACGTGCACCACCACGTCGGCGGTGTCCCGTCACTCATGGCCGACGTCGCGACCCACGACGCGATGGAGACCCGAGCCGAGCCGACCGACGACGTCGAGAGGTCGACCCGACTGGAGATCATGGACGCCAACGGGGTCGACGCCGCCGTCGTCATGCCCACCCACGAGTACCTCCGCCCGAACGGCCACGTCGACACGATGGCGCTGAACGACGCCATCGCCGCGTACCGCGATCGTCGTCCCGATCGGTTCGTGGCCGCGGTGGGCATCGTCGAGCCCCTCCACGGTGGACGCTCCCACGAGGAGCTGCGGCGAGCTCGGGACGACCTGGGGCTCGTGGGCGTGAGCTTCCACAGCCGCTTCCAGGGCGTGGGCATGGACAGCCCTCTCATGAGCGGCCTGGTGCGAGCCGCGGTCGAGCTGGGCCTGGTTCCGTTCGTCCACGCCTACGCCGACAGCATCGACGAGGCCCCCTGGAAGATCGTCGATGTCGCGCGCGAGCTGGCCGATGCGCCCATCGTGGTCCTCGACGGGTTCTCGGGCTTCGAACGCACCAAGGACATCACCCGGGCCGCGCGCGATGCCCCCAACCTGGTCTTCGACACCAGCCTCGTGTACTCGTTCGACTTCGTCGAGCACTTCATCGAGGCGTTCGGGCCCGATCGGGTGCTCTTCGGGACCGACATGTACTCGGTGCCTCTCGCCTACCGCCGCAGCTACACGCTCGACCAGGTGCTCGACTCCCGCCTCGATGCGCCGACCAAGCAGGCGGTGCTCAGCGGGAACGTGCGTCGGTTGCTCGGTCTCGGCTGATCTCGTCTCCCGAACGGGGACGCGGGACCGCGGTCATCCGAAGGCCGGGCGGATCTCGGCGGCGAACTCGTCCATGAACCCGATCTGGTCGTCGACGAACTGGCTGAGGATGAGGTTGGTGGCGCCGGCGTCGACGCACTCCCGGATGCGCTCGATCCGGCGCTCCACCGGCCCGGCGATGACCGACCGACGGGCCAAGAAGTCGACCAGACCGAGGTCCTCGACCAGTCGGGCGTTGGCCTCGGCCCGGGCTGGCGTGGCGTGGGCCGAGGAGTCGTAGCGGCGCTGGAGCTCGGCGATGGCGTCGCGGTGCTCGTCGGGCAGGCCCTTCCCATCGGTGTGGAACCGGTACACGTGGTTGGCGGTGCCGGCCAGGAGGAAGCGCAACCGGGCGATGCCTTCTGCCTCGCTCGGCGCAGGGCACATGGCGGCCATGCACCAGATCTCGATGTCGTCGATCGAGCGTCCGACCGATGCCGCGCCCGCGGCGATGTTGGCTCGGGCCAGGCTGAGGACCTCGGCGTCGAGTGCGTTGGAGAGGACGACCCCGTCGGCGATCTGTCCGGCCAGGTGCTGGGTGCGTGGCCCCTCGGCTGCCATCCACACCGGCGTCGGGTGGTGCCCCCACCGCAGCACGAGGTCGTGGCCCTTGTACTCCACCGTCTCCCCGGCGCAGAGGCCCTTCACCGTCCGGCCGAACTCGGAGAGGGTGGCCACGTCCGCCGGCGGGACTCCGATGTTGCGCAGGGCGCTGTCGCCGCTGCTGAACCCGTAGACCATCCGACCGCCGGACACTTGCTGGAGGGCCACCAACGAGCTGGCCACCACTGCCGGGTGGCGGGTGCACGGGTTCGACACCGTCAGCCCGAGGCGAGGCCGGGTCGTGTGCTGAGCGGCCACGCCCAGGATCACGAAGGGGTCCGCCCACAGCGACTGTGAGTCGCCGGTGGTGAGCATCTCGAAGCCGGCGCCCTCGGCCGCATCGAGCCAACGGCGATACCAGTCGAAGTCGGTCACCGTGGTGCCGGTGGCGAAACGGACGGACGGGGTCGAATTGGCGGTCATGGCCTCAACGCTCGTAGCGGTTCCAGACGATGGACTCCTCGACCGCAGCCCGCGGTGACGGGACGAAGTCGCCGCCGGTCGTGTGGGCGACCGGCAACAGCGCCGTCTGGTCCCAGGTGTCGGGGATGCCGAGGATCTCGGCCATGGCCGGCTGGTCGGACTGGTGGGCGGTGGTGAGCACCGAACCCAGACCGCGGCTGCGCAACGCCAGCAGGAAGCTCCACACCGCCGGGTAGATCGAGGCGTACATGCCCGGCTCCATCCCGGTGGTCTCGCGGTCGGCGCCGATCAGACGCCCGTAGCGACCGGCGGCCGCCTCGAGGTCGTAGCAGGGGATGACGAGGACGGGGACCTCGCCCATGTGCGCCGCCAGGTAGAGGATCGAGCGCGAGATGCGGGCACCGGCCTCGTCTCCCGCGGCTTCCTTGGCCGCCAACATCGTGGACACCACCGCTTCGGTGGTGCGCCGGTACTGCTCCCCCACGGCCCGGCGTTGATCGGGGTCATCGACCACGACCCAGTGCCACTCCTGGGCGTTCGAGGCGTTCGGCGCGTAGGAGGCCAGTCGGATGCAGTCCACTACGACGTCTCGGTCGACGGGTCGGTCCAAATCGAGGCGCCGCCGCACCGCCTTGGTGGTCATGAGCAGTCGGTCGATCTCGGCGAGATCGAACGGTGGGTTCGCAGCCACGGTCCCCCCGGAACTGATGACATCAGGTCGAGAACCGACCCTATAGCCGGCGTCGCCAGCGCTTGCGGCGAACACGGACTGCCGCGTCGTCCCAGAGGCGTGTGCGAATCGACGGAACCTCCGGCTTCGCGCCATGAACCCGTCCGCCGTGCCAGTGGGTGGAGGACCCGAGGGCATCCGACGCCCATCGCGGCAGGCAGGCGGCCGCCTCAGTCCGGCACGTAGTCGGTGTCGATCACCCGGCGGCAGACGTCGGCGATCTTCACGCTCTGGCGGCGAGCCGATGCCCGGATGCGCTGGAACGCCTCCTCGGTGGTGATCCGGGCTCGCTCGGCGAGGACACCTTTGGCCTGCTCGATGACGACACGGCCGGCCAACGCCCTCTGGAGCTGCTCGGTGGTGCGCTGGCTCTGGAGCAGTTCGCTCGCGTTCACCACGTAGGCGGCCGCTACGTCGGCGAGCACCAGCGCGGCGTTGACCTCGTCGTCGCTCCACGACCGAGGTTCGTCGCTGTAGACGTCGAGGGAGCCGACTCGCCGGTCGTCCAGCACGAGCGGGATCCCGAGCACAGCGTGCAACCCGAGCTGTTCGACCACAGGCGCGTACCCGGGCCAACGTTCATGGCACTCACCGATGTCATGGACGACCACCGGCTGATTCTCTCGAATCGAGTCGAGGCAGGGCCCGTCCTGGAACCGCTCCTGGGCTCGTTCGGCGTCGGTGCCCAGGTCGCTGGTGGCGGTGACGAAGCGCAGTTCCTCTCCGTCGAGGAGGGCGACGCCGGCGGCCGTCGCGTCCAACACGTCGGCCACGCTGCCGGACAGGTCGTAGAGGACCTCGGTGATGTCGTAGCTGCCCGTCATGGTGCGCGCGAACTGGCGCAGCACCCGGGACAGAGCTTGTTGATCGGTCATCGGCTATCGCTTCTCTCGCTGTCGGTGTGCCGCTGGGCGAAGTGCCTCAAGGCGGCCCCACCGACGGGTGGAGAGCGACTTGCGAAGAGCCCCGGGGGGGGTCTGGGGACAACGGTCCGACCACCGGTCGGATCCATCTCGTTCAGCACCCTCACCGTAGTTGGCCCCGACCGCTTCGACTCCCGGACCCACCGTCAGTGGGCCTCGCGCTCCGTGTCACCAGCCCTCTCGACGTCGTCGCGCTGTTGCCACGGGTGATCGGGGGCATGGTTCGGCTGATGCGCCGTGCTCCCCTGGTGGCGGCCCCGGAGCGGCCCGGCTCAGCAGGTGCTGTCACCGGGCCGCTCCCGCGGGGCGATCGGTTCCGAGGCAGGGGATGCCTCGGCGATCCGGGGGGAGAACGTGGGGTCCTGGTCCTCGACGAGGCGGACGATGCGCTCGACGATCGGCGGTGCGCCGTCGAGACGGAGTCGGAGGTCGCCGCCGCGCTCGTGGAGCCGGCGGTCGATGTGGTCCAAGACGTCGAGGCCGTGGGACGTGCAGCACCGGAGATCGCGGAGATCGACCGTGATGGTGACGACGCCGTCACCGATGAGCCGCTCCAGCTCGGACCGCAGTTGCGGGGCGGTGGTGGGGCAGAGCTCGCCGTGGAGGTCGACGCTGGCGACCAGCCGCCCGTCCCGAGCAGTCACGAGGATCCCGGTGCGCAGCCGCGTGCCCAGGTGGAGTGCTGGGGTGGTCACGGGTCTCGGCGCCATCCCAGGCCGTAGCCGTCGTTGGCGAAGGTGCGGGCCTGCAGCGCATCCTCGAGCTGGTGAAAGACGGCGAATCGCAGCATGATGCCGGCGCGGTCGAGCAGGAGCCGGCAGGTGGTGCGGCGGCTGACGAAGCAGGAGTCGACGCGGTCGTCCCTGTCGTTGGCGAGGTCGGCCAGCGCGTGCGGGTCGGTGAGGACGCAGCTGTTCAGGTCGATGAGGATCGGCCGGTCGGTGAGGGCGGCGGCCGCGTCGCGGAGGTGCTCCACGCCGTCACGGTCGAGTTGACCCAAGGGCTCGAGGACGACGACATCGCCGCGTTCTTGGGTGCGAACCGCGGGTTGCGGTCGGTCGTCGTGAGGTGGTCGCCCGCGGGACGGATCGATCGTTCCTCTCAGGTTCTGGCGGGGGACGGGGGCGCTCATGATGGCCTCTCGTCGGACTGCCAGGGGTCTGGGGCTCGACCGATTTCTCGTGTGAACTCTGTCATGAGGCTACGAAGATCCCCTTCGATCGTCCAGGGACCTTCGTCCTCTCGGAGACGGGGGACGGAGCCGCCTCGCCGCGGCGACTGCCCACCCCGCCAGAGGTCGGGTTCTCCCGGGTCCTTGGTCACCAATCTCGCCGGGGAGGCATCAGCCGGCATGGCTCGGGTAGCAGGTGTTCAGCGAGGTTCTCGAACGGGAACCTCACCGAGTCGGGAGGCTTGACATGGCTGAGGCACAGGATCGACGGGATGCACAGCTCGAAGGCCAGTGGGATCAGATGCGTGGGCGGGTGCGCGAGGCGTGGGGCGCCCTCACCGACGACGACGTCGATCGGGCCAAGGGCAACTGGACCCAGCTCATCGGGAACATCCGCGAACGGACGGGCGAGGCCGCCGACACGATCGAGTCCAAGCTGAGCGAGATCCTCGACACGGTCGAGGAGAAGGGCTCACCCCGACAGGAGTCCTAGGAGCGCCTCACCGGGTCGGCACCGCCGCCCGGGAGGCCCGGCCCGGCGCACCGGCGTTCCCGTGCAGGAGTCCACCCACGACGACGCCCGGAAGCACTGCGGGAGCTACGCCTGTTCGGAACCGACGGCGGCGGCAGCGACGGACGCCCGAACCCACTCAGCTGAACGCACTACTCGGGAGATCCGTCGCACCGCTCTCTACGGCATCGCAGATCACCCGAGCCACGGTCGCCGGTTCCAATCCGATCCCCATGGGCGGCGCGGTTCCGGCGATCGCCCGCCCGGCGAGCCCGGTCTCGGTGTGCGGGGGCCGGGCGTCGAGCACCCGCAAGCCACGTCGCCGTGCCTCACGGGCCAGCCCTTGATCGAACGCGCAGACGGCCGACTTCGACGCCCCGTAGGCCGCCATGCCGGGAAGGTTCTGCTCGGCGATGACCCCAGAGATGTTGACGACCACACCACCAGCGGACAGAACGGGCATGGTCTCGCGGGCCACCATGATCGGCAGGAACGTGTTGGTCAGGAACAGCTCCTCCATCACATCGGTCGACAGCGACTCCACGTCGCCGAACGCGACCACCCCGACGGCGTTGATCACGATGTCGAGGTGGCCGGTGTGATCGACGGCGGCTCGCACTGCGGCAGCACACGAGTCGGGTGATCGCAGGTCCAGCGCCACCCGTTCACCAGGAAGATCGAGCCGATCCAGCCGGTCCTGGTCCCGGGCCACGAGCGTCAGCCGGGCGCCCCGTCCTGCGAGCTCGAGTCCGAGCGCTCCGCCGAGACCACCGGTCGCTCCCAGCAGAAGAACGGATGCCCCATCGAGGGATGTGCTGGTCATCACCACGTTCTATTGCATGGGCGCTCACCCGCTCCGACCCGGCGCACCGGCCAAGGGCCCGATTCGTAACGACCGGCACCCTCTGGTGTGGGGTCCGACAGCTGCTCGAGCGGCATGCCGGCCGAGCCGTCGCGGTGGCACCGCCCTGGACCGGCCGGTCCCGCCGCCCCGCCCCGGCTCGGCGGTGTTCCGGCCCCATCGGACCGAGTTGTCCTGCCTCCGCTCATTGCACGAGCCCGACACGGCGCTGGGCGTCGGTTTCTTCGGTAGGTTCCGACGATGACGCCGAGCGAACTGGTGGCTGCCGCCCGAGAGTGTCGATCCAACGCCCACGTGCCCTATTCCAAGTTCCGAGCCGGAGCGGCGGTGCACACCGACTCCGACAGTGTCGTCCCCGGCACGATCGTCGAGAACGTCTCACTCGGGTTGGCCATGTGCGCCGAGCGTGTCGCCCTCTTCTCCACGGTTGCGCTCGGTGCCCGACCGCTTGCGCTGGCCCTCGTCGCACCACGCACCGGCGAGGACCTCACGTGGCCGTGCGGAGCCTGCCTCCAAGTGGCGCTCGAGCTCGGGGGTTCGACGATGCCGATCTACGTCAGTTCGGTTGCCAACGACGCCCCGATCAGCGAATCGACCGTCGGCGAGCTCCTCCCGAACGGGCCATTCGTCCGTCGCTGAATCGACGTGGAGTCCCGCCCTCCACGTCGCCGTCTGCCGGGCCCTCGTCGAGGTGGTGCACGCGCAGGGCCGACCGGTGCGCTCGGGTCCATCGTCGCGTGTGCCCGACTGCGGTGGGCCGACGAGATGCTGGCACAGCCGGGTCCCGATCCACCGGCGGATGGCGACGGGATCAACCGGCTCGCAGAGGAAGGCGCACCGCGACGACCGTGTCGCCGGGGATCGAGGCGATCGAGATGGACCCGTGGTGGCCCTCCACGATCCGGTTGGAGATGTCGAGGCCCAGCCCGGTGCCCTTCCCGACGGGCTTGGTGGTGAAGAAGGGCTCGATCGCCCGGGCCTGGACGTCATCGGACATGCCGGGTCCGTCGTCGCCCACCTCGACCAGCAGGTCCTCGCCGTCGACCCGAACCGAGAGTCGGAGCGTGCCTCGGCCTTCCATGGCATCCACGGCGTTGTCCACGAGGTTGGTCCAGACCTGGTTCAGCTCGCCTGGGCGGGCTTCGATGCGAGGACGGTCGTCGGCGTACTCGCGCACGATCCGGATGCCGTCGACGAGCTTGTGCGAGAGCACCGTCACGGTGCTCTCGAGGCCGTCGGCCACGTCGATGAGCTGGGTGGACGCCCGGTCGAGCTGCGAATAGGACCCGACCTCATCGACGAGAGCAGAAACGCGACCCGTCGACTCAGCGATGTCGTCGATCAGGCTGGCGGTGGCGAGCGTGCTCGCCACCCACTGGAGGCCCGGTCCCAGGGCGTCGTCGCCGAGCACCCCGCGCACGCGCTCGCACCACTCGACGTCCACGGCGGCGGCCGCGAACGCCGGGGCGATGGTCCAGGCGTCGTCGATCCCGCGCCGCTCCAGCCAGCCGAGCAACTCGTCCTCGCGATCGGCGAGTCCGATCGAATCGGTGATCGTGACCGCCGGACCGATCTCGCGTCGGAGCGCGTCGAGTTCGACGAGTCGTGCACTCGGAACGTGCTGGGCGAGCTCGAAGAGCGACGAGTTGATGCCGTCGCAGGCGTGCTGGAGGGACCTCGCGGCGCGAGCGGAGGCGGCCGCCGGGTTGTTGATCTCGTGTGCGAGCCCGGCGGCGAGGGTGCCGAGCGCGATGAGGCCGGCGCGCTGGCGAGCCATGGCGTCCATCTTCCGCACGGTCTGGAAGAAGCCGTCGATCAGGTGCCCGGCGAAGGGGAACCATCGGCAGACCGCCCCACCCAGCGACGGCGCGTCGACCCGCAGCACCCGACCGGCCTCACCGCCCCGGCCCGTCGAGATGTAGCCCGCGGCATCGGTCCACGCCCGGAAACCCCCGGCCCACAAGCCCGGCCGGTCGAGCGCACCCACCACCGACTCGTCGCGACCGGTGCGACGGTAGAGGTCGATGCGGCCGTCGAGCACCACCCACCAGTGGTCGGCCGGCTCGCCCTCGACGAACAGCTCCTCGCCCTGGGTGTAGCCCACCACCGTGCTGAACGACGACAGCTCGGCCAGCCGGGCGTCGCCGAGACCCTCGAACAGGAAGAGGTCGCGGATCTCGTCGAGGGTCATGCGCTCGGCTCTCTCACATCGTGTCCAGGTAGCGGTGGACGAGATGGACCGCCATGGCCCCTTCGCCGACTGCGGACGCGACCCGCTTCATCGAGTCGAGCCGTACATCACCGGCTGCGAACACCCCCGGGACACTCGTCTCCAGGGTCAGCGGAGCTCGTTCGAGCGGCCATCTCAGGCCGTCGACCCTGTCGAGATCGGGGCCGGTGAGGACGAAGCCCTTCGCGTCGCGCATGACCTCCTCGCCGAGCCAGTCGGTGCGCGGCAACGCGCCGATGAAGATGTACAAGCCCTCGGCGGGCACCTCCTCCTCGGTGCCTGCTCGGCGGTCGGAGAGGGTGATCGCCTCGAGGTGCCCGTCGCCGCGACCGCCGATGACCTGGGTCTCGAACCGAACCTCGACGTTCGCGGCGGCCTCGATGCGGTCGGCGAGGTACTTCGACATGGAGGTCTCGAGTGAGTCCGAGCGCACCAGCATCACCACCCGACGGGCGAACCGGGCGAAGTTGAGCACCGCCTGGCCCGCCGAGTTGGCGGCGCCCACGACGTACACGTCATCGCCCTCGCAGCTCCTGGCGTCACCCGCGGTGGCGCCGTAGTACACGCCCCGCCCGACGAAGTCGTTCACCCCGGGGGCATCGATGATGCGGTACGACACGCCGCTCGCCACGAGGACGGCGCGGGCCTCGATGCTGGAACCATCGGCGAAGCACACCCCGTGCACCGGTCCTCGGACCTCGAAGGTCGTCACGTCGCGCGCCACGATCATCTCCGCCCCGAACCGTCGCGCCTGGGCCACGGCGCGGTTGGCGAGCTCCTGGCCCGTCAACCCACGAGGGAACCCCAGGTAGTTCTCGATGGCGGCGCTCTGCCCGGCCTGGCCACCTGGCGCCTCGCGCTCGACGATGACGGTCCGGAGTCCCTCGGACGCGCCGTAGACCGCCGCGGCGAGTCCGGCAGGACCCGCACCCACGATGCACAGGTCGTACAACGGCTGCTCGGCGGCGGTTCGCAGACCCAGTGCGTTCGCCAGCTCCAGGATCGAGGGGGACCGGAGCGTGTCGCCGTCGGGAACGAGCACGAGGGGAAGCTGGTCCGGCCCAACCTCGGCGAGGTCGACCAGCCGGCGCGCCTCGTCGTCGCGCTCGACATCGAGCCACCGGTAGGGGACGTGGTTGCGAGAGAGGAACGTCTTCACCTCGTGTCCGCCCTCGGACCACCGATGACCGACCACCCGCAACTCTCCGGACGTGTCGGGATGCGCAGCCTGCCAGTCGGCCAGCAACTCGTCGGCGACCGGGTAGAGACGCTCCTCGGGCGGGTCCCAGGGCTTCATCAGGTAGTGGTCGAGGCCGATCTCGTTGATGGCACGGATCGCCGCTTCGGTGTCGGCATAGGCGGTCAGCAACACCAGCTTCGCCTCGGGTGCAAGCTCCTGGGCCCGCTCGAGGAACTCCACCCCCGTCATCTCGGGCATCCGCTGGTCCGACGCGATCAGGGCCACCTGGCGGTCACGCAACCGGTACTCGGCCAGCAGCTCGAGGGCATCGGCGCCCGACAGCGTCCGAACGATCTGGAACTCTGCGCCGTACTTCCGACGCAGATCTCTCGCGATGGCCTGCGAGACCCCCGGATCGTCGTCCACCGTCAAGATCGCCGGCTTCGCCACCTCTCCCCCCCGGGGTCACGACAGCACTGCCGACCCTACAGCGCGGCCCGACGACGAGGAGCCCAGATGGGCTCCTCGTCGTCGCGTCCGAGCTCGCCCGACCGGCGGTGCGGAGCGGCTACCCGGTGAACGCGGGGACTGCCTCCACCGGCATCGCCCGCACCTCAGGAGCGGCGATCGGGGCAGGAGCCAGGACCGTGTCGAAGGCCACCGACGGCGAGTAACCCGTCCTGGCGGTGTCGTTGATGTAGGGGCACTCGGCCCAGAACCAGTAGCGGAGTTCGGTCGGTGCCCGATCGAGCCAGGCCTGGAGGGTTCGGGTCGATGACACCGGCCCGGCCGGGGCCTCGACGGCGGTCCGGTGCACGACGCGGCCGATGTCGCGCCGGTCGCTCGACGTGGACACCACCACGGACGCCTGACGAGCGGAGTCGCACGGCACCGCACCCGACGGGAACGGCGGCTCGACGGTGACCCGAACCTCGGAGACCGCGCCGCCCGAGGCCGGGTGGAGGTCCAGCTTCAGGGCCACCGGGATCTGCGACTCCGTCACCGTGAACGGCACTGCGTCGGTGTAGCGGCCCCCCTCCGGGCCCGTGCAGAAGCCCTGGAACCAGTAGGTGCCGGCCTCGTAGGCCGTGTTGAAGAACCACTCGTCCACCGACTGGGTCATCGACGGCTCACTCGTCGCTACGAGGGCGCTGCTGACGATCCCGGTACCGGGCGCCGGGTCCGACTGGAAGTTGATGCCGACCGGGTCGTCGAAGTCGACCTCGCACCCCGACACCCATCCGTCGTCCAGGGTGGCGCTCACCGGCTCCGCGCCGCTACCTCCGCTCGGGTCGACCGTGAGAGGCACCGCAGCCGGCATCGAGTGATCACCGGGGAGCCGAGCGGCGTCTGACGGTGCAGCGGGGAGGGCCACCAAGACGGTCGCGCTCGCCAGTACGGGCAACAGCTTCAGGACCATGCGTCGCTCCCCCACAGGTAGACACTCAGCCACTTGTCTACTTGTGATGGGGCAACCCCCGCACGATGCGCTGGGGGACCTGCGCCTGTCCGGCACTGGCGGCGGGCTGTGGCACCTGGTCCCGGCCGGGCACACCCAGATGGCGGGAGGCGTCGGCTCCTGAGCCCGTCGCGCAACGGCTCTGGATCCTGTTCTCCGCCGACTGCGACCGATGCCGCCGCCGGGTCCGCTGCGACCCGACTGGCCGGCCACGACGGCACGACGCGCCCCGGCGCCGGAGCCCGTCGGACCGGCATGTCAGTGGCCCCTCAGCGGTAGGCGCCGCCCCAGGCGGGTCCGCCGGCGACGTATTCCACGACCTCGATGCCCTGGCCGTCGGGGTCGACGATGAAGAACATGCGGGTGCCGTGCAGGTCCACCGGTGCGGTCACGCAGGTCACTCCGAGGTCGCGCATGGCGGTGTGCGCCTCGTCGGCGTCGGATACCTCGAGGGAGAGGACGCGTAGACCGAGGCCGTTCCCGGGAAGGACGGCAGGCGTGTAGTTGAACGACATCAACTCGACGCGCAGGTCACCGATGCGTCCGCCGCTCGCTCGCCCTTCAGCGCCGGGCGTGCCGGTGATGGTCTCGAAGTCCTCGCCGGCGAGGTGCTCGTCGAAGAGCTCCTCCCAGCCCAGCACGTCGCGGTACCAGTCCTTCGACCGGTCCATGTCGGAGACGTTGATCGACACGTGCGACACGCCCTTCAGACCCGGTATCGCCACGATGCCCTCCCCGACGCCCGACCCCGGGCCCCGCATGCTCGGATGCTAGGCCGGTCCCTGGCGCGAGCCAATGCAGTGCGCGCCTCGTCGGGGCCGAGGGCGGGTTCGTCGAAGGTGACAGGCGCGTGGAAGCAGCCTGCGGTCAGCGCCGGGTGAGATGGCCGGCCGTCCAGCCGGCGTCGCATCGGGCACCTCGGGGTCTCATGGGAGCCCTGGACGACCCGGGGCCAGAGGCCCACAGGCAATCAGCCAGTGAACGCAGGCCGAGCCGCCGTCGCCTGCGCCACGGGCGCAACCGGCGCGGTGGGCGTGGTGGACACAGCGGCGTCGCAGCCCGGATCGACGGTGTAGGAGATCTCGACCATGCCGTCGCCGGAGCTCACACCGGTCTCGAACACGACACCGGGGGGACCGAAGCCAGACCCTCCACCACCTCCACCACCACCGTCGGTGGGCGGGTCGGCGTTGTCGTCCTCGCCGGCACCGCCGCCGCCGCCGTAGTAGCCACCGCCGCCACCACCGCCGGCGTCGTCAGGGCTGACCTCGACGGAGGGGTTGCCCTCCCCGCCTTGACCGCCCTGGCCGAACGTGCCCGGAGTGGCCGTCGGGTCGGTCAGTGTGGGTGCAGTGCCACCTGCGGTCTGGGTGCCGCCGCCTCCGGGAAGACTCGGATCCTCGGAGTCGCTGGGTGCTCCATCTCCGCCGACGCTGCCACCGCCTGCGCCACCACCGCCGAAGCCTGTTGCGCTGTCGCCACCGCCACCACCACCGCCGCCCGCAACCACGAGGCGCTCGGACAGCCCGTGTGGCGCTCGGCGCACGTCGGAGGCACCGCCACCGCCACCGCCGTCCTCCTCGTCGGCCACGCCGCCGGACCCCCCACCGTTGAAGCCCCCGGTCGACCCGACGCCTCCACCGCCCACCACGACGTGGAGGACCTCACCAGGAGTGACGGAGATCGTTGCAGTTGCACGGCCACCGAGCCCACCAGGGGGTGGCGTGCCGTCCGGGTTCTCTCCGGCTGCGCCTTCGGCCCCAAGGGCATCGACCGTCACCGCACAGACGTCGGCCGGCACTGTGAACGGCGTCGCAGACCCCGTGTAGTCGAACTCCACGACCGTCTCGGCGCTCTGGGCGCCGGCTGCCGCCGAGAACCCGACACAAGCCAAGGCGAGACCGCCCACGGACAGCGCTGCTCGTCCTGCCGTTCGTGCACCATGCATCGTCGACCTCCACGCTCGAATCGCCAAACGATAGCCAACGAAGGTTGTTCGTTCACGGAGATCGACCCGGGGCCGTTTCGCGACCGACTGGCCTTCGCTACGGCCCCTCTGCCTGCGACGAGCCCACCGCCTCGGCGCCGCCCGCCAGCACCTCGACCTGCTCGGCTACTCCCTCGTCGTGAACGCCGTCGCCGTCCGCCGCCATACCCGGCGACGAGCCCCCGACACCCGAGCGGCCTGAACCGCTTTCTGTTCGGGGGAGCCGCTCAGACCGCGCTGGCGCAGTCGGATAGCGTCCGGCTCGTTCGACGTACCGAGAGGCCGGTGATGAGGCTTCGCCGTCGACCGAAAGGGACACAACGCCCATGAACCTGATCGGCAAGATCGCCCAGACCGCCGCCGCTCTTTGGATCTTGAACGTCTGGTTCAACCGGTTCAACAAGGACACCGGCTACCGGGGCGGCAACGCGACGAACATGAAGGAGGAGTTCGAGGAGTACGGGCTCTCCGAGCCAACGATGTATGCGGTGGGCGCGGCAAAGGTGAGCCTGGCGGGCCTGATGCTCGTGGGACACGGCGTCCCGCGAGTCACCCGACCGGCCTCGATCGGTCTTGCGATGTTCATGCTCGGCGCCATTGGGATGCACATCAAGGTCGGAGACCCGGTGAAGCGATACCTGCCCGCGCTCTCGGTCTTCTCGCTGGCCACGATCTCAGCGGTACTCAACGGCAACGACCGCCGCCCGGCGCATCACTGACACATCACTGGGGCCGGTCCCGCCGACCCACCGCCACTCCCCGGCTCGGCGGTGTTCCGGCCCCATCGGACCGAGTTGTCCTGCCTCCGCTCATTGCACGAGCCCGACACGGCGCTGGGCGTTGGTTTCTTCGGTAGGTTCCGACGATGACGCCGAGCGAACTGGTGGCTGCTGCCCGAGAGTGTCGATCCAACGCCCACGTGCCCTATTCCAAGTTCCGAGCCGGAGCGGCGGTGCACACCGACTCCGACAGTGTCGTCCCCGGCACGATCGTCGAGAACGTCTCACTCGGGTTGGCCATGTGCGCCGAGCGTGTCGCCCTCTTCTCCACGGTTGCGCTCGGTGCCCGACCGCTTGCGCTGGCCCTCGTCGCACCACGCACCGGCGAGGACCTCACCTGGCCGTGCGGAGCCTGCCTCCAAGTGGCGCTCGAGCTCGGGGGTTCGACGATGCCGATCTACGTCAGTTCGGTTGCCAACGACGCCCCGATCAGCGAATCGACCGTCGGCGAGCTCCTCCCGAACGGGCCATTCGTCCGTCGCTGAATCGACGTGGGGGGACTCGACGAGGCCAGCGCAAGACGAAGAGCGTTGTTCTCCGGGGGTGCGCGACCGCTGTCCAGGCGCTGCGAGGGCGAGTGTTCGGTCCGAGCATCTCCGTGGGCGACCGCGGCGCGGTCCGACTCCTCATCGGGTCTCGAAGCGCTTCTGGAAGGCCTGTTCGACGTTGTGGATGTCGACGGGGAGGCTGTCCGCGGCGGCGCATCCTGCGACGACGAGCTCGGCTTGGTGGCGAAGCGACTCGGCCCGGTCCGTCTTGCTGTCGTCGATGGCCTCGGTGAGCAGCTCGAGGGCCTCGAGAAGGTAGATGCACACTTCGGGCATGCTTGCGGCGGTCTGGCGGACCTCGTCGAAGGCGAGGCGGATCAGGTCGTCGTGGGTTGGCTGATGGACCAACACCACTCGAGTGCCGTCGCCGTTCGACCTGACGGACGATGGTGGTTCTCGCCGGAGCAGCTCGGCGAGTACTGCGGCGGAGTGGAAGATCGCGTCCTGGGCAGTGGTGGGGTCGTTGATGCTGGGCGAAAGGGCCTTGAGTGCGATATCGGCGAGTTGGCGCAACCCGAACGAGACGTCCTGTTGCATGGTGCGCGTGTCGCCAATCCTGATCGCAGCAAGGACCTCGCGCTCGAAGGCATCGGCATCGTCGGGCACGCTCGAGAGGTCACCGATGGGTGTTCCCTCGATGGCGTAGCGGCCCGGGTACGTCTCGACCCACATCGTCTGTCCGGTCGGGATGGAACCGATGGCCTTGTCGAGATCGATCTGTTGCACCCAGCCGCTGCGGTCGAAGCGAACGACGTGGACGGGGTCGGACGGGCGCGGCGGCGGGGGCGTCGGGGTGGTTGCGGTGTCGGGCGTCTGCCACTCGCGGCGGATCTGCGTGATGGCTTGGTCCTCGACGTCCTCGAGGATCGTGCTGATGTCCATCGAGTGGGCGCTGTGGTCGATGAAGGCGACGATCGCCAGAATCGTGATGATGCCGAACGTGACCCCGATGGCGACCGAGAGGTTGGGGATGACCGGATCGCCCCCTTGTTCGAGCGAGGACCGGACCGAGCGCAGAATGAGGAGACAGTAGGTGAAGGTGCCCACCACGAGACCCATGACCCGCTTGTTGAACGGGTCACGGAACAGGGTGCGCACGACCCGGGGCGAGTACTGGCTCGACGCCTGTTGGATGATCAGCAACGAGACCGAGAAAGCAATGGCGGCGAAGGTGATGGTGGCGCCGGCCACGGTCCCGAGCAGGGCCCGGGCACTGTCCACCGTCGAGGTGAACCCGAGGGGGAGATCTGAGCCGTCCTGGTCGATCCGGCTGTCGAACGCGATCGCCATCGACGCGACGATCACCGCCACGACCACACCGAGCATGGGGATGAAGAAGAGGCTGGCCCTGATTCGCTCGACAAAGGCGCTCGTCCGCAACGTCACGGACCGACCCTCCCATGGACCGACTGGTACGAAACTGCAACCGCTCCGAGCGAGGGCCCGGTGCGCACTGTTGTCGCGCCGTCGGAGGTGATCTCGGCCTCGACCACCAACTTCGACGGATCCTGGCCGAGCAGCTTGAGCCAGCGGCCGTGCGACCGCAACGCGGCCCAAACGGACCGATGGACGTGATACGGAAGGGCCTGTTCGGCACAAGTGGCTCGGAGCCGGGTCGCCATGGCCGGATACAGGGTGTGCGGCAGCCGGGGGGAGAGGTGGTGCTCGATCTGGTGGTCGAGGCCACCCATGATCCAGCGGACGAACCCGCCGAGCAGCGGCGCCCGACACTCGATGTTGGCGGTCGTGCGCAGTTGACGCATCTCGAACGACTCGTGTCGCTCGGCGTCAGCCCCATCGAGGAACTCGACGGTGTCGGTGCAGTGGGCCAACTGGAACACCATGGCGAGGGAGAAGCCCACCAGCCACGATCCGACCAGGTAGAAGAGCGCGACCCCCCACCACGGGTGGAACAAGAGGGGGATGAAGACCGCCCACCCGAGGTGCACCAGCTTGCCGCCGGCGACGACCGCAACCTCGCGGCGTCGGGGCGGGCGAGGGAACCGGTCGGTGCCGAACCCGCCCTTCAGGAGGGCGGCGACGTCGGACGCGAAGAACCACTTCACGGTGAGGAAGCCGTACAGGACCCACATGTACACATGCTGGTAGCGGTGCCACGAGCGCCACGCCTGTTGGGGGGCCAGACGAGCGAACGGCGACTGCTCGATGTCGCTGTCGCGACCGACGACGTTGGTGTGGGCATGGTGCAACGTGTTGTGCTTGAAGCGCCACACCCACGAGCTCGCGCCGAGCACGTCGGCGCTGTACGCGACCAGGCGGTTCGTGCGCCGCGACGCGCTGAACGCCCCGTGGTTGGCGTCGTGCAGTATGCCGGTGCCGACCGCCACGACACAGACAACGAGCAACCCGGTGAACCCGATCCGACCCAACCAACCGGTCGAGGAGAACACGAGACCCCAGTAGGCGACGATGACGAGCGCAGCGATGCCGACGGCCTTGGCGTGCAGGCGCCGACGTCCGCGCCGGATATCGGCGTCGCCCGGGCGGACGGCGCTAACCAGGGACAACCGGGGCCGACCGAGCGCAGTTGGGTTCTCGGCCGTTGGGTTCTCGGCCGTTGGGTTCTCGGCCGTTGGGTTCTCGGCCGTTGGGTTCTCGGCCGTTGGGTTCTCGACGGTTGGGTTCTCGGTCGCTGAAGACATAGTGATCTCGGTTCTCGCCCGTATCGCTTCGACGCACTGCCAGGGACCAGAGCAGGGAATCATGGGCAGCCAACTCGATGATGGTGAAGAGCAGCTGTACCCCGGTCCTACCCCGCCGCCGCCGACCGCGGAACTGTCGCCGGCGGCGAAGCGATCGAGAGAGGCGGAGCGCGGGGCCGCCGACTTGAATGACCTGGGCGGGACCGCGAGCGGGGTATGTCGCGTTGTGCTCCGGCGCCAGCCTCGGCCACCTTCGCGCCGATCGGGGGTGGGGCCAACCGCGAGGTCAGGCCCGTCTCTGCTGCCGCTGGGAGCGCCAATCTGGCTGGTAGGCGGGGCCAGGCGAGCGACGGAGCCTCACGGGGGTACACCATCCTCGACTGGCCGGAAGGATGCAGGCCGCTCGGGTGTCGGGGGCTCGTCGGCGCTTGTAGCGGTGGGCGGCGACCGCGTTCACGACGAGGGCGTACCCGAGCGGGTTGAGGTGCTGGCGGGCCACACCGAGGCTGTGGGCTCGTCGCAGGTACAGGGTGTCGTCGAGGTCGCGGTTGATGCTCTCGGCGTCGTTGCGACGCGGGTAGGGCCGAACAAAGTCTGGAAGCGAGCCTCCTGCGTAGTATCTCGCCCACGGGGGCGCGACGAGGGGTCGAACAATGACGATTTCGCTGGACGAGGTCAGGTCCTTCGGTGAGCGCTTCCATCACGTCGTCGGCACGGAGAAGGGCGATGGCGAAGCGCAGGGGGCGTTCTTCCTGCACCCCGAGCCGCGCCTGATCGTCGCCCACGGCGAGGACATCTCGATGGACGGCAACTGGCGGATCCATCAGCGCATCGTCGAGGAGCGGATCACCTGGCTCGAACCGTGGGACCTGACCCAGCTCTGTGACGAACCCGAACGGGCCCGCGCCACCGGCGCCGTGCTGTGGGAGGGTCGTTCGCTCGACGACGAGGCCGGTCTGGTGCGTGTGGTGGTCGGCGAGGACTGGATCGTGCAACGCCACGCCGACGGTGGTCTGCGCTTCGCGCTCTACATCAACACCTACCACCGGGCGCTGCCGGGCTCCTCGGCGATGGATATCCGCCCCGGATCCTGACCTCGCTTCTTCGTCGCGCTGACCTGGTCGGGACCGTGGGGCGGGCGCGACGGCCACGTCACTACCCGCCGTTCATGGCCCTCGCGTTCGACGCGTTGTTGTCGGTGTTCGGCTCCGCCCGCCAGGTCGAGGCCGAACTGGCCCACCCCCTGGTGTGGGGCCTGATCCGCGACACCGCCGCCCGACACCGCCCCGAAGTGACGCTGCCGGCGCGGCCGATGCGCAAGCACCACCACCGGTACCTGCGCGACCGCTACCTCACCGACCCCGCCATCTTCGCCTCGACTCCCGAGCGGCCTGAACCGCTCCGGTCATCGAGCGCATCGCTCCGAGGGGAGTGAATCGGCGCGCCTCGATCCGCACCACGGGCCCGATTCGCGCTCCGCGCCGACGACCGAGACCGGCCGGACCTCCCGGTTGGCCCCACTACGCTGACCCCCGATCGGCGAGCAGTGGGTTTCGCGCCACCTTTTCGCCATCCCCCGCCCTCGTAGGGGGTGCGCAAAACCCTGGAAGGCCAGGTCCGCGCAGAGCCCTACCACGAGTGCGTAACGGATCGAGCCGAACCGGGAACGTTCGGTGTCCTCAGTTGTCCAGTTTGTCCACCCAGGACTGGCCGACGATCCGATTGCCGGCCTCGATGACGTGGATCGAAAGGTCGATGGGGATGTCTCCTACATCCAGGACCGACGAGAACGCTCGCACCCGAGCCGCCCTACCGGTGGGCAGTTGGGTTAGCCCGACGGGCAGGAGCGCAGAACTCGGTCGCAGCACGATCGCGTCGAGATCGGAGCGCAGGCCTCTTCCCAGGTCCGCCCCGAGCATGTCCACAACGAGGCGCCATCGCATCCACGTCGCCGTCAAGATTCGTGGCATCGAAGAGTCCTCAAAGATGGCGCTGGAGGTCAACTTCATGCGGTACCCGTACCGCCCGAGTGCACGGACAAAAGCCGAGGGGACCGGTTCGTGCGCTGGAACTGCGAGGACCCGAGCAGCCATCGCGAACGGGAGCACGTCGGGGGGCATCTGCTCTTCGGTCAAGTGGCTGTTGCGCAGCAAGAAGGCGGTGGCCCACAGGCTGGCCAGGGCGTGGTCGGCGACCACTGACTTGACCCATGCCAGGTGCCCTTCGTCGACTCGACCCATCTCGATCGCCTTGAGCACGTCGTTGTCGGAACGGATCAACTGCGGGACGGTGCCCTCGAGGTGTCGAAGGCGGGACTCCAGGGTCATCGGTGATCCTCCTCGTCTGGCATGGCGGCGATGAGTTCCTGGTATTCGGCCATCTGGTCGGCCACGGCCTCGGCCTGCCGGTGGATGCTCTCGAGCTCTCGCAGCCGGCCCCCCACCTCGTGGTCAACCGAAAGACGGGTGTGAGCCCGAAGCGCCAAGGCAATGGCCTGGACAGCTGCCCGGTGCTGGACGCCCTCGTCGTCTGATTGGAGGAGGCCCGCCAAGACGCTCGTGGCGCTGTCGGCCAGCGAGACCAGCCCGATGGTGAGCTCCTCCATCCGGTCGATGCGACGTTGGTGGACCTCTTGCTTCACTGCGGGACGGGCGAGCAGACGCTGAACGGTCTTGCGCGAGACACCGAGCGCCGCAGCGATCTGTAGATGGGTCGCTCCCGCCGCACGGGCCTCGACAACCGCTGCGATCTCATCGGTCGAGCGGCCAGCGGTCATCAACGGTTCGGCGGGATTCTCATGTGGCTTCTGAACCATCTGTGCTCCTCCTGAAGGTTGCTTGGGCACCTTCGGAGGAGAACCCGCCGCTTCGACAGCATCGGTTCGACAGGTTTGTTCGCGCTGCCGGGGCCGGACCCGTCGCCCATGGGCGGCGCGCCGCAGCGTGAATGCGGCATTCATGGCCTTGTCTCGCCGGGCCGGCACAGCGTCGAGACCCCAGACGCTCTGACTCAGCTTCCCGGTCGAGCTTGCAAGCCGAGCCGTGGCCGGGTCACCTCCCTGGACAGCCGCTCGCTGCCAGGACGAGTTGAGCAGTGAACCGGCACGCGGCCCCGGGATCAGCGCACGCAGCCGGCCACCAGGGAGACCGTGGCCTGAGCGGCGGTGGGGAACGACCCGGGTGGGGCATGCACCAGGGTGGCGGCGCCGCCGAGCCGAAACGAGTGCATCTGTACCATCCTCCCTCCCCCACCGCTGAGCTCGCCCCCCGGGTCGGCCAGCGCAGCGAGGACCGCCACGCCCGCGGTGCGCGACAGACGTCCGAGGGCAGCGACCACGTCGGAAGGCGGTCCGTAGCGCTCGGCGTCGACCACGACCACCAGATCGACATCGGCCGACGACACCACCCGGGCCAACGCCGTCAACGACCCGACGTCGCTCACCGACAACGCCGAGGCGCTCATCATGCCCACCGCGGCGGCGACGGTCTCCCACTCCGCCTCGCTCATGGCGCCGTCGGCTACGGCCACCGCCGCCACCTCGGCTTGTGAGGCCAGGAGCCGAGCGGTGAGCACCTCGATCGGCTCCGGGCTGGCCACCAGGCAGGGCGCTTCGGTCGACGTGGCCGCCGACAGCGCCAGCGCCCCCGCCTGGGCCACCAGGTCAGCCAGCACCACCGTCACCTCACCGCGCTGCACGCCCCCGTCCAGCACGGCGTCGAGCGGCACCACCCCGGTGGCCACCGGCTCGGGATCGATCACCCCGGCAAGCGGTGGGGGTGCTGACCAGCGCTGATCGAGTCGGTCCAACCACCGATCCAACGCCAGAGCGGCCGAGACCACTCGCTGCTCCATCGACCACATGCTTCCCACCCTCACTGCCGCTCGACAAACGTCTGTTCTACTCTTGAAGGCCAAGTGATGCGAGACCACCTCTTGGGCCGAGGGCCCGCGGCGTCGTGCGCCGTGGCGTTCGACCGCGGGTTGCGGACCCACACCACTGCCTGCGCGTCCAAAGCCTCCTACGATCTCGGCCATGCGGAGCTTGAAGGTCGTCGTGGTGGACGACGACTACTGGAAGCGCTCGTCGATGGCCCAGAAGCTCAACGAGCACCCGACGATCGCGGTGACCCACGCCCTCAGCCAAGACGAGACGGCCACTTGGCCGCTCGAGAACTGGAGCGGGATCGACCTCGCAGTCGTCGACATCTTCGACGAGCACGCCCCTGGAGAGGTCGGCACGGACGTGTTCTCGGGCATCAAGGCCATCGAGATCTTGAAGCCGCTGCCCGTGCGGACCTTCGCGATCACACCGCACTGCCAGCACCCGCTGGTTCGTCTGCGGCTCCACCACGCCGGCGCCGACTGGCTCTACCACCGCTGGGAGATCAACGACCTCGACCTGCTCGTCGAAGCGCTGCTCGAACCCGACGACGACCACCGTCCACTGACACCCTCGCCCTCCGAACTCGAGGACATCGGGTGCAAGGCATCTCGACCCAACGACGCCATCCGGCTCTATGAAGCCTCGCCGCTCTACGGCCGGTTGCGCACCGAGATCGGCCTGAAGGGTCTCGGCGTCCCCCGCCGGAAGGTCGACCAGCTCCGGGTCGCGGTCATGGAGACCGGCTTCGAGGGCACCGAGGAGCGCAGCGGGGCCGGCGAGCGAAGGATCCGAGCGCCTCGATGGCCGGACATCCGCGATCACCTCCTCGCAGCCCTCGGTCGAAGCGACGTGCCGGCCACCGAGGTCGACCGACTCGACTGGGGCGCCGGCCATCGTTGAGGCGCGGACCGGGCCGGCGGGCTGCAGCCCGCCGGCCCTCGGGTCCGCCGCCCGACCTGTCACGTCCTTCCCGCGGTGCCGGACCACCACACGGGCGTGGACCCTCGGTAGATGACGAGGTTCCCGTCGGACTGCACCGAGAAGCGGCCTGCTCCGCTGCCGCCCGTGTGGGTGTGCCAGATGGCGCGACCGCCGCCGTAGGTCACCAGGTTGCCGTCGCTTTGGAACACGACGTACTCCTGAGCTCGCCAGTTGCTCGTCTTCCACGACGTGGCCCACAGGGCACGGCCGCTGGGCCCGTAGAGCACCAGGTTCCCGTCACCCTGCATGACGAAGCGGTACCGACCGTCCGCCGAGCGAACCGACATGCCCCGACGGAGGGTGCGGTTGTGACCCCACTCCGAGCCGGAGGCGACCCAACGGCCTCGCATGTCGGGCAGCTGGTCGAGGGTCGTGGCGCCGAGGCTGTGGGGGCCGGAGGTGCCCCGTCGCTTGAGCTCGTTGTACGTGCCGCCGTCCGGGACCCAGAGACGGGTGCCGTCGGGCGCCACGTACCAGGTCGTGACGTTGTCGCCGCTCCAGCGGACCAACGAGTTGCGGTACTGGGACACCGATGTCGAGGGTGCTGGCGCAGGGGCGGGTGCGGGTGCCGTCGTCAGGTTCGGCACGTAGATGTAGGCATCAAAGCGGCCGGTGCGAGTACCGAAGCCTCCATCGCTGCGGTGGTTGTACTCCGACACGTTCACCGAGCCGTCGGCGTTGACGCTCTCGACGAAGGCCACGTGGCCGTAGCCGCCGTTGGTGACCGCGATCGAGCGAGCCCGTGGTGTCGCCGACACGGTCCAGCCGAGGGCTCGGGCGTTGTCGTCCCAGTTGGTGGCGTTGCCGAAGCGCTTGCCGCCCATGGTGTTGGCGAACGGCACACCGAGGCTGTTGATCTTCCACGCCACGTAGTCGGTGCAGTTGCGGTACGAGAAGCCCCACTGGGAGTACTGCTCAGCGGAGCTGAACCACCCACTGCGGTCTCGGTCGACGCACCACGAGTAGATGCCGAACTGACCGGCGCAGTTGGTCGCGCTGCTGTGGGGGTAGCCACCGGTCGCTGCGGCCTCTCGGGGCGTCGTCGCCAGCCCGGTGCCGGCCAGCAGCGCCGCCAGCGCAGCGGTCGAGGCCACCCGCTTCAGGGTGCGGTGCACAGGTCGGTCCTTGGTCGTCATGGTGAACCCCTTCTCCGCCTGCGATGAGGCGCTCGTGGTCGGCCACGACAGGAGACCGCGGGCCGGCGCGCACTCATACGGGCCCGTGTGCGCGTCCTCGGTCCTCGTTCGTGGCAGAGGGGAGCCACCTCACTGGGGGGCGTTGCGACCTCGAGGCGACCTCGACGGCGGCGCTGTGCAATCGAGCCCCTCCCACTGCTCGCGGGTCGGTGGTCCTGTGCTGGTGGCACCGATCAGTGCGCCGTCGACGAAAGGTCCACCACGATGCGCTACTCCCCGTCTCACCGGCTTCGCCTGAGCGTCGCTGTCCTGACGGTTCTCGCTGTCGTCGGCATCCTGGCCTCGCCGGCCTCGGCCTCGACCGGGTCATACATGTCGACCCAGGGCGCTCACTACGGCTGCACCAATCGGAGCCTCCCCGGGTGCAATGCCCAGGGCTCCATCGGCGCTGGCACGCGGGTCAAGATGCACTGCTGGATCGACGACTCCTGGGCCGATGGTGCCTACCGGTCCAACCGATGGTTCTTCGTGACCACCTCGAGCGGCATCCGCAACTTCGTCCACTCCAGCCGGGTGAGCAACCAGACCTCGGTGCCGCACTGCGGTAGCCACCGCGGCATCGCCGCCTCGCGGTGGGCCGCCATGCAGATCGGTGAGACACGTCCCTCCAACATCGCCGAGAAGGCCAACAACCCGACCATGGACCGCTGGAGCGGGTGGTGCTACGTGCTGGCCTGGGACTCCCACGCCCTCTCCCACGGAGCCCGACCTCTCAGCGGCTTCGGCAGCGCCAAGTCGACCTTCTACGCCTACCAGTCCCGGGGCAAGGTGAGCGGCAATCTCAACCACTCCGCCATCAGCATCGGCTCGATCGTGTTCTGGACGAACGGCACGTACGGTCACGCCGCCATCTACGCCGGTCAGGGCATGGTCGTCTCCACCCAGGGCAACGGCTCGAGCCTCCCCCCGAACGCCCGCCTGCCGATGAGCCACTTCGGCACCCCCGCCGGCTGGGTGAGCCCTGGCAACATCTGATGCCACCAGCAGCCGCTTGCCCTCTGGGGCCGCTGATCAGGCCGGTGGCGCGCCCGCTACGTTGCTCCCGGAGCAGAACAACCAGCTGGAGCCCGCTCAGTGCCGGGAGGAGCAACGGACACCGTGTACTCGGAAATCTGGTAGACGTGCACCGGCGACGGCCGGGATGGGGAGCGGTGGCGTGAGTGGCGGAGGTATCGAGACGAGCCAGATGCACCCGAGAGCGCGCACCCGTTGGGCCGTCGGCGTAGCACTCGGCGTCGCCGTGGTGGCTGCGGGGGTCGTCGCCGTGGTCGCCTTGGCCGGCGACGCAGGGCACGACGATTCAGCTGCCGGGCAGCCCTCCGCCGCCCCCAGCGATATCGATCCCGCTGTGGCTCGGGCCACGCTCGAGTACCTCGAGGAGCCAGGGCGGACGGTTCTGGTGTTCGACGAGGTGGCGGCGGAGGGCATCGTCGAGATGGGCCCGACCGCCGAGCCGGACGTCTGCGATCGGATCGCCGGCGAGCTGTCGGCCCAGGTCGGCAGCAGTGCCCAGCTCCGAGACCTGACCCTCGCCGTCCCCGACGTGGAGCTCACCAACATCGCCCTCGGAACCCAAGCGGCGGCGCTCGATGCGCTCCTGTTCTGCGACGACGCTGCGGCGTTCACCTCCGAGCACGCCGCGGTGACGTCCGGCCGCGAGGCCATGGACGCCCGCCTGGCCGACCTCGAGGTAGCAGCCCGATGAGTGGCAGCCGCGCCCAGCGCCTCGCGCTCGCGACGCTCACCGTGCTCGTCGTCGCCAGCACCATGTTCGGGGTCTCGCCATCTCCGGTGACAGCCGACGAGCATCCTCAGGACCTTCGATGGCTGGCCATGGGCGACTCCTACTCCTCGGGCGAAGGCACCGTGAACGTGGCCCCCGACGGACCGGACAAGTGCCAACGAGCCGACGGCGTCGGTGGCGAACAGCCCCCGTCGAGGGCGTGGCCGATCGTGGCAAGTGACTCCCTCACCGACGCATCGGTTACCGATCTGGTCCTCCGAGCCTGCACGGGGGCCACGACCGCCAACCTGTTCAACCCGGAGGTGCACTTCGGCCTCTTGAACCTCACGACCACCACTCGAGAGCCGCAGTGGACGCCGGCGGATGGCCGCTTCGACCTCGTGACCCTCACGGCGGGCGGCAACGACATCGGCTTCGCCGACACCCTCGCCAAGTGCCTCGCAGGCGGGTTCACGGTGATCGGCGCCACCAGCGTGCTGCGCCGGGTTGCGCCGGTCGCCGACTTCCTCGCGCCTGGCATCGACAGCTGCCTCCTCCAGCCCGAGGAGACCCAGGCCGAGATCGTGCAGCTGGGCGACGACCTGCGACGCTACTTCGAGCACCTCGCTGACCAGGTAGTGCACCCAGGCGGCCTAGTTGTTGTCGCCGGCTACCCCAACCTGGTGAGCGAACCCGACGCCTGGAACCCACAGAAGGTCTTCGCAGGGCGCTGCGAGACCATCAGCCCGGGCGACGCCCGAACGCTGCGGGGGCTGGCCGGCACACTGAACGCCACGATCGGCCAGGCCGCGGCCGACGTGGACGGACGCAACGGCGTCACGTTCACCTTCATCGACCAGCACGCTGAGCTCTACGAGCACGACGGGGAGCACCACAGCCTTTGCGGCCGCGACGACCCTTGGCTCAACGGGTTGACCGCCGGCATCACCAGCGGAGACCGACCACGCAAGGAACGCTCCTTCCACCCACACGACGTCGGCCACACCAGGCTCGGCGAGCTGGCCGCGACACACATCGACGACCACGACTGGAGCAGCCTCGATCGCCGGAGCCCTGCGGAGCGAGCCGCTGCCGGGCGACCGGAACGAACCCAGGTGCTGTTCAGCGACTACGACCGCGCCACAGGTGGGAGCACGGTGTACGAGTTAGACGGCACGACCGTGGCCCGCATCCCTGATGTGGGTGACGTCACGGCGGGCGCGTGGAGCGACGACCGGCGATGGCTGGCGATGATGGGCCACGACCAGATCACCTTCAGGGACGCTCGAACGACAGACCAGCAGGCGCAGCCATGCCCCGCCTGCGACGGTGTGGCCTTCGCCGCCGACGGAATCGCCTGGACGATCACCACCGACGGTGAGCTGCTCGGATTCGACCCGGCCCTACCGAACGACCCGCGTCGGGTGGCAACCGACCTGGCGACCCTTCGCCAACAGGACGTCTTCGACACGGTGGCGGTCCGCGGAGTTGCCGCCGACGGAGGCATCGTGGTGGTGGCGAACCTCGAGCCTCCGTCGGCCTACGGCGGCCCCCAGAGCATCTTGAAGTACCGCACCGACGGGTCGCTCGCGGCCCGGCACGACTCCCAGGCCAACATCGCCCTCCGACACCCCCGGATGAGCGCCGATCGAGGTCAGATGTTCTTCGCATCCGGTGGACGCTCCGGATGTGCGTACCACTTTGAGGAGATCTACCGGCTCGACCTGGCGACGTGGCAGGTCTCGACCATCGGCATCCCCGAGGAACCAGACAGCGTCCGTGTGGCCAACATCATCCCTGCAGGTTCGGAGCTCTGGGCCGTGGTGAGTCTCAACCGCAGCTCCGATGCGTGCGACGACTCCCTCGCCGACCACGAGCTCTGGCACCATGCGAACGGCACCTGGAGCCTGGTCGACCCTGGACCGATCGCCGACACTTGGCCCATGGCGGCCAACCAGAAGTGGGTGTCGATCCCCGAGGGCTACGAGCGCGCGACCTTCAGCGAGGTCGACGGACAGGGCACCCGGATCGCCGATGACGCTCGATTCATCGCCGCGACGCCGGTGGACGATCCAGCGCAGGTCGCAGAGGCCCTGGGACCATGACGTCTGCTGATCCTGCGGCGCCCGGGCCGCAGTTCGACATCCTCATCTCGGAGCTGGCCGAGGCCCGTGACGACGAGCGCTCGATGGTCACCCAGTACGTGGCTCTGGTGAGCATCGGGCTCGCGTTGGTCCTCGCCCTGGCCGTTCTCTTATTCCGAACCTGCCCGGCCGGGTACTGCGAGGATCCATTGGCCTCTGCGGTGCCGGGGAGTTCGTCGGTGGCGGTGGCCGGAGACGCAGCCGTACAGGCGAGCAACCCTTCCACGGGTTCGGTCACCGCGCGCGGCCTCACCATCGTGCCGTCGTGGGTCTACTTTGCGGCGCCACTTCTGCCTGTGGCCCTTCTGTCCTTCGGAGCGCTGCTGTCGGCGGAGCAGACGCTGCGCTCGTACTACGTCCGTCGACTCGAGACGCAGCTGCACGACCTCTCCGGCCAGGCCGAGGATGAACTGCCGCTTCCTTCGTGGGAGCACCTACAGCTCGAGGTGCACGGCCAACGCGACGGGTCCCGTCTTGCCCTGGCGAACTGGAGCCTGCTGTACGTGGTGTTGGTGGGGCTCTTGTTCGGCATCGTGCTCATGGCCACGATCAAGCTGCCGACATGGAGATTGCGGGGCGCCGGCCTGCTGGTCAACGTGGCGATCACGCTCGTTCCGGTGCTGCTCGCGAATCGAGCCCGCAACGGCTATCGGTTGTGGCACGACGCGGAGGCGAAGCTCGGCGAACGCCTGGAGCGGACCCGAGCCGATTTTCCGGACCCTCGGTCCGCGCCTCCCGCGCGTGCTGATTCGAGCTCGTCCATCACTGGGGTGCCAGCCGAACCCGGCGATCCTGCTCCCGCCGACAAGTCGATGGCCGCTGATCGACCCAAGGAAGTGAAGCAGCGCAGTTTCATCGGTTGGCTTCTCGTACCGAGAGCCGGCGAGGAACTGTTCGTGAAGCCGCTCATCGGTCCGATCCTCGCCGTTCTCACGACTCTGCTCGTCGCCGGGCAGTTCGACGATGAGTGGTTCTTGCGCCTCGCGACCGTGTTCCTCGTCTTCGAGTTCGGCGTGTACCAGGCGCGGTACCTGCTCAACGATGTCCGCGACCGCTACCAGGACCGGGCATTGGGAAAACGGCGGATGCCGCTCACTGGAGACGACCAGATCGACAGAGTGCGGGTCGAGCAGGCCTTCCTCGCCTTCGTGGCCCGGCTCACCGGCGCCCTGGCGCTCGCTGTCCTTCTTCCACCCTCGGGTGGCCTCGGACTGCCGTTTCTGGTCCTCATCTCCGTGGGCGTGTTTGCGATCGCCGCGCCGTACGAGCGCCTGCGGAGCGCGATCGACACACAGCAGCCATCACCGACCCTGGTGTGGCTCCTCACCGCCATGGTCGGCCTGGGCTACGGCCTTCGGACGCTGGCGGGACTCTGGGTCGTCGGCGGGCTCTCCCCTCTCAGCCTGGCGGTAGGGGCCATCACCGGCGCCGCGCTGGGAAGCCTCTTCGTCGCCCTGACCTGGGCCCTCGAGTCGACCGGTCGATCCAGTGCCGCGTGGCAAGAGTCCACCAACCACCGGCACTTCGCCATCTTCCGGACCTGGATCGAGACCCGTTGCACCACAGCGATCAACACCAAGACCGCAGTGCTCAAGTCCCGACAGGGGCTAATGGTGCCGTGGTCGATCTGGCTGCTCGTCGCCACGCCGTTCGCATCGGGATTCGTGCTGATCACCGCGGATGAGACGCCATCACCAGCGATCGTCGGAGCGGTGCTGCTCATCGCGTTCGGCGTCGGATGGGGCGGAGCCCTACCTCGAGTCGAGGTGTCTGGTCTCGTCGCGATCAGCGGATTGGCGCTCACGACCGCGTGCCTCTGGTCGCTCGGACCTCGGACTGCGGTCCTGTCCGGGTTGATCCTGATCGGACCACTTGTGGTCTCTGTTGCGTTCAGGAGTCAGTCGTTCGACCAACTGCGAACGCCGCCCATCAAGCTTTCGTGGTTCGTCGTCGGCTGGAAGGTGATGCAGGCATGGTTCGCAACGACCCGTGACGGAGGGCAGAAGAGCGGGGACGAGGAGCCGTCGAGATCCGAGGGTGAACCGGATGCGGGCGCTCCAGTACCACCACACCACTGATCTCGACACGGCGTTCCGCATGGCACGCGACCTGGGCGCGAGCGTCGTCGTCCTCGATGTCCACGGCACCGTGGCGTCCTTCGACGTCCAAGGGGTGTCTCTGCAGCACGCCGCCGCCGAAGCGATCGAGCTCGCTGGGACCTTGGGGCTCGCCGACATCGTCCTGCTCTCCAACGCTCGGCTCCCTTTCACCAGCCGAGACATCGGAGTGCCGGTCACTGAGCGGGCCAGGAAGCCCTGGAGGCGCCTACCGAGGCTCCGCCACCGTCGCGATGCCGTCGTCATCGGTGACCAGCTCATCACTGACGGGTTCCTCGCCTGGCGACTCGGCGCCCCGTTCGTCCATTGCACTCCGTATTCGAGGCAGGCTCCAGCGCTGCCCCGGGCTCAACACCTCATCGGAAGGTGCCTCAGGCGAACCCTGATGAGCGGCCACCAGAGTGACGGCGTCGAATGATCGGCGTGAACTCGTCTGGGATGGACCCACGGGACGGTGACATCACTCGGACCGATGGCCGTCACAGGGGGTCGAGGAGCTCGTCCTTTCTGAGTGAACACAGAGGTGTTTGACTTCATCCCGAGAGAGCCGAAGGGGCCTGCCGCCGGGCGGTGCGAGCTGCTGCTCGGCCCTCGCCTCGACGGAGACCACCGCCAGCACCTGGTCGAGCGCGACCAGGCCCGTCGAGAGCGGCAGGAGCTCGTCCAGCACCTCGGCACCTGGCTCCGCAGGAGTGTCCAGGCGCTCCTCCAGGAGATCCAGGATGCGATCGAGGCCGTGCTTGATCGGTAGCGCCCGCGCGGCACCGCGCCAGGTCTCGCTGATCAAATGGGGCTGTCTGGTCACACCCCTTTCCTAGGACGAACCCGCGCGCGGCCGAGCCCCTCCAATCGCGCGGACAGATCCAGGGTGCGCGCATGCGATCCGGCAACCGAGCGCCCACTCCGTGTTGGATTTTGAACGGCCGAGATCCAGCTGGAAACAGGCCCTGGAAGCGCCAGACGGTGATCTGCCCGAAAGCCCTTACCAACCCTGAACCGACCTGTCATCGTCAGCGGTGCTGCATCTGAGACGCACGGCGAGACCTTCTCGTCGAGCGTGAGCCCAGGAGGCCCAGGAGGCCCAGGAGGCCCAGGAGGCCCAGGAGGCCCAGATGCACGATCCCCACACCACCCCCACCGACCGGGTGCGCCGCGCGCGGGAGCTCGCCGTCAGCGCGGCCACTCTCGACGTCCAGACCCGGCTGCTGCTCGCAGCTGCCGAGGCAGCCGACGCCACCGTCACGACCGAGTTGCGCGCCCGAGTCGCCTGCGCCATAGCGGACAAGGCCCAGCACGACATCGCCGCCGCGTCTTCGGTGCGCGAGATGCACACCGCCGTTTGCGACGCTCTAGCGTCCGACGACCTCGCGGGTATCGTGCCCGGCGGCGCAGTCGTCCGGTTGGTATGGCGTCTCGTCTTTGACCTCTGGGGAGGACCCGAGCGGTGATCGGGTTCGGGGGGGGTGGCGCCGCCTACTGGCGTCATCCCACTCGACGAGTTCGTGGGCCTCGGTCGCGCGGGGACTCGCCGCCAATGCTGTGGGGCCACGACCGGTTTGAGAACCACGCGGCCGGACGCTCGCCGGACCTCGACGACCTCAATCCCACCGAGGTCGAGGCCGCCTACTACCGCGACCTATCTCAGCCCATCGCGATATGAGACAACCCCCCGACGAGGCTCCGGAGACGTAGACCGAATCACGCGGCCACACCCACCCCAGCATCGGAGCGACTATGAGCCGTCCGTCGAATGCAGCGGGCTGTCGGCGCGACGGCGGTGGCGATGATCGAGATCTCCCACGCCAGGACGCTGGAGGACCTGGATGAGGGCCGAAGCGATGCGATTGACGAGCGCTCACTGGAGATCACGGGCTCAGATCAGGTCGTTGGCGTCGGCCGCCAAGCCAGGGTCTTCAGCATGGACCTCGTCTGGTCGTGGCGCTGGTTGCGGGGCCGCGGCTTCGACTACGCAGCCACCCGTGCGGAACGGTGCCAAGAACCTGATCGGCTCAGCGGCTTCCCAACCGGTGAGCGTCTTATCCACGATCGATAGGGACTTGAACGCTGCGCTATCGCCCCCGTGGTCCCGTGCGATGGTGCCCAGCCCTGCTTCGGCAACCTCGTTCAAGAAGGTTTGCGGGTCCTTCAGCGACAACTCCGACTCCGACCCTGAGCGCAGCCGGAGGGGCGGGGGAGTGGCGCCATCGGTCAGCTCCCCGATCTCGGTGAGCCATCGGCGGAGGGCGTCGACAGGCACGGCAAAGCTCAGATAGTCGGCCGCTCGTTGGTCGTCGTCGGCCTCGGCCCCACCTTGATGAATCCCGATGACTACGCCCGAGGAGTCGAAGACCGGCGAGCCACTCGCCCCACCGGTAGCGGCGTAGGAGGTCTGCACCACCTCCATCTGACCTGCTCCGTAGGTCACGAACCGGCGGGCCGCGGTGACCTCACCCGACGAGAACGTTGGATCTCCATCGAGCAACTTCGGGAACCCGAGGGTGAACACTCGGGTTCCGATCGAGAGATCAGACGACGTCCCCAGGCGAACGACTGGGAGATCGATCGACGAGTCGACCTCGATCAGTGCCAAGTCAGTGTCACTCGCTACCGCATGCACCCGCCCTGGAACCCACTCCCCGCCATCGGTCGCGACTTCGACCTTCGCGGCCTTCTCGACGACGTGAGCGTTGGTGACGACGAGGCCAGTCCCCCGCAGCACGAAGCCAGTCGCGCCGCCACCTCCGCCGTCCTCACTCTCAACCCGGATACGGAGGACGGTTGGACGGAGGGTGTCGGCCACCACCGCGAGGTCTGTCGAATCGGCGAGCCATGCCCCCACTGGTGCCAGCCAGTGCTCGCTTCCTTCTGCCACCAGTGCCACTCCATCGATCACCTTGGTGAGCGGACGATTCGACAGCTGCTCGAGGAGCGCTGGCGACATCGGGTTGTCAGTGAGACGCCGACCAGTTCCCTTCCGCGCCTCGGTGACAAGGTGGCGCCGAAGCGAGGCCGCACCCCGCGTGTTGTCCGCGAAACCGGTCGGCCGGGCCTGTTCGCTATCAAGGCCTCGCTTCTCCTGCCAGTCCTTGACCACAGCCTCTCGGACTGTCTCGTAGTAGGTCTTCAACCAGGAAACAAGGAAGAGCCTGGCCCTCGACGCCTGACAGATCGTGTCGAACGTGGTGAGGCCGACGTCCCCCAAGCCGGCTCCGAATGCGGCAGGAACGGACTCGGGGTCGAGTGCGTCGGCCATGTCAAGGTCTTCGCCTTCGCGTCCGACGAACGGGCGATGGAGGTACCAACCGGTGATCTCGGCCCAATCGAGGTACTCGGCGTAGCGCCATCCGAGGCGCTCGAAGTCCGCTTCTCGGACGAGGGCGAGGAACAGTTGGTGCAGGAGCTGTTCCGATCGCTCAGCGGCACCATCCTCCAGTGACTTGATTCGCCCACTGGTGCGCTGCCAGCCACGTCCCAGCAGGTAGAGCCACACGAGCCACACGACCGGGGGACCGGCGAGCTGCACCCACACCGGGAGGTCGCTGAGAACGAGAGCGAAGCTGCCCACGATGGCCAAGACGGTACGGACGAACAGCCAGGCGAAGTACCGGCGCCGGAGCTTACCGGTCTTCTCCTCGACTTCAGCAGCCAGTTCCTCGAGGTTATCCCAGTCCTCGGTCGACGGCCGGACCTGCTCGAGCTCAGCCTGGTTGAGCGCTTGGGCGATCCCCACCCCGATGCGCCACAGCAGCGAACGCGAGCGCGGCTCGTACCAGGCCGCCATGGCGGGACTCCCCTGCTCGTCGTCGTCCGGGCCTGGCCCGGCGAAGAAGGCAGACGACACGAGCGGATCGAGTCGCTTGGGGTCACAGGAGCGGACCCCGGCGCGGTCCCGCGTACCGGGCGGCCGGTCCTCGGGATCCGGGACGATCAATCTCGGGTCTGTCTCGAGCAACCGCCTCTGACCGGACACGAGAAACGGCAGCTCCAACGACGTTGGGAGCGCGGTGCCATCGACAAGACCGATCGACATGCGCCACATGTCTTCCCAGGTCGGACCGACTGCACCCGGCTCCACCTTGAGCCTGCGAGCAGCTAGCTCATCGAGCAAGGCGCGGGGAGCTTCGCCGGCTTCGCGTTCCCTCCACCGCCTGACCGTGACGTCGGCCCCCATGCCTTCGACACGCTCGGCGACGGTGTTGTAGAGGTTGCCGATGCGATCGTCGAGCCACCGCGCCGGTAGTCGCCGCAACCGGTCCACCATGAATCGGAAGACCGCCTTGATCGCTTCCCAGAGGCTGAGTTTCGATCGTTTGTGAACCAGCGGTTGTACCTCGGTGAGGCCCAGCGTCGGAGCGTGGACCCGCAGGAACTCACTTGCGACGGCTTGGTTCTGGTCGTCCTCGAGGTCGACATCGTCGAACTCGTTGACCTCGGGGTTGGGCCACCGCACCCCGGGACGGAGTACCTGCGCAGCGACGTGATCCGCGAGATAGCCCGCATCGATCAGACGGGTGTAGCAGCGAACGAGGTTGATCGCCCCGGCAGGGGCAGCGCCAGCGGCTCGCGCCTTTGCGACGTAGTTCGCCTCCACGCCAGAGGTGAACGACCAGGCATCGGCGAGCGCGACAACGGCATGTGCGGCATGTTGTGCCAGGTGGGTGTCGGAAGGGTCGATGAGGGTGTTCACTCCTGCCGGGTGAGCACGGTCTTCAGCCGCCACCACGATCCACGGATCGAATGTTGGGAGCAGCAGGTCTGGGCTGCAGGCGCGGCCCGGCTCGTCCGGGATTGCTACGAGCGCAGACGACTCCCACGCGTCGGCTCCGATCGCCCGCTCCAGCAGCGATGAAGCGAGGTCGTATGCCGCGATGACTCGGTCAGGATTCTCGACCTCTGACCCGATCGCAACCGTGACCTGCACGATCGACTCCAGATCCACACCACGGAGGGCGTCGATAGCCGACACCTCAGCGGCGTCGCCGTGCGTGATGGCGCGGGATGTGAGTGCCTCGTCGTCGTTCGGGGTCAGTAGCAGAACAGGGGCAAGGAGCTGCGACGCGCTCCACGCTCGTAGCGGCCCTGCGAGCGCGGCCCCGCTCTGCTCCGTTGCGATGATCACCAACACTCGTCAGCCCGCCCTTGCTCAGATCAGTGGATCGCCATCGTGGTCACCGCCGCTCGGCAGCGACTCGACGGTAACGGAGAGCGCCTCGGCCACGAGTCCGGTGATCTCTCGCAGACCATCGATGTCTCGAGGAGGAGTGCTCGACTTGAGCGGCTTACCCGAGCGGTCGCTGAGCGTGGCCGCAATGCCGTTCAGGCGCTTTGCCAAGGCCTCTCGCCGCTGGTCGGCATCTGATGCCGAGTCCACCTCGAGACCGGTGATGCCGGCCGGATGTGGGGCGGTGCCGGTCTCCCGCTCCCCACTTTTCACCCACTCAGAGACCTCCCCGTGGCATCGACCGTCGTGGGTGCTCCCCAGGTCCATGAGGCGTTCGTAGGCAGGGAGGACCGAGTGATCCGCTGTGACCGCCAGCCACGTCAGCGGGAAGCTTTCGAGCAATGCTGGGAGCACTTCCTTCGCCGATCGCGGTTCACGCCCCTGCGCGCTGAGCAAATAGCGCGGCAGGGCCAGCGGGCCGTCCGGTGACCAGACATGACGCTGCTTCGCCGACCAGAGCTCGTCGGCGGGCAGGTCGACGTAGCCGAGCGTCGCCGCGAGGAAGTAGCCACTGACGAGGCTCATCAGCTGCTCGCGTGGAAGGGGCACGTACGCCTCGAGGGTGCGGGACCGTCGGCAGTTCCAGAAGTCGGCGCGACCGACGTCCTGGCCCTGGCGATTTCCCCAATCCTCGGCGATCGGGCCCGTGAATGACTTCAGAGCAGCAGGGTGGAACTTGATCGTCGGGTAACGGATGACGTCGACGTCGGCTGCCCGGTTCGAGGCGTCGAACACGATGCCGCCGGGATCAATACCTGCCGTCGTGAGCGCTTGGACGAGAGAGTCGTACAGGGCCGTACCCGGTTCAGCTGCGACAGGGATCGTCGAGACCGATGTGTAGGTGTCTTCACCGGTCGCTCCGTGCAGCTCGAGGCTCACGTCGGAGTCAACGAAGACGAACGGCCGCGACTTCGACAGCGCCAGCGTGAAGGCATCGAGGAACGCACTCGTGTTCCTCCCCGCTGCTGCCTGGTCGTTAAGAAACTCGGCGAGTGATTCGGCGAGGAATTCGCTGACAGGGCCCTGCCGCTCGGCCAACCATTGCGCAGCACGCCTCGGTAGCTGATCCGCGGTGAGCCCGATGCGGAACTCAGCCGTCGAGGCTGCGGCATCCGCCCAGCGAGCTGCTCCCGCCTGTGGCTCCCAGCTGGCCATCGAGCTGATCAGGGTCTGCCCATGCGGGGCACCGTCATACGCAGGCCAATCACCGGTGATGATCTCCTCTGCACCCTTCTTGACCGCATCGATTGCTTGGGTGCCCTCGAACAGCTCGCTGAGCAGCCGTTCGAGTGTGGCGGGGAATCCGCTGGCTGGCTCGATGAGGAGCTCGTTGGCTGCCGGTTGCAGATGGGGTGGCACTTCGTTGGAGCTCCACCTCAGCATCAGCGACTTGGTGGGCTCCTGCGTTGCAGAGACCTGCAGCCGGTCCAAGAACCCCTTCAGCGACGTGCGGAGGGGCGGAAGGAGGTTGGCCCGGACGTCGGTCAGGAGTTCGGCGGCGAGCGACGCGGTCTCGGCCTCGAACCGCATGAGGAGCGCAGACCCGCGGAGCTGGCTGCTCTTGTCATGCTCCTCCGCGTTGCCCTTGAACTCGGCCACGAAATTCAGCAGGACGCTCTTGGCGTTGCTCGAGTACTTGCGCTCCTTCTCGCGGTGCTCATCGACCTCTCTACGGAGGTCTGCGATCGAGTTCTCGATGTCCTCGTCGAGCCGCTGCAGGAGCCGCAACGCTACGGGCACGCCGTAGGTAGCGACCTCCTGCACGACGGCGTCGACGAGGCGGACCTGGATGGTGTCGGTCCACTCCTTGGCCCGACGATGTCGCTCGCTCGTCTCGAACTGTTCGAGTTTGAGCGCAGGAGTCTTGAACTCGCCCTCGTGCGCGGTCAGCCAGTCCTTGCCGGTGAACTTGTTGACCCTGCCGCGAATCGATTCGAGCACGTCGTTCTTCATGGCCTGGACGCGGTCCTTCACCTCGTCGAGGTTCCGTAGCGCGTCGATGACCTGGTTGGACTCGGAACCCAGTTCGTTGAGGCCCGTTGCGGCTAGGAATCCGCCGTCCCAACGAGCATCGACCGCCCGGGCAAGTCGGACCTCAGATGGCACATCTGGGTCCCGCTCATCGTGGCCGGCGACGAGTCGGTCGTAGACGCGGCGGGCCATCCGCTCGGCCGCGTACTGCTGGAAGAGGTGGCGGCCGAGGCCCACCACTGCATATCCGACCGAGGTGCAAGCCGCTGCCTCCCCGAGGCTGCGCCGCACCGGCGTCACCGCAGCATTGACGTCGATGTACTGGTCGAGCGGCTGCTGGTGCCGGGGGCTCAGCGCGAGCGCTCCGAGCATTCGACCGACGGCCTCGTACACCTCTCGGACCGAACCGAAGGTCACATCGCCGTTCGATGCGCCGACGACGAAGTTCGAGCGACCCAGGCGGGCGCCCGCGACATCTCGGAGAGGGCCGCTGCGAAGCTCCTGTTCCGGGGAAGGAAGAATCCCTGTGCTCTCGGACGCATTGACCAGCTCGGCGAGCGCCGCAAGGGCGTTCGGGTAGATGCCTGCGTCCGGTCCGAGGTTGGTGAACACGTCGGGAGCCAGGAGGATCGTTTGTGGGTCCGCGTTGCCACCGAAAGCTGTCGTCGCCTTGCTGACCGATTCCACGACGTCCAGGAAGATCCCCGAACCGGATCCACCGGCCAACGACCCCACCACAACAACGTGGCCGGAGCCACCGAACACGTCGCCGTCGGACAGCGTGGTCGCCAGCTGCCGCAGGTCGCTGTGCGCGTCTCCCTCGACCAGGGCGTCCATGGCTTGGGTGACCGCGGCCGAGATCTGCTCGTGCTGTAGCACCGAAACGACGCGCCCGACGGCACGCCGTTGGCCGGCCCCCTTGCCGGGACTAGGGATGCGCTTCGGATCCCAGGGGCGCCACCGAACCAGACCCTCGACGCGGGTTCCCTCGGCCGCTCGTCGGTCCCAGTTCGCGTAGGGCACATCCTTGCTTCCAAGTCCCAGGTAGTGGGTGGTCTCGAGGTCCTTGACGATGGGGATGTCTGTCTCAGCACCCCCGTCGTACTCATAGGGGAGGTCGATGTGCAGGAAGCCGAAGCAGCGCGGCAGGTGTGCCTTGTCCCAGCCGTTGGCCACAAGACGGCGGTCCAGCTCACGCCAGACGTATCGCAGGGTCTTGCCGCCGGAGCCGCCAACACCGATGAAGAGATAGGGCTGCACGAAGTCCTCCAGATTGCCTATGAGATGGGAAGGTCGGGATCGTCGTCACCCAGATCGTCGATGACGGCGTTGTCGGAGTCCGGTGTCGATGACTTCGACAACGTGGGACCCCACCGCCGGCCTGGCCGCTTGACCGCAGGCCGACGCTGGGTGAGCTGGGACGCGGCCTCGGCGATGCGCTCCTCGGCATGAACGGCTAGGCGTTCGGCGTCGGTGTCGAAGTGAGCGCCGTCCGCAACGATGTAGGTCAACGACCCGTGCATCGTTCCCGGGCCTTCGCCGGTGTCGTCCTCATCGCTGGTGATCGAACGCAGGGCGAAGATCCACGTGGACGCCATGGCCAGGGGTATCTGGTGGGATGGCTCGTCGGGGTAGGACCTGAGTGGAAGGCCCGGCGAACCAGCCACGAGCGGGAGACCACTCGGGTGCGACACCGTTGCTTCGCCACCCGCGAAGAGCCCAGCGATCGCACGCCAGATCGTGGTGCCGAACCGCCGCTGAGCCTGAAGCTGTCCAACCGACACAGAGGGCACACCTCGCTTCCGCTCGCTGGTGGCGTCCAGAACGACGAAGTCATCGGGAACCAAGGGCGAGTCACCACTGGGCTCCAGGCCTCGGGCGATACTCCACGTCACGTCCGCCGCCGCCCATCGAAGCAGCTGGGGAGGTCCGAGCAGGGTGCTTCGCCTGGCTGTGAGGACGAGCACCCCGATCGGGATCCCGACGCCCAGCAACATCAGCAGGCTGAAGATCACCCAGCGACGGAGCTCGTTGAGCGGCGGCCGCATGTCGAATTCGACTTCAACTGGCACTCGTCGGATCTCTTCGCTCGCGTCGCTCTTCAGGAAGACGGCAACTTCGCCCGTGGCCACCCCGGCTGCCGACCTCGTCGGCTCGACGGTGATCTCAACCTGGCGACGCTCCCCCGTGGGGATCGGGAGACACGACGACTCGGCCGGCGGAGCTGGTGACAAGAGGATCGGCACCTCCTCAGTCGCGGCGTCGGCGGCCTCGGCCGGGAGCGTGACGGGACCGCCTTCGATCCACACGCATCCGTCGCTGATGTCACTGCCGGCGATGGTGAGAGTTCCCGTCGTCGCGGAACTCCCCCGAACTCCCGGAAGACGCAAGGGGACCGGACTGACAGATGGATAGGTGGCAGGCGGGAGGACATCGACGGTGACGGTTCGTCCAGCCACTGAAACGTCGGTCCCGTCCGGTGGCGCGACCGTGGCTTCGAGCACCACCTCGATCGACGATCCCTCGAAGTCCTCGGGGATCGCGATCGTCGTCTCGAATCGACCGTCGGTTCCAGTCACGGCGAGTGGTTCAGTGTCGCCAGTCTCGGGATTCCGAAGGCTTGCCGTGATCGATGACCCGGCGAGCACAGGCGAGGCATCGATCGGGCTTCCATCGAGCCGTTCGAAGCCGACCTCGACGTTGACTCGCTCACCGGCACGCAGGGTCGGATCGGCGCGAAAGCCGGGGACGATGTCAGCCCGAAGTCGGACGTCGATCCTGCCTGCCGCGCCCGGGTCTGGCGGCCCGTCGGTGACGAAGCGGAGGGACCACTGCCCCACGATGGAAGCCCCAGCCGATTCGTCGGCCGTCACCTCTGCCTGGCGATCCCCGAACCAACGCACTCTGACCTCGGTGTCCGCGAGCTTCGTCTCGCGGTTGTCGCCAGGTTGCACCATGACGGTGGCCCCCGACGGAGAGGTCAGTTCGAAGGCCGTCCCTTGAGTGGGCGTCTGTGCCCGTAGCGCGAAGCCGTTGAAGCCATCAGGAACGGCGAAATCGCACTGCGGCGAGTCGGGTGTCGGGCAGAACAACTCGAAGAGCGCAGGATCGATCGCGCCCAGCTGGAAGAAGAGATCGTCCGCGTTCAACGCGGTGAGGAAGAGACCCGTGGCCTCGGACCCAGTGGTTCCGCATGTCTCGCCACCTGCTTGGCCGACGGTCAGCGCCTCGAGGAAGCGCAACGACCCGTCGTCGAGCCCTGAAGCGAGGCCAACCGAGATGGTCACGACGCCGTCAGACCGAAGACCGTCGGTCACGCCACCGTCGGCGCAGAGCAGCTGGCGACCAGCAGCCTCGTCGGCGTCGAGGGCTAGGTCGTATCGGCCATCGGTGAAGAAGACGAGGAGCTTGCACGGAGGCGGCCCTCCGTCGGCGGTGAGCTCGGACGACTGGATCGCGAGGTCGCGGCGCGCGCCACTCAGTGCCGACAAGTAGTCGGTGAAGGCACCGCCGTCTCGATCGGCCAACTCGCCCGCCTGACCACTCAGTTGGTCGAAGGTCGTCTCGTCGAGAACGTTCCAGGCGGGCTCTGCATCCGCGCTTTCGGGGACCAAGGGCTGGTAGCCCTCGGCGAACGTCACCACGCGGACGAGCACCTCGAGGTCATTTCCGCCGGGCTGTTGAGACGTCAAGCCGGCAAGTCCGCTGAGTAGCGCCCGAACACCCGGAACTCGCTGATCGTCAGGGTCGGTGTCCCTGAGCGATCCCGATTCGTCGACCACCACCAGCGCGAGCAGTCGCGCGGTGCCGTTCGACTGCTCGAGACAGGAACGAAGTGTCGCAAGGGCGGGTGGCACGGCGGGTTGCTGCTGGGCTTGGGCCGGTGCTGTGCCAGTGAGTGCCGCCGTCGCGAGCAACGTCACCACCATGGCCAGAAGCGCGAGTCTGACCCTCATGACAGCTCCCAGGCGACGAAGCTCGCATGGAGGATCGAGATGGCGAAGCCGACTGCGACCAAGGCCACGCTCGCGACCGTCTGCCACTGCGGGGGCACTCGGCCTGTCTGCGCGCTCCACCGCGTCGTCGCACTGCGGTTCATCGCGACGAGGGTCGTGGCGACCGGTCCGGCCAAGAACCATCCGATGGCCCGCACCGCCACGTCATCGCTCACGAACGCGAGCGCTGCGATCATGACGGCCACGACCGCGCCCGCGAGCAGGAGGAGTCGGCTCTCAGTGAATCGGGAGCTCATCATCCCCACTTTCGAGAGACGCGACTGTCGGTCCGATCGCTGCGACATCTGCACCACCGACACCGGGAACTCTCCTCAACCCGCTCCGCACCGCCCCGGGGCGGACCAACACCACCACCCAGCCGATCGGACCCAAGAGCGCTCCCCAGAGGAACCCACTGAGTGCTGTCCTGCCACGCCGACGAGCGAGGATGGCGCCGGTCCCACCGAAGACCACAAGCCACACGGCGACCACGAGCAGCAGGACCACCGCCAGAACGCTGAGCGCAGTGCTCATCGGATCTCACGTTCGGACCAGTAGACGATCGCCATGCCGCAAGCGGCAGCAACGCACCCAGTGGCGAACATGAGCCACGCACCCCAACGGACCTCGACCGACGGCCCGTACCGCTCCACAGTCGATGGCAAGTACTGGTTCACCTTGACGCGAGCCAGCGTCGACGTTGCGAGAAGTGCGAGCGCCGCGAGAAACGACAACGCCCACCCAGACACAACGAGCACGAGCGCCGCGACGAGGTTCCGTTGGACTGTGAGGACGACGGCTGCCGCACCCAAGGCCACAACGGCGATCAGACTCCCCGGACCCACGAAGGGCAGCGACCATCCAGGCACCTCGATGCGCTCGATGCCGGCCGAGCCTGCCGCCCATGGCTGGTAACGCGACCACGCAGCAACACAGACCGAGACCCCGACGAGGATGAACGCTGCCAGCCAGCGAAGCGGAAGGCGTTGGACTCCCATCCACACCTTGTGTGCCACCCCGATAGCGCCGCCATCGATTCGCGAAGTGACGACCAAGGCGAGGCTCGCGAACGCGGCCATCCAGATCCCAAGCCCGCCGTAGACATCCACCGTGAGTCGCCGAACCGACGTCGGCAGGAACGAAGTCGGGATCAGGCTGGCGGCGACCTCCTCGAGTATCAACAACAGCGCGGCGAGCACCAGGACGACGGAGCCGGCGATCGCAGGAACGGCGAGGGGCCAGCGATCCAGAACCAAGCCCTCGATCAGAACCCCGAGCAGAGCGCAGGCCACCAAGGCCAACAGGACGTAACGCAGGATCGGCACCTCGAGGCCCGCGAATCGAGATGTGCTCGAACCGGTTCGGACCGAGAGCCACACCGCCGTCAGGGACCCCGCCAAGAGCGCGACGAGCGGGATCAACGAAGCGCTCGCAAGGCGCGAAGAGACGGCACCAGCCGACGTTCCTGCCGTCTCGCAGGTCGACGGCAGAGCAGCGTCCCGGAGCTGGGGCTCCTTCAGCCTGATGTAGCTGCTCCCGTCCACTTCACATCCCGTCTCGTTGAGCGTCCCGCCTCGCCCCAAGGGACCGAAGGCTGCTTTCTATCGTAGGAAGCCGGTTTGTGCAGTCAGAGGGGCACGAGTGAACACGCCAAGCGAGCTCGGACCGCTCGCCACCACTGCACTTGCAGTTGACGAGGTCGTGCCAACGCATGTCCACCGTGCCACCTGCCCGCCGTTCTGGATCTGACCGGTCACTTGTCGAGTGGGAACCTACAAGGCTGATTGAGCCTCGCTCGGCGTATGGGCCTACCGGCGTGAGACTCCGTGCGAAATGCCACCGTCGTCGCGGTCGACTTCCGTCGAGGGCGTTGAGTGGCGACCGAGGAGCGTCAGCACGAAGTCGCGGACATCAGGCCATCTCGGCGCGCGATGAACGCGCGTCGCCGTCGACAAGTTCTCCGTTCCCTCGAATCCGCTACAAGCCACCTCAACCCGAAAGGCGTCGACGGTACGGCGTGGCAGGTGCAACGACTTGATGCCGATTCCAGGTCGAAGGAGCCCCGAGAGCGCCGAGCGTTGGTACAGCCCGACCGCCTGGTTGGTGTGCGCCCGATGTGATCCGTACTGCCGAAGGACCGCGTCATCGGGACGCTGCGGAACGTGGTCGGGCTGGGGGTCGAGTAGAGCGGCGACCAGCCGATCCGGGTCATTGACCTCCCATCGGTGGTAGAGCCAGTCGGCTTTGGCCTGATGGATCCTCAGCTGGATCAGGGGGTGCTGGCAATGAGGGGTGATGGCAAAGGTCCGCACCGGCAGATCTCCGAGGCGGTCGAGCGCGGAGATGCCGGAGAAGACGTCGGTGCCGATCTCTGCCGGAGCGTTCTCGTCGAAGACGTCAACGATGGCGACGTCGATCCCCTCCCACCGTTCGAGTGGCCACTGGACGGCCTCGTCCTGGTCGATGACGTGGACGACCCCGATCCGTGGGTCGGCATCGAGTTCCTGAGCCATCGCCGTTCTCTTCCAGTGATCGTCATCGATCACGACCACTCTCAATGCCCGCACGGCGGAGATGGTAGGGCGAAGAAGGTTCCCACCGCCGGAACTCGTTGCGAAGCGAGACGGGGCAGGTGGCTTTCTCGGCATGTCTCGACCGGGGGGGTTCAGCCGATGTGGCGGGCGTCGAACGCCTGCCACACGGCGGATCGGACGACGCGATTGTCGCGAAGGAGTTCGAGCCCGAGCGGAATCCGGACAGGGTCAGAGGTGAACAACGCGACGCGCGCTTCGTGAATTGTCAGCAGCCGCTGGCGTTCGCCGTCATCGAGCAGGTGCATCGGAAGTCGGATGACCGCCTCGCCCGCCGTCTCAACGAAGCCAGCAAGGTCGAGCAGCGCGGAGCGAGCGCCGGCGCCTCGTTCGGGATCAGACGCAAGGTGGGCGAGAAGGTTGAGGGCCAGCTCGAAGGCCGCCCGATGATGCTGGCGGCTCGCAACCTGCCCGTCGTGGGCATTGGCCGGCGACGCGGCGTCGCGAAGCGCATCGACGAGACCGAGCCGATACGCGGTCCGGAGGATCTGCTCGGCTGCGCTACTGAGGGACAACAGGAGCCGGTGCGAGCGAACACCGGTGCGGCACAGGTCGGTGAGCTGGCTGGCGGCGTCGGCATCTCCTCGTTGGGCGGCGGACTCCAGTGATTCGAGGAGGACGTCAAGGCGAGCTTGAACGAGATCGATCAGTTGGTCGCCCACCACCCGCTCGTCGAAGTACTCGATGAGCACGGGATCCTTCACTCCGTCAGCACCAGCTATGCCGGCCACCCCTTCGCGGGCGTACTCGATGATCAGGTCGATATCGGCGATGCTCGCCGGGCTGAACCGGACGAAACGAATTGTCGTTTCGCAGATCTTCTCCACGCCCTACAACGGCAGGAGCACGCCGCGCCGAAAGGCCGACTGTGCGTCATCGATGAGCTCGGCTGCCTCGTTGAGGTCCAGCCCCCACGTCTCTTCGCCCGGTGCCATTTGACCGGCCATAGTGCATACCTCTCTGAACGACGGATCAGCGCCCGGGCACGGATGCCGTCCACCCGACTACAACGCTTAACCTCCCACGTCGACGTGCCCACTCAAACCCCGCTGTTCGCGCACGAGCGTCGATACCAACTAGCTGAGGAGACACTCCTCCAGGTGCTCCGGGGAGGTGACCAGGATCGTCTTCCACCCGAGGTCAGCCGGGACCGTGAGGTTGCGTTCCTGGTCGTCGGCGAAGACCTTCCGTGCGTCGGGACCGAAGTGGCGGGCGATCCTCGAGCTGACTTCGTGGTAGAAGGACGCGTCGGGCTTGCAGACTCCGATTGCAGACGAACAGACGATCCGGTCCGGGTCGAGGTTCACCGACGCCGCCGCCAGCGCCGGCATGAGCCACTCAGTCCGGTGGTTGCTGGCGAGCAATAAGCGATCGAGGTGCTGCGCAGCAAAGGCCGCGCCAGGCAGCGGCATGCTCGCTACGACGATCCGGGCGTCCATCTCCGCCGCTGGGGGGAAGCGACGATCGGCATGGGCTGCCAGCGCAGGCCAGAACTCCTTCGTCGAGATCTGACCCCGCCACAAGCTGTCCCGGAGCCCCGAGCCACGGTACGCGGTCTGCAGGGAGTGCTCATTGGACCCACACTCGATAGCCAGCTCGCGCAGTACTTCCCGCATGGCGTCCACGAGGATGACGCCGCCGACGTCCAGGACCAAGACGGGCGTACTCATCGGACGAGCCTTCGGATGCCAATACCGATGAGCGTTGTAACGAACACGAGTCCCAAGGTGGTCAGGAGCACTGCGGTGATCGCCCAACCCGGTCCTCGGGCCGCCTCGGGCAACCCGACACCGACGTTGAACCACAGTTGTGCTGCCAACGCGACCGTGCGTCCCCAGCTGGGGTCGTCGTTGGGGCCAACAACTTCGGGGGCGGCCACGCCGATGACAACGGCGGTTAGTATGATGCCGCCGACAAGGAAAGCAAGCGGCTCGGCAAGTCGCACTCCGTAGCCGAAAGTCCACCGCTGACCGAGCTCGGGAACTCTTCCCCATCCTCGGCGGCCATTGGCGCAGCGTTCAGCGAAATACACCTGGTCCTGCTCTCTTGGTCGATCGTCGAGACTGCGGCGGAGTGTCGCGAGGGCGGTCGGGCCGTCGTGACCGAGCAGCGCTGTTGCGGTGGCCAACGCCTGGCGACGGTTGCGGATCCTGGTCTCGGGCACTTCGACGGTCGCGATCTCGAACGCTGAGTCGGCGACGACAGTGGTGCCTGAATTCCGGACATGGTCGCGTCGAAGTGTCCCATCGACTCGGCCGGTCTCCAGGGCGACGTGCATGGAGCCGGCAACCAGCAGGTCCCCAGAGACACGAAGGCCTCTCATCGTCAGATCCACCGCAGGGCGGTCAGTGCTGGCTGCCTGAATCTCGACCGAAGAGGTCACCGAGCCACCGATCGTGACCGGACAAGTCTTGCCCGCAGCTGCACGCAATCTGGTCACCGAGACCCGAGTTGCGTGCGAGTCAGCGACCACGACCTCCTCGGCGATGACATCGCGAAACAGGATTGCGCCGGCAGTGACGCGGCGTGTGGCGACATTGACGGCCGTAAGATTCTCGAGTCGCAACTCGTCGCGAACCTTCAGGTCAACCAGCGACACGGAAGTCGTGTCAGCGCCGCTGCTCTCGGCAATGCGCAGCGTCTCGCAGGTCAATGCGGACACATCGACGGCGTCCCCGATGTCGGTGACGCGCACATGGGTGGCGATGACGTCAGAAGCAGCGATCTGTGCAGCTCCGTGTACGACCAGCTGTCCGATCTGGCATCGGTTCAGGGCAACCCCTCCCCTCAACTCGCGAATGTCGAGGACGTCGATCGTGCAGTCCTCGATGACGATCACGTCCGCGCTCCTGCAGCGGCGCATCGAGACGGTGTCGAGTCTGGACCGCGCCAGGATGAGCCCGCAGCGCCAGACAGCGTCGGTCACGTCGAGTTCCGCAGCGTAGAGATGCTGGACCCTTGTGAGTCGGTCGTTGCGCCAATTAGATGCTCGCAGGACCTGGGCGCCAGGAGCGCCGAAGTGCACCAGTTCGCCGCGATCCCAGTTGGCGATGAGTTCGTCTGATCCGGTGACCACGACCGGGGTGGTCGCCGTCATCGCTCCAGGGCCTTTCGGACACGTTCGTCGTAGCGGCGTCCCTCACCCGCATCTGCCCGCTCCGACGCAGCGAGCCGCAGGACATCTTCCCAGCGACGGGGGAGCGGCAAAGTCGCCGCTGCCGCTAGTGAGGCGGCAACGATCGCGTCCGCATCGTTCTCGAGCGCAGCTGCTGCGGTCCGCGTGGACGCGTGCCACCAGCGCAGCTGCTCCCGGCACGCCACAGGGCGGTTCCCAGGTCCTGCGAACTTGACGGCGAACGGGATGGCACCAGGCTCTGGAGCGTCGATCGGCAGACTCCAACCGCTTTCGGCTCGGCTGTAGACGACAGCGTCGGGAAGCGCGCGCCCGACCTGGGCGAGTCCGTAGGCGCCCGGCTCTACCGGAACGACGAACGGTCGCGGTCGCCCCGGCACCGGTCCGGGTACTGTGCCATTGAGATGGCCTGCGACAACCCGGGCTGGACCAAGGGCATCGCACCACACGTCGATGAGGCGGGCGCGATCGGGCTCGGCAATTCGTGCACCTTGCCCAGCGGTCCCGGCTACCAGGACTGACACGCCACCGGGCCGTACCGCTGCCGCATAGTCGGCGTTGGCCTCCCAGTCCAGGTCACCGTAGGCGTCTCGCAGCGTTGGGACCGCCACGACCAAGTCCGGGTCACGGACCGCGTCGTCGACACCACGAGCGGCCGAAGTCCGGTCCGGCGCGGCGAGGACACGCTTCGCGACCGCGCTCGCGCTGAGCCTGTCGGTGTCAATGAAGTGGTCGAACTCGGCAGGAGCGGTGGCAAGTTCGCGCAGCATGTTCGAGCGCAGGTCGAGCCGGGCGGGTAGATCGAGATCCTTGCGACCGCGAAGCCGTCTGGCTGTCACCCGCCGACTGGCCCATAGGCCGCACACCCTCCAGCCAGGTCGCGCAGACAGGGCGTTGGCTTCTTCCAAACTGGCAGTGTGTACCACGGGGGTGAGCCCGGCCTCCTCGAGACGCTCGATCTCGGCCCAGTCAATGGCGTAGGCATTTCCGTAGCGAGCGACCACCGAAAGCAGCTTTCCGGAGCGCTCCAGCTCGTCGAGCGCGGCGGCTTCGGTGCGTCGGTACCCTTCCATTCGCCCGGCGCCAGCTTTCAGCTTTCGAAAGTGCACGATCCGAGGATCCTCGGTAAGGATGGCGGTGACCGTGTCCTTCCCAGTGGCGGGCGGCCCATAGAGGATCAAGCCCTTGGGTAGTGCGCTCATCGGACAAGCCCCCACGCCTGCAGAAGGCTGGCCGCATGGTCGACGATCGTCCCTTCGCCGTCGAGGGAGTTGTCGAACACGTCGTGCGGTCCTTCAGGTCGGAAGGAGAGGTCGATGGCGGCACGGTAGGCGTCCCAGTTGGCGAGTTTCCAGCGGTCCCGGCCGGCACCGCGATGGGTGAGCCGTCGGCGCATCGTGTCGAGGTCCGCGTGGACCCATACCAGATGGACACTGATCCCATCGAGCTCTCTGCGATCATCCATCCAGTCGTAGAAATCTGGATCGCGAAGCTCCCTAAGGAACGGTGCGGTGACCACCAAGCTGGCGCCGAGATCGAGGACCTCGTTCACCGTGTCGAGCAGGATCCGATACTCAAGGGGGCGAATCTTCTCCAGGTAGATGTCGGTCTGTCGGTCATCTGGGTCGCCGCAAAGTAGAGCGGCATGCTCCTCGACAAGTGGCCGGGTGAGCGTGTCCTTGTCAATGAGCGCCCATCTGGTGCGCGATGCCAAGACTTTCGCCAGTTCCGTCTTCCCCGACCCCGCGTAGCCTCCGACCAGTATCAGCGTCGTCGTCTCGTTCCTCACTCCGCTCCCTCACCAGCCTGCCAGCAAGTGACGGCACGTCTGCGTCAAACGGAAGCCCCGCATCGCCAGTTCAGTCCTCATGCTAGCCAACTGAATCGGGCAGCCTCTACTCCCCGGGAGGGGCCTCAATACGAAGGGACACTCGCTCACCGACCGACTCGACGTGCGGGGAACCTCCGGCGCTTCGCTGCAGAGATGGTGTGGAGTTGCCCCGCTTTGGTGGACACCTGATTCTGGGGGAGACCCTGGAGGAAGTCTCGGCCACTGGATCGGACACCGTGACGATCAGCCCGGCGGAAAGGTCGATCTCCTCCCCGAACCGTCCAGCGACCGCGTCCTCGACTGCGGCTTCCGCCGCGACCTCAGAATTCGAACGCAGATCACCGTCGGAGATCTCCCGGTCCTCCGAGGACGGGGAGTCACCCGAGAACTCACAGTCAACTGTTCGCCAGGACCCGTCCTCGTAGACGTAGGGTTCGAAACCGCCGCCGTCGTCGAACGGCTCGCCATCGAACAGAAACTCGATGGCGACCTCCCCGGTCGTTTCGGTCACCTCGCGAGTGAGGACCTCGCCGACCTCCGCCTCCGAGAGGTCAATACCGAAGCCCTCGGCCATCGCAAACGCCACCGTCATCTCTGCGTTGAAGTCCGCCCGCGAGAGGGAATCCCGGCACTCCTCGGTCAACCGCCCGTACAACACGCCGAAGTCTTGCGCGACAACTGCCGCGGCGACCTTCTCCCCTGCAGCCTGAAGACCAGCTCCGTCAGCCGACTCACCGCCGCCATCCCCTCCACCGCAGGCAGCCACCACGAGACCACCTGCCAACAGAGCTGCTGTCACCGCACGACGCGCCACCGCCATCACACCTCGCCTGGTGTCTCGACCTCTCGGGTCGCACATTGGTCTATCAGCCAACGTGCCAATTCGGGTCGTTCGTCGTTGGTGGTGCCCCCGTCGTTGGACACCGGATTCTCAAGGAATGGTCAGATGACCCCGGGCTAGGTGTCGAGGGCTTCCAGGACGCCGTCCTCCCAGGCCCACACCTGGCAGGCAGTCGGGAAGGTCTCGACCTCGAGTGGCACCTCACCGGGACGGTAGACCTCGATGAGGGTGCTGAGCAGGGAGTGGGCCGAGCGTGCGATGGCGTCAGCCCCGCCAACGTCTTGCCACCAGTGCCGGGCGATGTCGGGCTTGTCGTCCCAGTCGGGGGGCCGTAGGGAGGGGTCCTCAGCAAGGTTGGGGGCGTCCACCCGAGGCGGGCGAGGTGGTCGTGCTGCGCGTGGGTCAGCGCCCAGGGGGTACCGGTCAGGTAGGTGTTGGAGACCGCTTCGAGGTGCGCGCCGACCTCGGTGACGATGCACTGCACGAACACCTCGGGTCGCCCTACGGGGGCGATGATCACCACCCACGCCCCGTCGGCCTGCAGCTGGCCGAGAAGCGCCTCCAGCCGGTCGAGGAGGTTCTCGCCGGACTCCTGGGCGCTGAGCGGGAACCGCCCTTGAAGTGGGCGCGGGCTGGGTAGCTCTCGGGGGTCGTCGAGCGGGGAAGCTGACGTGGCCATGGTGTCCTCCAAGGATGTTCGTGGGCACCGAGGGCTGTGCCACCTTTGCCGATTACCCGACCAGCTCTTACCTCGGAGCACCGCTGGTGGACGGTTGCTGGGGTGCAGGCCGAGTACCTACAGGCGCACCCACTCGTTGAAGCGCCTGGTGCGAAACAGCCTCCGTAGCAACGCACGAGGCGTCCGAGGAACGCGGGCAAGGCTCCGACCAAGCGACCGGGGGGATGCGCCGCTCACCGTCAGCGAAAGGCCGTCGAATCGAACTCGATGCGGGAGGAGATGCCGCTCGGTTCGATGTCGACCCAGCCCACTCCGTCTACCAGGCGGGGCATGCCGGCCGACGGCGGTTGCTCGATGAGACCGGCGGAGCCGAGGGCGCCGAAGAGCCCGTTGGCGTCCCAGCCGGGGGCGTTGTCGAGCACCCACGCCATGGCGAAGCCTCGGGTGATCGGGATGAAGTGCAGGAAATGCACGACCGTTCTGGCCGTGTCCCCGTCGAAGCGCAGAGGGCGCCGGCCCGACCGGTTGGCCGGGTAGCCCGCCGGGCGGTTCACCAGGTAGCCGTTCTCGTCGGTCTCGTAGTGGCGGCCGCCGTCGGTGACCACGATGCGCTGGTGGGCTGGCGGTAGGTCGCTCTCTTCGACCGGCACCCCAGGGACGAGGGTGATCTCGCACTGGGGTGCGTCGAGGGTGAGGCCCGGCTCGACGTCGGCGCGCTCGGCGACCAGGGAGATGACCCGTGCCTCGGCCCCGGCGAGGGTCTCGAGCAGGCGGACGGCGACCCGGGCCTGCAGGATCGTCGCCGAGGAGCCCTCCAACTCCCCGAGCCAGTCGGCCGCGCTCTGGGGACCAACGACCTCGCACTCCCCGACCTGCAGCTCGATCTCGAAGCTGGAACCGGAGTCGTCGACGACCCAGCCGTCGGCTTCGACGTCGATGCCCTTCGCCCCGAGATGCAGGAGCCCAAGAGCGAACCTGACCATGTCTCTCGGGTCGTCGTCGAGGTGCACAAAGCTGCCTTCGCGGCGCTCCCACCCGTCCCGGTAGGTGCCGTCCTCGATGGGCTCGATCTTGGGGCTGAGCTTCACGAGCCGGTCGATCTGGGTGACGAGAGCATCGAGGTCGGTGACCTTCACCATGGCGCGGGCAGTGACGGAGTACGGGCTGGGGTTCGACATGGTGTCCTCCTCATCGGTCCTGGCGGTGGCACCGTGCGCCGAGGCGTCGGTTGCCCGACCGTCACAGGGCCAGGCCCCTCAGGTCGTCAAGATGAGATGCAAAGCCAGCGCATGACTGCGTCGGATAGGTGCCGCACAGTCGCCGGCGGAGTGTGGGTGGGTGTCACTCGAGGCTGTCGATGTACCCGCCGAAGGGTTCGGTGGGGTCGTCCACCCACTCCCACTCCTGGCAGTCGGCGGGAAAGACGGTCACCGACACCGGTTCGTCGGCCGTGAGCCCGTACACGCCGATCAGCGTCGACAACAGCTGATCGGCGGTGGCATCGAGATGATGCGGGCCCGGCTCCTCGATCCACCAGTTCTCGGGTGCGCCGTCGTGTTCGTCGGGATCCAGGGGCGGCTGCCAGCCCCGCCGGGTGAGCTCGTCGATCTGGTCGCCGCTGAGCTCGAGACCTACGGGTTCGAGGTAGCGGTGGCCGACGGCTTCGACGTGGGCACCTACTGGGGTGAGCAGGGCCTGGGTGTAGTGGCGCTCTAGGAAGGTGCGCTCGAGGATCACGCAGTGCGAGCCGCGTCCCACGAGGTCGGCGAACTTGCGCACCAAGGCGCAACGGAAGGCGTCGACCCCGCCGCCCCCGCTGATGCTGACGAGGAACGATTCGCTGACGGGAGCGCGCTGGTCGGCGTCGGCCTCGCCGAGGAAGCCGTGGGGGTCGGTGTGCATCGAGGGTCCTCTCTGGGACACCTCGGGTGTCCCACCTTTGCCGTGACAGGGGCCGGCTCTTCCCTCGGGGCACCGTTGGTGGACGGTTGCCGGGACGACAGGCCGAGTACCTCTCACGCCGTCCGCTCTTGAGCCACCTCTCACACTACAAAGGGGGTGTGACACTTCCGCCGGACCGTGGCAGGAGGGTTCTGCTAGGCACCCGCGCCGCCGCGCCCCCGGCATCACCCAGGCTTCGCACCACTCCTCGTAGTGCTGCAGGGCCTAGGAAGTCATGGCGACGGGGACTCGGCCACCTTTTCGAGATGCGCGTTCAGGACCCACCACTCGATCGGCCATGGTTGCTCCCGGTCCAGATGCTGGTCTTCTCGGGGGTACCGGCCAGCGGAGACGATGACCCCGCGAAGGGACTTGCCCTGCGCCATGTCGGTCTTGGCGAGGAGGTTGAGGTAGTCGATCACCTGCCCGACCGTGCCCGATGGGCTGCTCAGCTCGAACTCGACGACGACCAGGCCTGTCCACCGGCCAGCGGAGCCCCTCTCCTTGAGGAGCAGATCGATGCGCTGCTTGCGACCAGGAATGCTGAACTCGACCTGGGGACTGTCGCAGTGAACGAATGGCCCGGGTCGGCCTACCCGACTGAGGACCCAGCGCCGAAGGTCGTTCTCGCTGGGCACAAGAAGACCGACGTCGGCGAACGGCACTTTGGCGAACCGGACCCAGCAGTCTGGAGTCAGGGTCGGATCTGACAGCGGCCGATCGGTCTCGAGCCCGGCCGCTGCCGCTGCGCGCGCAAGCTCCTCACGGAGCTTGGGCGACATCACCTTGTTGCCCCCTGCCCGAATGAGGCTCGACACCTTCCGCACGGTGCTGCATGAGCTGTCGGCCACGTCACCCCAGGGTTCTGGGAGCGATACCGCCAGGTCCTGCATGTAATCGACGAGGGACGGCCGAACTGGGGCGTCTTCGTTCATGGGAGGGAGTCTAGGAATGGGCATCTGCAGGGATCAGCGAGGTCACCAGATCGTCACGACGTCGATGCCCGGGACCTGGTGTCCGACCCACTCACCCAGAACCGTCTCCAACAGGTTCACGACTCCCTCCTCGGTGTCGACCCTGAAGACATAGTCAGACGTCGAGAGCACCACATCGACCGTGCTGACCTCGTCGTCCGCGTCGATGCCGAACTCGCGCCGCAGCTCGGGCGGCGGAGACCAGGCCGGCTCAAAGCTGTAGCCGTCCGACAGCCGGCCAACAGCCCACTCACGCAATGCGTCGACATCGTCGATGATGACGCCGATGTCGATTGTCAGCCGGCGTTCCGTGCCTGCCGACGCCTGTTCTTCGGAAATCTCTGTCAACCTGACTCCCAGGTTCCGGGGTTCACCACCACGCCAGCTGCTCGGACGCCAGAGCGGCGTTGCCGCTCGCCCTCGAGAAATCTGACCGTTCGCCCCTTCGTTTGATCCGCTGTACAGCCGCTCGAGCACCTTACGCAGCGAATAGTGAGGCCGCTTCGGAGCTAACCATGATGCCGGTCTGTCCACCCGCTGAGGTCGTGGTCCGTGGCGAGCTCGTCGTCCTCGAGCGGGCGCCACGATTCGTCCTCGATCCGGATGATGGGTGAACGGCCGGCGTTCTCGAAGCCGTTGCCGTGGATGGCAGCCAGTTCGACGAGCCGGACCGGCACGGGTTCGGCCTCGAGGTAGATCGTGCCCTCGAGCTCGGCCCAGGTGGTCCCGTCCGGGTAGAGAAGCTTGCCGACGTCAGGGCGGTCGACGATGCCGCTGGCGAACGAGAAGGCCCACTCCACCGGCACCTCGCCTGCCAGGCGGGCCATCACCTCTTCGGCGACGCCGTGCTCCCGGGTGCCATGCAACCGCAGCGCAGGCCGGGTCCGGCCGGGCGTGCGGACCAGCGCCATCGACCATTCTGCGGTGCCCTCGCCCCGTCGTGTGCTCGGGTCGACGAGCGCTCGGGCGAGCACGACGGCTCGTCCGAGGTGGTCGTCGGCCACGACCACGACGAGACCTCCGTTCACCTGCCCGGTGACGAACATGCCCATCCTCGACAGCCCGGATTGGGAGTGGGCGGCGAAGCCACGCTGTCCGCGCTCGAGCGCCAGCCAGCTCGTCGAGCACCATCGAGCGCCCTGAGTGAGGTCGGGATCCGGTCGGTAGGGCACACGATGTCCGTTAAACCGGACGTCACGTTGGCCGGGAGCGACGTAGCCGAGGACGGTGTTGCAGCCGAACACCCAGTCGACGTCGGGGACGGGCTGGGACTCGTGGGTGCGCATCGGGTGTCCTCCTCCGGGACACCGACGAGGCGTCCCACCTTTGCCGTGTGGAGCTGGCCGGCTCTTCCCTCGGGGCACCGTTGGTGGACGGTTGCCGGGACGACGGGCCGAGTACCCGAGTCGTCGTCCGCTCGTGAGCCACAGACCACGCTACGCAGGGGGTGCGACAACGCCGTCTGTCCCTGGCCTCGTCACAACCGACCGGCCATGATGGGTTCTGCTCCATGAATGAATCGGAGGGTGTCGTGCCCGAATCCCGACCCGACGGCGATCGGCCGCCCCAGATGACGCAGCGCTACACCCGAGCGTTCGACCAGGCGCGGGTGCTCCACGCCGACGACGTCCGCAAAGGCACCCAGCTCCCCTACCTCAGCCACGTGATGGCGGTGGCGGCGCTCGTGCTCGAGTACGGCGGAGATGAGGAGCAGGCGATCGCCGGGCTCCTCCACGACGCGGCCGAGGACAAGGGCGGCTGGATGAGGCTGGATGCCATCGAGGCGGAGTTCGGATGCGGCGTCGCCCGGATCGTCGAGGCGGTCAGCGACTCGTTCACTGACGACAAGGCCACGAAACGCGACTGGGTGACAAGGAAGACGGAGTACATCGAGCACGCGAAGTCGCTCGATGCCCGGGCCGCGCTGGTGTCCGCCGCCGACAAACTCCACAACCTCAACGCCATCCGCTCCGACCATCGCACCCTGGGCCCGGAGCTGTGGAAGCGCTTCAATCAGGCCGCCAAGAGGGACGGCACGCTCTGGTACTACCGGAGCCTGGTCGATGCCCTTGGCCCCACCCTCGAGGCCGAAGGCGGACGTTCCGAGGCGATGGCGAGGGATCTCCGAGCTGCCGTGGTCGGGCTTCTGGCTGAGGTCGTCGCCCAGCCAGAGGAGTCAGTCACCCGAGAGAAGCTGGAAAAGGCGATCGAGAAGCCGCCGTTCACCAACTGATCTCCTGCGGCGGACGGGTCTGCTGCAGGTTCGGTTGACGGTAGTTGAGACTATTCAGGCCGCGTGAGCGACCTCGGTGGGTGTGAAGGCGAGCTCGAACTCGACCGGGGTGAGACGACCGAGGGCTCGTTGGCGGCGCCGGTGGTTGTAGGTGTGCTCGATCCAGGTCACGACGGCGTAGCGCAGCTCGGAGGGGGTGTCCCAGCGCTGGCGGTCCAGGACGTTCTCTTGGAGCAGCGAGAAGAACGATTCAATCGCAGCGTTGTCACCGGCCGAGGCGACGCGGCCCATCGATCCGGTGAGCCCGGCAGCGCCGAGCGCGGTCCGGAAGACTCGGGACCGAAGCGGTGGGGTGCTCGGTGATGTCAGTCAGCCAGATCTGGTAGGGCCGCTCGGCGGTGAACTCGCGCTGGACGAGGTCATCGTGAACGGCCGGGCCGGGTCGGCCCTTGCCCCGCCGGCCTTTGCGGGTGGTGGTCGACCACAGCCGCTGGTCACGACACAGCCGCCACACCCGCCGTTCTCCGAGGTCGTGGCCTGCGGTCTCGAGCTCATCGGCAGAAAACCGGGTCAACTCCACACGGGGTCGTGGCTTGTGGTGTTTGTAGATTCCCCGTGTGGCCAAGAACGTCAGCTACTGGTTAGCCAACTGATCGACCCGTGAGCGGCTGATCGCCAAGGCGTAGGCGATCTCGCCCAGGCTCAAGTTGTTGGCTCGCAGCTCACGCACGGCGGCTCGTCGGTGGACGGCCACCGTGTCCTTCATCTCCTCGAGCTGATCGAGCAGCCAGCCAGCGGCCAGAGCCCGAGCCTCAGGGTCGTCGGCGAGTGAGTTGAGCCAGCCCTCGAGTGGTCCGAGGGCGTTGGCCACCAGCTCATTGTTCGTCACCTCACGAGGTGGGGACTTGCCGTTGTTGTTCCTGCTCATGACGCGTGCTCCTTGTTGAGCGTGTCGCAGCGGGTGATGGAGGCGGCCAGCTTGCCGACGACCTCCACCAACGAGGTGCTGTAGAAGGGTGGCCGAGGGAGCGTAAAGACGGCCCAGCCCTGGTCGGTCAGCGTGGGGACGTAGACCAGCGTGTCCTCGTCCTGTGAGCGGGCCCACTCCAGCAGGGAAGCGGGCATGTCGTCCATGGGGACGGGCTTTGCTCGTGCCATTAGCGCACCTTTCTGATCTGGTCGGTGGCGACGTAGCGGAAGCCCCGCATGCCGCCTGGATCCTTCGTGCCGCCGTACACGGCCACCCAGGGGTCGCCCGTGTCCTTGCGTTCCACGTGGGCCATGAAGTGGTAGTGGCCACCTCGTTCGCCCTTGATCTTCACGTCGTCGCCCCTCGTGTAGATGACTAGGTGAGGCCGACGTCGCTCGTGGCGTGCTGGAGGAGGACTCGGCGCAATTCGAGGCGGACGAGCTCGTCGATCCCGACCTGGTCGAGCTGGGTTCGGCTATGGGAGCGCGAACTCGACTCCGGATGGTTCGGGCACGCCGAGGAGCTTGGCCAGCTTCTCCCGCGCTGAGCTCGACGGCGTGCCCACGGCCGTCTCCCAGATCGACACCGTCGCCTGGTCGACCCCCAGCCCATCGGCGACTGCCTGCTGAGTGAGGCCTCGCTCGAGACGAGCGGACCGGATGGCCGCGGCGTACTCGGGCGATGGTGAGGGCCGCTTCGCTCGGCCGGTGAACTCCTTCTCGTTGGACCGGATCGTCCACTGATCAGGGGCTGTGCGCATCAGGAGCGGCGAGAACTGCGTGAGCTGGGAAGCGGCTGCTTTAGACATCCCGGCGCTGAGGAAGGCCTCGCAGAGATCACGGTAGGTACACCAGCCGCCTCGCAGCCGAATGGTCTCAATGGCGGTTCGCTCAGATTTCGAGAGCAGCTCCATGGGCTCAGCGGTCGCTGAGGTCACGAGGCCATCGGCCAGTTCAAACCGTGGGTGGTCGTCGAAGAATCGCTCGAGGACCGGAGTCGGCGGAAGCGGATCGAGTCGACGTTGGCCCACGACCCTGGTGAGGCCTCGCTCTATGGATTCGACCTTCATGGGTCCGCATGCGCCAAGGAGCTTGCGGGTGAAGTTGACGAGAGTCGACTTCGTATCACTTGCAGTGGGGTCCCAAAACCAGTCCGCGTCGAGCCAGCGTACGGACCCGAGCGAGTCGAGCACCGATCGCAAGTCGTCGACGTCCACAGCGCTGTCCCCGAGGTCAGTCAGCGATGCGAGCGCGAGCGGAGCCGGGGTGCGGCTTCGCCGGCGGACCAGCTCCAAGAGCTCGGCGTGGGCCCTTGCTTCGTCGACGGACGCGCCGACGACCCCATCAACGACCACTGGCAAGTCGACGAACTCGCAGATCTCACACGCGATCAGAAGGCCTTCGATCGACACGTTCGTGAATCCGGCGTGAGCGAGAGTCTGCAGCATGATCGGTTCGGTGCTCGGGCACCGTTCCCAAATCACTTCCAGAGCCTGCTCCAGGAGGGGTACGGGACCGGGACATGCCTTCAGAGCGTCCCGGACCGCGTTCTCCTTGAGCCGCGCGCTCTCCCGGGTCTTCTCCACGAGCCGGCCAGCCTCTTCGAGGGTGAGGCGCGTCGCAGTGTTCCAGCCGAGCCGGCCAAGCACCGGCTCGAGCCATCCTTCCTCGGCCGTGCGCGGTCGGGCAGCAACGATCCACGCCGCCAGCGCTTCGTCGAGAGCTTCTGGCTCAGAGAGCTCACCGGGTGCACCTTCCGCTGGCTCGGTCGTCTCAGACGTCCTCGATGACGGGCGGCGACCGGTCTCCTCGTCGGCGGCGTCGTCGATGACGCCTTGCGGGGCGACACGTGCGGCGCAGGCCACCATGAGTTGGGCAATCGAGGTGGTCTTTGGTAGCTGGCGTCCTTCCTCCCACCCCCGAATCGAGGTGACCGAGACGCCAGCGGCCACTGCGAGGTCATCGCGCGTGTAGCCAACAGCACGGCGGAGGGATCGGATCGCGATCCCGATCCGACGGGCCTGCACGGTGGGGTCGCCCCCGGCAGGGTCGACCGAGAACGGCATGAGGACGGTCGGTCCGGCGGATGGCACAGTTGACTCCACGTTCGTTGGGGACAGGCTTGACAGTGGTGGCAGGACCATAACCTCAGGCTGACTTCCCGAGCCGTCGGCCTGCGCTCGCGAGATGTCGCGGGTTAGACGTGGTTCGTTGGTCCTTCTGAAGCGGCCGGCGCACAGCCTCCTGCATGAGGGGCCCCATGGTGGGTCGAGTCGCACACCATGTCAGACGACCTTCCAGTTCCGGCAGAACCAATCTGCTCCGGTGCCGTCACATCTCGAGCTCCTCCTCGTCATCAGGGCAGCTACCGCCGATCCGGTAGCCGACGCACCGGCGCTTGCGGCCGCGTCTCCGTCGTCGGTGCCCGCCAGGCGGGTACCGCATCCCACGAGAGGTTCCCGATGACCGTTCGCTCCCCCAGCCCCACCCGACCACCACGGACCGTCGATGCGGCCGAATGGCACCGACGCCCGGGCGAGGTGTGTGACTGGCTCGTCGTGTGCGGTGACCTGCACCATGATCCGGACAGCGCCGAGGCACAGCTCACCGCATGGGATCGCCTCGGTGTCACCCGCATCGTCGACGTCCGCAGCGAGTACAGCGACGAAGACCTCGTGGCGAGACTCGCCCCCCACCTCGCCTACCACCACCTCGGGACGCACGACGACGGGACCGGTCAGCCCGACGAATGGTGGCAGGCAGGGCTCGACGTGCTGACCCAACGGACTCACGGCGACCGGCTGCTGGTCCACTGCCACATGGGGGTCAACCGGGGGCCCAGCATGGCCTTCCGCCTGATGCTCGCCGACGGGTGGGGTGTGGCCGCGGCACTCGACGCCATCCGAACGGCGCGACCGATCGCTGCGGTGCTCTACGCCGATTCGGCGTTGGCTCACCACGCCCGGTCGACCGGCATGGCGACCAGCGAGGTCCGCTCGGCCGTCGCGGAGCTCCTCGACTGGCAGGACCGGAACCCGGTGGACGTGGCGGGAGTAATCAGCCGCATTCGTCGGGCCAGCTGACGACCGCACGGGATGGCCCGATCGCCCCACAGGACGCTGGCTTCGGGTCCCTGTCGCCCCTGTGCGCGTCACATCTCACGCCTAGCTCCGTTGCCCTCGGTGTCGGCCCGTCCGCCACCGAAGGGAGCCGCTGATGGGGACAACGCACGAACCCTGCACCACGTCGATCCAGACGACCGTCTCGCAACGGCGCGCGCAGCGGCGCCGTCGAGAAGCCAGCCAGGCACGTGAGCACTACGCCGGTGAGCTGCACGCCATCGCCGTCAGACGCCTCGCAGCCCGCAACGTCAGAGGTGACGACGCCCTCGACGTCGCCCAACGGATCGCTCTCGGATTCGCCGTCGATCCGGCGGGCGTCATGGGCGCCTATCCCCAGCCCGGCGCCTTCGTGGCCGTGTCGCTCGCCCAACGCCTGATCGATCACCGCAAGACCGACAGCCGCCAGCGTGGCCAGGGCTGGTCCCGACGTCGCAGCGACGGCTCCCACAGCTCCAGCCGCCAGGTGGTCGCCATCGTGGTGGCCGATCCGGAGACCGGCGAAGAACGGGAGCGTCTCGAGGGTCGCCAGGTCCACGACGCCGTGGTGGCCGCCGCCCGGGCCGAGGATGCTCTGTTCGATCGTCTGGACCTCGACCCGGTCATGGACGGGATGCCCGCCGAGGACCGATGGGCTCTGTTCCAGGTCGACGTCGTGGGCCGGGCAACCGGGGAGGTGGCCGCCGAGCTCGGTCACCGCCGGGAGTGGCTGAGCCGTCGGCTCACTGCCGTGCGCCGACGGCTCGCCGCAGACCTGACCGCCGCCGGGTACGTCAGCGCCGCCTGACCCTGGAGGCTCGGCGCGCACAGCATCGGCGGCACGTGTCGTTCATCACCCATGAACGAGAACCCGAACCCCAACAGTGCTCCGATCCCCGAGGGAGAGGACACTCCGCACGTCCATCTCTACGTGCTGGTCGATCGGTCCGGATCGATGTCGACCATGGTCCGCGACGTGATCGGCGGGTTCAACCGGCTGCTCGCCGAGCAACAGGCGGAAGGCCCCGACGCCCGCATGACCCTCGTGATGTTCGACAGCCAGGACCCCGAGGAGGTCGTCGCCGACGCCGTGCCGATCAGCGAGGTCGTCCCCCTCGACGAGCGCACCTTCGCCCCCCGGGGCGGGACACCGCTGCTCGACGCCACCGGGCGCATCCTCGTGCGGGCCGCCGTGCACGCCGAGCACCTGCGCGTGACCGGTCAGCCCGCCGAGCGGATCGTGGTGGTGACCATCACCGATGGCGAGGAAAACCAGTCTCGCGAGTACTCACTCGACACCGTGCGCCGTCTCGTCGCCCAGCGCATGGAGGACGGGTGGACCTTCGCCTTCCTCGGTGCCGGCCTGGATGCCTACGGCGAGGCGGGCAGCATCGGCTACGACCCCCGGTCGGTGCAGTCCTTCGCGGCAGACGGGGCCGGTGCGGCCGCCGCCTTCGACTCCATGTCGAAGTCGACCAGCGCCCTGCGACGCAAGAACCGGGCCAAGCAGGCCATCGACAGCGGCGACTTCTTCGACGGCAAGAAGCACGCTGAGCTCGACCGCCTGCAACGCGAGCGCCGTCGCCGTCCCTCGTGACGGCCGGCGGTCGTGGGTGGCGGGTGCGGCGGCCCGCCACCCACTCACTCTCCGAGGACACCGGTTCATGACCAGGCTGAAGACCGCCGGCGTAGACGACGAACGGCAGTCGGCACCTGACCTACTGTGCGTCACGTGGCGGCAGGACTCCTCGGGTGGTGATCGGTGGATGACAGGCGTCAGACGCTGACGGAAGCGACGGACGAACCCTTCAGCATCCAGCTCGAGCGTTGGTTCGCGTCCCCCGAGGCACTGGCCACGGCGAAGCGTCTCCTGCGGGGAGCGCAGGGCCCCATCCGTGCCGAGGATGTCGTCCAGGATGCCTTTCTGAAGGTCGCCATACTGCGCAGGGAGGGCCGTATCGACGACGAGGCCCTGGCCGGCCGCCGCGTTGCCAGCTACGGCTGCACGGTGATGAAGCGCCTGATCGCCGACGTGTTCCGGGGGCGCCGCAAGCCGGACGTGGAGCTCGACGAGCGAATGGGCCTCGCCCCACCAGACGGCGACGATGAGATCCCGTCGGAAGGGGACACTCCCACGCTGGATGCCCTGCGGACCATCGTGGAGACGAGGGGACACGAGGCATGGGCCACGTCGGGGGCGCTCACGTGCCTGACGCTGGCCGCCTATCCGGCGTGCGACACCGGGGGTGCTCCCCTACCGCAGGGCGGCGCTCGACCGGACCAGGCCCGGCTGTGGCCGTGCCTGTGGTTCGCTGGGCAACGCGACGGGATCTTCCCCGACGCTGATGGTGGATCTGCCGCGCAACGCCAACGGCTGTCGCGCCGAGCACGCCGGATCACCACACTGGTCGACGAGGCGACGGCCCTTCACTTCGCGAGCAGCGGGACATGAGCGACCCCGTCTACCCCCAAGACCTCGTGGTCCACGTCGACCCCGATGGCAGCCGCGAGCTCGTCTCGTTCGTGCCCGGCCCGGCTGGTCACGCCGAGCTCCACGTCGACGACGGCATCGACGTGTACGTCGACTACGCCGACCCGGTGCAGCTGTCGTCGATCGCCGTCGACGGTGACAGCGCTGCTGGGTTGCTGAGCCATCTCATCGGCGACGACCGAGCCGTCGAAGCACTCGAGACGGACGACGACACCCGACCCCGGCGGTTGGTCGGCGAGAGCCCCTCGATGGGCCAGCAATCCGACCCTCGTTTCGGCACGAACCGCGCACGCGATGCGTTTCGCCCAGGAGACGCCCAGATCATGGGCCGCCTCGCGTTCCTCGAGGCGCTCAGCACCGACGAGGACCTTCCACCTCTGGTCCGCGCCACTGCAGCGCTGGAGGCGGCGTACGAGGCCGAGGAGCGCCCAGAGCTCACTCCATCCGTCGTTGCGGGGAGGCGGGCCCGTATCACCGAAGCGGCCGAACTCCTCGACCAGGTGCAAGCGGACATCGCCTGGGTGGCGAACGGGAAGCCGAAGCTTGCCAGTCGGTTGGCCTCACTGTGCTTCGGCGCCCTCAACGATGCGCCCGGACTCCGCGAGGTCGCCGACACCCTCACCGGTGGGAGGACTCGGTCCGCAGACCGCATCGCAGCGCCCGCCGCGGCGCGGGCCATGTCGATGGCGTTCTGGGAACCGGCGGTGCGCGCAGCGACCCTCACCGACGGCGGTCTTCTGCGAGTTCGCACGGTGGGGCCGACCGACGACCTCTGGATGCGTGTGACGGCCCGGGGCTCCCAGGTGCTGATCGCTCTCGTCCCCGTCCTCAAGGCGGACCGCGGCGGCACGGCGGAGGCGGTCGTTCCCCACGACCTTCGCCTCGACGACCTCGAGCTGACGCTCACCGTCGACCCGCTCCCGCTGCCCGCATCGTCGCTCGACCGGGCGATGCGCGCTGTGCGCCTTGGACAGAAGGCGGTCCTCCTGCGTTCCTCGGACCCGGCTGCCGCACGGGAGCTGTGGGAGGACTGTGCGGCGATGTGGGAGGACCTGGGAGACCCGACCCGAGCTGCCCAGGCCCGGCAGTACGCAGAACACGGGATCCCGCAACGCCCTGCCACGCTCGCCGAAGAAATCGCCAGGGCCCTGCGCCGACGCTGAGACGTTCCGACAGGTCCCCGGAGCTTCGAGGTTCGGGGGCCGCTCAGTGGGCGGCGTCGGCGTGCTCGACGAAGCTGCACAGCGTCGACAGCAGGCGCATCTCGTCGACACTGCGGGCGCGGCTGTCGAGCAGTTCCTTCGTGCACACGAGGTAGGCGAGGCACCGGGCCCGGCTCACCGCCACGTTGAGCCGGTTCCGCGAGAACAAGAAGTCCGGTCCGCGTGACGCGTCGTCGGACGATGAGCTCGTCATCGTGAAGAACACCACTGCGGCTTCGCGGCCCTGGAACTTGTCCACCGTTCCGACCGGCACATTCCGGGTGTGCGTGTCACGATCGAGGCGCTGCCTGATCAGGTTCACCTGGTTGTTGTACGGGGCGACCACCATGACGTCCCCGACGCTCAGCGGGGCCTCGGTCCCGTGCTGGTTGACCCACGGCGTGCCGAGGAGACGGCTGATCTCGGAGGCCACGAGCTCGGCTTCTTCGGGTGCTTCGTTGCTGCGGTCGCTGTGGTGGGCTTCCATCCACCGCAGACCCGTGCCGGCGCTCGTCCTCTGACCCCAGCAGCTCGGGTGGCTGGTGAGACGTCCTTCGTAGATCTCGTCGGAGATGAACGAGCACACGTCGGGGTGCATGCGGCGGCTCTCGGCCAGGAAGATGCCCCGATCGGCGGGCACCGTCACGTCCTCACCGAGGACGTGTTCGAGCACGCTGGCTCCTCCGCCGCCGGGATGGGAGGCCTTCTCCACCTGGGCGAGCTGCAACGGGTCACCCAGCAGGACCATGCTCTTCGCGGCTCTGGACGCGGCGAGGGCGTCGGCGAGGGCGAGCTGCCCGGCCTCGTCGACGATCAACACGTCGACCGGGGCGTCACGCATGCAGTCGTTGGCGAAGAGCCAGGTGGTGCCCGCAACGAGGTTGTATCCAGGCTCGGCGCAGGGTGGGTTGAGATCCTCATACGCCACCCCGGACACGTTCTCCGGGCGTTTGGCCGGCTGGCGCTTGATCGCATTCAGCTGGCCCGAGAGTCCATTCTCGGCGAAGAGTGCCACCGAGGCTTCGAGGAGGTTGTCGATGGCGTGGTGGCTCATGGCGGTGATCCCGACCCTCCTGCCGGCCAGGATCAGATCGCGGACGATGTGCGCACCGCGATACGTCTTGCCGGTACCGGGCGGACCCTGGATGGTCAGGTAGCTGTGGTCGAGGTCACGAACCCAGTCGGCCATCTCGTCGAGGTCGTCGCTGAACCGCCCACCCGCGGGGCCACCTCCCGGGACGAACGCCGGTAGGTCTCGACGGAGTAGGGCCATGGACACTTCGTTCGGAGCGCCGCCGGTCGGATCGAGAACCTGCGCCGCCAGCGCGGAGAGCGCCTGAGACTTTGGGGTCTGGCGAGCCGAGTCGTCGATCACCACCAACGATGGGACGACGCCCGCCTCCTGAGACTTCTCGTTCCACACGAGGTCGAGAACGCGATCGCCAAGATCGAACTGCCTGACTCTTGCACCCGCCAATTGCCCATCCCCGACGGCGTAGACGACCCCGTCATCTCTCGACGGGAATCCATCAGTGGACTGGGCTGGGAAGCGGAACCTCATCGCGGGCCACTTCTGCCTGCCCGACGGCGCTTGAAGCCCGACCGGTTCGAGACCGGCAAGAGCGTCGGAGGCGTCGAGCTCGTCCGCTGCCTCGCCAGCACACCGGGCGGCCATCTGGGCACGGTGCGCGAAGAACTCCCGGCGCCAGTAGCCGCGTACGTCTCCGAGCAGGTACTCGGGGGTGCCGGCTCCGAAGGCGTGGAGGCGGCTTACCTGCTCATCGAGCTCGGGCAAGTCGTCGGGCGGCTCGAGATATGCCGAGCGCCACTCCATACCGGGGGGCCGCTGCTCGATCAGCCAGTCGCGCAGCGCTCGGGTGGCGCGGACGTCGTCCTCGTTGTACGCCGCGATGCGTTCCAGGATGCCGGCGTCGAGAGTCTTGGTGTACTCCTCATACTCGACGACAGCGCCCGCTCCCTGGTCGATGTCGTGACCGCGCCGAAACGCGGCCAGCCGCTCGAGATCCTTGAGCCCGTAGGACTCCACGCCGACCTGCACCGCATTGTGCGCGACCGTGAAGAGGTCGACGAAGAGCCCGGTCTCCACGAGCTCGGCCAGCTCGATCTCGGCGACACCGTGGGATGCGGTGAGCCGTTCGAGCTGCGAGCGTTCGGTGTGGTTGTAGTGGTAGACGTGCATCCCGGGGTGTTCGGCTCGCCGCTCGGCCAGGTATCCGACGAGAGCGCGAACCGCCTCCGCCTCCTCGTCCAGGTCGTGTGCCCAGTAGGTGCGGTACTGCCAGCCACCGTCGCCGCCGGCCTCGAGAAATCCGAAAAGGAAGAACAGCCCGCCGTCGGCCCGCCAGAACGGGTGACCCTCGAAGTCGAGGAAGACGTCGCCGTCATCGGGTTCGGGAAGCGACTCGAAGCCACGACCCCAGGCCGGCTCGTCCGAGGCCTCGATCATGCGATACGGCGGCGGCGCGTCGGAACTCAAGCGGGCCTCGACCTGAAGAGCGGCTTGCTGGACGGCTCGTCGGAGGCGTTCCTCTCGCACCCCGTCGACCGGCGCCTCGTTGGCGGCGAGCGCAGCGAGCGTTGCGATCCCGCCCGCCTCCAGAACGCGGCGGTCAGTACTGCGCAGATCGGCCACGTAGATCAGCGAATCGTCGTTCCGCCACTGGGCTTCGCAGCGTTCCGCGAACTCGCAGAACTGGCAGTGGCTGCATCGCTCGGGGACCGTCTCGGCCCCAGTCGGGTCGGCGTCGAGGGCCGCGGCGAGCTGGGCCTTCAGGCGGTTCCAGTAGGGCCGGAAGTCTTTGGCGACGAGTGGCTCGACCTGACCGGAGCCGAGCCAGAGATGCAGATGGCGGGGGGCGTGCCCCGTGATGGCCTCCAGCGCATCGGCGTAGAAGCAGAGCTGCAGCACATGACCGGGCTTGGCCTCCTGACGGGCCAGCTTGGCGTCGACCGGCTCATAGACCACCGTCCCGGTCGTGGCGTCTTCGGTGCGGACGAGGAAGTCGGCCACGCCTCGCACCCCGTCGTGAACCAGCGGCATCTGGTAGATCACGTCGTAGCCCTCGTCGAAGGGGCTGCCCACCCGGGTGACCCATGCAGCAAAGGTCTCCCTGGGCTGTCGAGGCGGAATCTCGAGGATCGACAGACCCTGTCGTCGGTACTCGTCGAGACAGTCCGCTTCGTGTTGCAGACCCTTGTCGGCCAGGAGTCGGGCGAAGGAGCCGAACGGGCGGTGCGCCGGCGCTGCCCCCGACTTCAGATCCTCGTGGGTCAGCGTCAGGTAGTGGGCGCAGTCCAGCCACGCCGTGATCCTCGTCGGGGTGAGCAGCCGGTCAGTCAGCGGGGTCTTCTCCAGTGGTGGGTGTCAGCACTCGACGGGTCGCCGACGGTGGGCAGTGGACGACGGCCATGGCCGAGCTGGCGGTCGGCGACGCAGAAAGCGAAGGCGTCAGGCAGTCGGGGCAGGTCAAGGCGGGCGTTCGCTCAGCGGGTCACGTCGGGAAGACCGAGACGAGGATCATCTCGGCCTCGACCAAGGTCTCTTCGGCCTCTCGCACCCGAGCAATCGCGTCCTCGATCATGCGGCGCTGTATGGGTCGGTCTCCTGGCGCCGTCTCGGCTCGGTCGAAGTCCGCATCGATGGTTCCCAGTCGATCCTCGAGGGCGGCAGCGAAAGCGCCTGTGCATTCCGATGCTCCGGCCATGTGTGCGCCGATCAGCGAGGGGCGGTCGATGTAGTGGTCCTGGATGTACTCCCACGGGCCCCAATCAGGGGTGGGTTGACCCCATTCGACAACTACCGCTGTGGTCATGTCATCGACCACGGTGGCCAATTCGGTGGAGTTGGGTGCCTCGGGGGCCTCGAGCACAGCGACTTCCCATCGAGACGAGCTCACGCGAATCACCTCGAGCCAGGTGCGCCAACCTGATCGGCCAAAGAGGGCGGCGTCGAACCTTGCCCTGTTCTGGGTGAACTCGCCATCCCTCCACAGGGTCGGGTCGGGCGCAATCGATTCCCACGAGGAGATCTCATCCCCGTCGCGCAGCCTCGACACCACTGGGTCGAAGAAGTACTCCCGCAGCACTTCCAGATGTTGGTTGTCGGACGATCCGGTCGTCATAGCCGTCTCCTCGAGCCAGAGCACATGGTTGTCCAGATTCCGGGCCGTGTCGCCGAAGCTGGCGAGGCGGCTAGCAGGTCGTCGGCGGCATCAGCCGGCGGAATTTCGCAAAGGTCTCTCACGCGACGCTCTCGACCGTGTGAACAGGTCATGCGGCAGCCAGCGCGGCGATGGTGTTGCGGTGCAGTCCGACGAGGTCGTCGGTATCGAGACGGGCGCCTTCGTAGCCGCCGGCCAGGACGGCGGCGATGGGCAGTCCGTTGGCGACGGCCCAGTCGGCGACGAGGGCGTCTCGTTCGGCCAGCGTGGCGGTGGTCAGGCCCCGCAGGCCACCGGTCGGGCAGTCCTCGTGGGGGTCGACGCCAGCGTTGTACAACACGATGTCGGGACGGGGACCGTGTTCCAGCCAGGTGAGCCCGAGTCTGACGGTGGCCAGGTACTCCCCCGCGTCGCCCACCAGCATCGGCGTGGCCTGCGACGTCGGCGCATAGGAGTCGAACGCCGAGGTCGACACGTCGAGCTGGCGGACCGAGTCGAGTTCGCCGACGATGGACTGGGTGCCACCCCCGAAGTGGGCGTCGAGGTCGATCACCACAACCTCGAGGCCGCGTTGAGCGGACAGCACTGCGGCCAGCGCCAGACCGTTGACTGTGCAGAATCCGCTGCCCCGTTCGGCCCGAGCGTGGTGGAGCCCGGCTGCCAGCCCGAATCCGCGCCCATCGTCGAGCGCCGTACCGAGGCTGCTCATGACTGCCCCGGTGGAGGCGAGCACAGCCGGGTACAGCTCCTCTGACCAGTCCAGCCCGTTCGACTCCGCGAGATCTGAAGGGTCGCCGGTGCGCACCGCCTCGATGTAGGCGTGGTCGTGCATCTCGGTCACCAGTGACTCCTCAGCGGGTTCAGCGACGCTGACCGTGACGCCCGGGATCGGCTCGTTGGCCAGGGACTGGGCGATGAGCGCCGGCTTGCGAGTCGTTTCGTACTCTGCAGGGGCATTCTCGGCGTGGGCGGGGGCGTGGACGTGGATCGCGGGCTCCTCGGGTCGGCGGACACTGGACCTCCGCACCTGTCGACTCCGGTCGGAGGTCTGACGCGCGGCTGGTCCAGGGGTTCAACGCCGAGGTCTGGGAGATGTGACAGGCCCCTCTGGATCAGGCGCCGGGCCGGTCCGCGGAGCCAGCTAGTTCCTCGTCCAGCCGGATCATGAGTGTCCTGTCCGACCCACCCACCACCCTCTTCCCTCAGCGAGCCGCGGCTTCCTTGGCCGACCCTCAGAGATTGCGTTCGAGGAACGACAGAGTCGTCTCACAGGGCGCGTAGCCGCTCTGAGCGGCGTGGTCGCAGATCTCCGCCGCTTGCGCGACCAGGGCCTCCAACTCGTCGACATCGCCGTCGCCCCTGCGGACCATCCGCCCAGCGACCTGCCCGAACAACGTCAGTGACGAGAGGAGCTTCAGGTCATCAGGAGTCCCCAAGAGACTCCGGAGTTCCTGTCCTTCTCCCACCGTCCTCTTCCACACAGCTCGGGTGATGGTCCGGTAGTTCGGACCGAGTATCGGGTGGAGCAGAAAGGCCTCGGCTTCCGCTGGCGAGCGGATGGCGTAGCTGCGGGCGGTGTGGCTAGAGCCGAGGCCGTCGACCTGGGGGAAGACGAACCACATCCAGTGACCGGTCTTCCTTCCGCCTTCGATCTCTGCCAGTGCACCGGCGAACGTTCTGCGGTGCTCGTCGACGAAACGGCTCAGATCCTTCGAGCTGGTCATCCGTTCAGAATCCTCTCTTCGTCGCAGTGTCTGCCACGCCGATTCTGGACGTCATCATCGGCGCCCCGGTCACCGGCCGACACTCACCGAACCCCGCTCTGATGGTCGGCATCTCGTTGATGTCGGAATCTCGCCGGCTGCGACGTGGAATCAGAACGTGAACCATTCGTAGCGAGGGTCGTCAGGGTCGTCCACCAGCTCGAGGGCATGCCGGCGAGCGCTGTGGGTGTCGTCGCCGTAGCGAGCTCGCCAGAGCCTGGCCTCCTCGATCTCGTCGGCATACGTCGTGCGGGTGCGCAGGTAGACCTGCTCGGGGGCGTCGATCTCGGCCAGCCGAGCATGGTCCCTCTGGATCGAGTCACGAAACTCCCTGTAGAAGGCCCACTCGACGGTGAACGGCGGGTAGGCCAGGAGCTGGCTGAGCTCGGTGTGGTGCTTGACGACGGCCTGCTGGAACTCCGCTGGGTCCGTCATGGTCCCTGTCTCCACTTCTCTGCACCGGCGGCACTGACCAGATTCTTGGGGGTCAGGGTAGGAGATGCCGTTTGATCACTGAAGCCTCGCTCGTCGGGTCATCACGCCCGTCAAGCAGGCACTCTCTCGACCCATCCGCCTCACCTCACTGCGAAGGGCTGCGAGTACGAGGGGACGGGCCGGGGGTGAAGGTGACTTCCTGGGCTGTCAGGTCGACGTGGTGGGCGTGCCACCCGGCATCGAGGATTGCTCGTGCGACTGCACTCCCCTGGTAGCCGTACCAATGAGCGAGGTGGACTCGACACGAGTTCGGGAGCGCGACGCCCGTTGCTCGCTCGACCTCCGCGAACGTCGTTCGGAACTCGACGGGCTCGTGTGCGACCAGCCATTCCCAGACCGGCCTGTAGCGACCTTTGTGGTCAGCCCTTCCAACAGCGGAGTCGTCGGTGAGAGCGGGACCGCCGCTACTCGCTCCGGTCGACCCCCTCGGGCCAGGCGCGTCAGCGTAGAGAAACAGGTCGCTCAGCGGATTGTGCCAATTCTCGTTCAGCAGCGCGCGCCAGCTCGTTCGAGCGTGGGCCTCGATGTGGGCCGCAGCACCTTCGGTCGCCACGACCGCGTCGAACGCGTCATCCAATGGAACACGCACTATCCGAGAGTCTGCGACCGCAGAGAAGCCCGAGTGGACCGAAACGGCGTCGGGCAGGTGTGCGAGTTCCTCCGGCGTGGCGAGGACGGCCACCTCGGCGTCGCCATCGGCCTTCACGTCGAGCAGGGCGCGTATGCCGACGTTGAGCCGGAGAAGGGTGTCGGCGTCGGGGGCCAGCGTGACCCCCCATATCTCGCCGAGGTCATCGAACGACAGGTTTGCGGCATCGGCCACCGCGAGGCACGCATCGATTGCGGCGTCAGCGAGTTCGGAGTCGCAGAACAGCTCGTACTTCTCCCGCTGGGCCTCGGTCGCGCCCGCAGCGTAGATCGCCTCTATTGCTGCGGTGCCCGGATCCTCGGTGAGCACTACCTCGTTGGCCTCGCACCACGCCTCCACGGCAAGGCAAAAGCCGGCGAGGAGATCGTCGATCCACCTCCCCTCTTCGTCGGGTGACTCGTCGCCCGGGTCGACCGCTTCCTGGACGATCAGTGCAGGCCCGGCGCTCGCCGGTTTCGGCGCGCATCTCAGGTAGAACTCGAGGATCTGCTCGTTGTCGGGACGAGTCGGGTCGCGAATGTCCCACACGACTTCGAGTTCGTCGCTGACCTCCTCGTTCATGCTGCCTCCTGTGCTGAGTGCCCGCATCGGTGCGCGATCCAGTCCGCCAATGTGACGACCTCTGCCTCGAGCTCTCGATGTGAGCCGGCCAGCGGAACGCGGTAGGTGTGAAGCAATGTCCCAGCGGTCGTGGTTCTCACCGTGTGCACACGAGGCGCATCGGCGGGGCTGTCCGGGTCCTCGGCATAGATGAGGATTCCTTCGTCGAGGCCCGTCACCGTGGAGTAGGTGAGCAGCTGCTGGTAGTCGCCCATCCGAGCGGCTCCGGTCGAGAGCTTGTACTTCACGTCGCCTACGTAGACGCGAACGCTGTGTCGCTCGAAGGTGAGGTCGGGAAGCAGTGTCAGCTTGCGGGAAGGACCAGCGATGGTCTGACCCAGCGGAACTGACGGCTCGGGGCGCACGGTCAGCCGGCCGCGCAGCGCCGTCGTGAGCCGTTGAGTGACGAACGCTTGGAACAGGGCGGGCATGTCGACGAGGAATGTGGCGCCCCGGGAAGAACCGTGGCGATCAGCTAGCGAGAGGTTCTTCATGATGAGCTGAGCCAGCTGCACTGAGAACCGGTAGTGGCGATCGAGCCGCCCGGGTCGCCACCTGTCCATCGCCGTTGCTTCGACCGGGACACGCGTTACCTCGTCGAACCGGTTCATCAACCGCAGTAGGTCGGCCCGTAGTGGGGCCGGGAGGCCAGGCACACGACGGACCCGTTCGAGCGCCGCCACCAGGAACTGGTTCAGGGGCACGTCGGAGGTGAACTCGTCGAATCGACACGCCATGGGCGACGGCATGGCCGGCCGCCGGAGCTGCGCGGCGATGTCGATCCGGCCTCTTGGTGCAAGGAGACGGTCTTCGGTGTGGCGGTAGCTCCGATAGACGCCCCGGGCGGTGGCATCCTCCACCGCCCGGGCGAACACGGCAGCCATGGCGCCGAGCACGCCCAGGTCCTTGCCGAAGTCGAAATCGAACTGGCCGAAGTCAGGCAGCTTCACCCCCAGCAGGTAGAAGAGATTGCGGAACGGGACTTTGGGCCGAATGAGCACCGCCTGATCGCCCGCGACCACCGTGCCCACCTGGGAGTCCGCCTTGAGGTCATACGCCCCGGGCTCACCACCGATGCTGACCGACAGCGCCTGCCCGCCGGCTCGACGCAGATCGACTGCTTGCTCCTGGGTCAGGGCAACCTGCTTGCTCTCGTACTCCAGGAGTTCGATCAGCTGGGTCACCCCAGGTCCTCGGCCGGAAGCGCTGGCGAGCCAGCAGTGACTGCCCCGCCCTCAGGCTCGACGACCCCAGCGACGGCGGCCTGTGCTCGATACCGGGACAGCACCGACGGCCAACGAAAGTCTCTGATCTGCGTGTCATCGCCGTAGAAGAGGTCCTCGATCCACGGGTCGATGTTGTACTTCCAGATCTTGGCCATCTGCGCTTCGTCGAGGCCGGCTCGCATGAAGTGGCTGTGGCCGATGAGCTGGTCGCCGTTTCCGAGTTCCGTCCTGAGCTCGTCGTTCACCATCGCCACGACGTCAGCCCACGTCGTGTCCCCCTCGACCGCCTCGAGGTAGCGCTCCAGGACGCCCTCCATCGGTCCATCGTCGGGGAAGATCGGAACGAAGTGGAAGCGTCGCCGCAGCGCCGCGTCGAGGCTGGCGATCGAGCGGTCCGCGGTGTTCATGGTGGCGATGATCCAGAGATTGCCCGGGAGAGCGAATCCTTCGGGCCGATAGAGCGGGACCACCGTCTCGTCTCGGTACTCGAGGAGGAACAGCAGCTCGCCGAACACCTTGGGCACGTTCGCCCGGTTGAGTTCGTCGATCACCAGAAGATGCCGTTTCGAGTCCTGCGCTGCATGCTCAGCGATGCCCGCCAACGGGCCGGCCTGGAGCTGGTAGCTGAGGTTCCCACTTGCGTCGGCGACCGGGCGATAGCCCTCGAAGAAGTCCTCGTAGGACGTCGAGGGGTGGAACTGCACGAAGCTCCGCCGCTTGTCATCGGGCGCCAAAGCCTCCGCCAGCTTGCGGGCAAGGTAGGTCTTCCCCGTTCCGGGCGGGCCATAGAGGACGATCTGACGCTTGTCGTCGAGGAGCTCCACCAGCTCCTCCAGCCACGACGTGTTCGGCAGGTGGCACTCCTTGGCCACTCGCTCGAGCGGGTCTTCAACCGTGGCTCCCTCGGCGAGCCGGTCCCGCAGCCAGAACGCGAACACCATCTGACCCCACGGGTCATCTGGCAGGAACGGATCGAAGAGTGCCCGCAAGGCGTCGTTGGCCTGGACCTGTCGCGTACCCCGAGAGAGCCTGGGATCTGGCACGTCGCGGCCCAGCGCGTTGAGTATCGCCGCCTTTCCGTTGTCCCCCCGCAGTGGGTACACGGGGATGAATCGCTCGGGGTGGGTGAGAGCGAGCATCTTCATGATCACGCCCTCGCCGAGGCCCTTGAGCCCGAGGTCGTCCGGGTCGAGGAGACGGTCGATTCGATCCTCGACCGGGGCATCGCCCCACAGCAGGACGTCGAGGGCCTTCATCATGCGGTCGACCATGGCCGGGCTGGCGTTCATGAGGGTCGTGTTGAGGATGGATTGGAACCCTGGAAAGCCGTAGTGACTCGAGTTGTAGATGCGGCGGAAGTCGTCGAGCTCGAGGTCGAGCAGTGCACTCGGCTCGAGAAGAGCGGCCATCGAGTCGCGGTGGAGCTTCTGGTCTTGGTCCTTCGGCGTCGGGTAGCTCGTCTCGACCAGGAACTCCTGGAACAGTGCCGCCAACTTCTCGTCGGGCGGGTTCGTCGGCTTATCCGGCCCGGAGCGCTCACCCGCCGCGAGGTCCATGAGTCGGCCGAGGGCCGGCTGCAGCTGGGCGGCCACCCTCACCACCTCGTCGGCGAACGCAGGGTCGCCCAGTACAGACGAGCCCTGGAAGCCCTTCCCGAGCATGAACTCGCCATCTTCGGTTGGTTCCTGGATCCCACCGCCGCCCCACATCCCGGTCATGTTGATGGGAGCAAGATCGGGGAGATCGAGGTCGGCGAAGGCTTCGCGCACCTTCGGGAACCAGCCCGCACCCTTCCTTCCGGGGTAGAGGCCGACCAGCGCTCCGTCAACTGTGACGAAGACCCGGATTCCGGGGGCCCAGGTGAAACCCTCGACCTGCTTCGGCCGCCAATCGACCCAGGCATTTGCTCGATAGCGGACGGGCGTCCACTTCTCACTGCACACGGCCCGACGCAGCGGCCGCCCTGCCGCGTCGCTGACCGCCGACTCGAGGACGTCGCCGAGGATGCGGACGTCAGCGACCACGGCCGCCGCGTTCGCTCGAGCCAGTTCCTCGAGGCCGTCGGGATACTCGGTTTCGGCATCCTGGTTGAGTTCCATCCCCCATCGGAAGCGGTCTTGGAGCGTCAGGTCCAAGCCGACCCAGGGATTGGCGTTGAACCAGTAGAGGGCGCTCTCGACGGTCCAGCTGTCACCCAATGCCAAGGAGAGCTCCCGAAACGACTGATACAGCTCGGTGAGCTGAAGGCCCATGTCCAGCCAGCCGAGCCGGGTGAAGGACTTCTCCGCACTCGCCCAGAGGCAGGGCCAGGTGTCGGCGTCCTGCAGGAACCAGAAGAAGGAGGCGAAGAACAGCGCCCGCTTGGGGCCCGGGTGTGCGCCCTTCTTGATCGACTCGACGTAGCGGATGAAGCGGTCGAGCTTGGCGATGGCGTCCGCCTCGCTCGAGGGCACCGCCAGCACGTGGATGAGCAGCTCGGTGAGCGCGTCCTCGTCCTGGCTCTGCTTCACCAGCTGGTTGACGAACATTCCGCCGGTGACACCAGCGAGCCCCTCATAGCCCGGCTTCTTGGTCCAGTCTGCGAACGAGCTCTGGAACTCCGTGATCGATCGGTCGGCTCGCAGAGCGTCGACGATCTGGAGCAGCTCCTCGGCGCGCTCGCGCCGATGTTCGGCGCTGATCTCGCGCTCCGCCATGTATGCCGCATCGGCATGCATGGCCTCGACGATCTGGACGAACCGGGTCCTCCGGAAGCCGAGTTCCTCTTCGTCGATCATGTTCGTCTCCTCCCCTTGTCGCTCACGTCGTCGCAGCATCGACTGACCGTTGGCATGGTTCAGATCCCCAAGACGGGGGTGAGAAAGCGACTCGGAGAGCCGGACCACGCCACCCAGAGGTCGTCGCGAGCTCTCGTCGAAGCGACGTAGAGAAGCGAACGCTCTCGGCGAATCTCGGCCTCATGCTGCACTGGGTCCTCGGACTCGGGCGTGAGGAACTTCGGGTTCGGGAGCTCGTCGGAGGACGCGTCGATCACCGCAACGCAGCGGTACTCGAGGCCCTTCATCCGGTGCATCGTGCCGATGGCCACACCATCGGACGCGCTGAGGTCGGGGCCCAACTCGAACGCCAGCACCCCCACGTCCCGGAGGGCTCGCTCAACAGCAGGGAACGTCCCCTTGGTCCGAGCCGCGATCCCGATCGCAGACTCGTCGACACCCTCGGCGATCCATTGCTTCACACGCTCGGCGAGGCCTTCGATCATCTCGCCTCTAGTGGCGAAACCCACGCACGTCGGGACCGCGCCGTCGAGGAAGCTGTGGTAGCCGGCGACGTCCTGGTTGTCCGTCCCTTCGTCGAGGTCGTCGTACTCGCCTTCGCCGAGCACGGCGAGCGACCACCGCAGGATCTGGCGGGTGGTCCGGTAGTTGATCTTGAGCTTCTTGGAGCGGCCGCGAATGTTGATGCCGACCTTGCTGAGCGAGCTGCGCCGGCCGTAGATGCGCTGGTGGGAGTCACCCACGATGAACAGGTCGTTCTCGCCTTCCCCCACCACCGCACGCAACAGCCGCCACTGCGCCTCGTGAAGGTCCTGGGCTTCGTCGACGATCACGTGCTGGTACGGCTTGATCTGCTCCTGCTCCATGTAGCCCGCCGCCTTGGCCGCCACCTGGAGGTGGGTGCGGACGTTGCGTGACTCCATCTCCCGGGTTGCCGCCTCGATCACCTTCCACACCTGGGCCCGCTGCTTGCGGTCCAGCCGGGTGCCTCGGCCGGCTCTGCTCGCCCGGAAGTACTCGTCGCGCGAGTCGAGGCCCTGGGCCAGGACGACCTGCTCCCATTCCTGGAGCACGAACGTCGGGGTGAGGTCATAGCCGAGCTCGAGGATCTTCTCGTCCCAGAGCTCGAGGAGCCGACTGTCCTGGATGATCTGAGGCGCTGACCCCTCGATGTCCTTCACCATTTGGTTGGCCAACCGGTCGACGTTGACGACGTCGGTGACGTCGAGCAGGTCGGAGCCGCCGAGGAGGCGGAGGTCACGCTCGATCGCCTGGGCGAGGTTCCGGGTGAAGGTGGTGAACAAGATCGGCCTCGAAGTGGAGCCCTCGAGGTTCTCGGCCAGGGCCTTGGCCCGGTGCATCGCCACGACCGTCTTGCCCGTGCCGGCGCCGCCCGTGACGCGGGCCGGGCCGTTGTAGGTGGGCCGGTAGGCGATCTCGTGCTGGGACTGGTGCAGATAGGTGCGCCATTGGGCCAACGGACGGGCCAGCATCTCGGCGAGGTCGTCCTCGTCGGTGACGACGTGGAAGTGCGCCCGCGAGGCCGGCGCGACGATGGCGGCAGCGAGGTCGTCGGTGTCGATCTCCTCAGGGTCGATGTTTCCCGCCACCTGGGCGTAGATGACGTCCACCGACTCGTCGCCCGTCAGGAGGATCAACGCCTCAGCCTGCCCCTGAGGCAACACGAGCATCAGGGCTTCGAGCTGCGACTCGTCATCCATCACCCGCAATAGAGGCAGCATCGATTCGTCGATACCGAGCTGAGTGAAGTCCTTGTCTTTGCGATGGTCGTACAACAGGGCCGCCGGCTCGGGAGTGGCAGCCACTCTCTGTCCGACAGCTTCGATCTGCGAAGCGATCGCGCCGGCGTCGAACACCTCCAACGCCCCGGTAGCGGCGTTCACCTTGAACTCGTTGTTGAGCATCCAGCGGTCAGCGTCGTCGTGGGTCATCACGTCGACGAGCACCACCCGGTCGGACCCGTCGGGTACGAGGACGATTCCGCGGTGGTTGTCACCGAGCCGGATCGTCCTCGCCCGCTTGTCCTTCTGGTGCTTGTAGGTCTCGAGGTGGATGCCCTTGGCCTGGTTGAGCTCGGCCATCGACAGGAGCCGGCACTTCCCGGCCAGGTCGTGCACCCGGTTCTGGATGACGCGGTCCAGCTTCGAATAGTCGGAGAGGAACTCGCGTGCCACGGCCAGCGTCGCCATCAGTTCCACCCTCGGAGTGCGTCTTGAAGTTCGTCGATCGTCCAGTCCCGCACCGGTCGAGCATCCCAGCCTTCGGGGACCTCGTCGCCCACAAGCACCACGCCCACCTTGCGGTCGGGGAACGCCGCTTCCACGACAAGCCCGTCGCTGGTCTCGAACCCAGCCACGAAGTTCGGGCTGTCGGCCCCGAGGACCGCTTCGACCAGCACCCGCACGTCGTCGTCGATCAGCTCGAGCTCCTCGCGTTGCTCCTCGGTGAGGGTGGCGACCATCGGCGAAGGAGGCTCGCCCACCCCGTCGGCCACCGATGCCGTCACTCCAGTCAACGCGACGGCTCCAGCTCGGTGGCGGATCCAGAGGTCGTCGTGATCGCCGCTCGTCGCCTGGGTCGACCCCGCGATCACGGCGCCGGTGCTGTCGTCGGGCGTACCCAGGAACTGCAGAACATTGGCCCAGGCCAACCAGTCCGACCACCGGGCCCGGTGCGAGAGATCGGTCACGGCGGCATCGTCGTCGGGCAGCACGGCGAAGGCGGTCCACCGCTCGGCATTGGGATCGGCGAGGTCCAGATAGAGCACCAGGTCAAGACCGTTGACAGTCGACGTCGTCGCCACCATCCCTATGGTCGCCTCGGGATCGGCCGTGCCTGCGACATCGAACGGCTCACTCGCCAACACCGCATCCAACACCGAGCTCATCTGCTCGGCATCGACCCGAGGAGGGCCGGATGCGCCGGCGAGACCCGCGACGGAGGAGAGGGCGAGTCGGCGCCAATCCTCATTACTGGGGCGGATCAGGTACTGCAGCAGCAGGTCCATGGGGTTGCGCTGGATCTCGCCGACATCGATGGTGCCGTGGCGGGCCAGGTGGACTTGCTGCGCCTTCCCCTTGGCGTCGGTGCCGAGCAAGGTGCGGTGTGGGGGGATCTGGGGCGGGTCGGCGGTGACGGCGGTGTGGAAGCGTTCGACGTCGTCCCACGACAGGTTCCACACCAGCCGGCCGGACGCCCGCACGCCGGCGCGTTTGCGAGCGTCGTCGGCGATTCTGTTGTGGTCGGCTGAGGCGTGGAACTGGTAGCCGTCGAGGTAGATGGTGACCTCAGGTGCAGCTGCGTCCATGCGCTTGATCAGAAAGTCGGGCGCCGTGTTCGGCGAGGTCATCAGGCCGGGCTGCTCCTCGATGCGGTACCGGATGACGTCGGCGCCCCGGGTGATGGTGAGCTCGAAGGCTTCGTAGCGACCCTTGCCCGGCACCCTGATGTAGTCGAGCTCGCCGCTGGTGTCGTGCTCCACCCACTCGCGAAGGGCCACCTTGAACCGCCGCTCGAGCTCGGACTCCTCGACCTGGGCGATGCTCACGTCGCCGATGGTGGCCACCTTGATCGGGTCCCAGTCCTCGAGCAAGGCGTCGAGCAGTTCCTTGGCCAGCTCACGCCGGGCCAGGTCGTACTCCCACCGGTCGATGACGCCGAGCAGGCAGCGGTGGCACGCGGGGCGGCCCTCGGAGCGGCACGGGCACCGCACGATGTGCTCGCGTGCGGCGAGGAGGATCTGGTGGACCTCGTCGGGGTCGGCGAGCGGTCCGAGATATCCCGTGCCACCGGGTACCTGGTCATACAGCACAAGAAACCGGCGCCGGCCCTGGCCACTCACGTTGGGGGCGTCTGCGGTGGCAACCGTGAGGTGCTCGGGGTTGCCACCGAGGCGGGCCCGAATGCCGAGCAGTAGCGCTGCCTTGAAGCTCACCAAGCGCTCGTCGACCTCGAACATCGAGACGGGCACCACGAAACGGATGGCCTCGGTGGTGAGCTCGTGCAACAGCACCACCGGGTCCCACTGCTCGCCGACGGAACCTGACCGGACCTTGCACCAGCCCTGGTGCAGGCGCTCGGGGCGCCTGCCACCACCGTCGTTGCGCGCATCCTTCACCGCACCGCAGTGGCGGCACACCGTGAACGACGCGACGTGGCGGTCCTGGCCCGCCACTGGACGTTGCTCCCCGGGCCGTTCGCTCATGCCCAGGTTGAACGTCCGCAGCCGGGTGCGGTGGCACAGCTCGGCGCCGAAGGTCTGCGCCTGGATGAGCCACGCCCCGCTGACCTCGGTCGGCTCAGGGTCGACGAGCGTGACGACCTCGTAGCCCTCTCGGACCCGTTCGTCGGTGTCGTCGTACACCCGGGACTGCTCCTCGGATCCCGAGGCCAGCGTAGTGCGCAGACGTAGCACCCAATGCTGGGAACCGACGTCGGCGATGCCGGCCCGGCCGCACCGGGGGCAGGTCGTGGGCGGTCTTCCCTCCTGCTCGAGGTCGGCGAAGGCGCAGTCGGGGCAGAGGCGCCAGCGCTCGTAGAGCGGCTCGGCGGCTGCGCCGATCTCGAGCGCGTCGACGACGTGGCGGTGGCCGTCGGCGTAGAAGGTGTTGCCGGGGGCGAACTCCCGGATGGCGATGCGGCCGGGTCGGTCGTAAGACACGACCTCGGTGCGGTACTCGTCGTCGACCTTCGACCACATGGTGGCCGACAGCTCAACCGAGTCGTCGACCAGCGTGTAGTTGGGCAGCACGCCGATGCGTTCGAGGGCGCTCAGCGAGTACTCGTCGCGGTGGTCGCGCAGGAGGCGAACCACCGCCGACCGCTGGCCCTTGAGCGACTTCAGCTCCTCCTCGTCGGGCTCGCTGCGGTTGCCGATGGCCTCGAGCTTGTCGATGGCGGTGTTGAGGCGGTTGCGGCGCAGGTCGAGGTCCTTGCGGTGCCCGAACCAGTCGTCGGCCGCCTCCTTCAAGCGCGGCTCGATGCCGCCACCGGCAAAGTCCCGCAGCTTGTCGGCTGCGGGTTTCGTGAGCTGGGTGCCGAACAGGTCGATGAACGCGTCTACGTGGGCCGGTGTCCCGATCGAGGCGTCGACGATCACCCGGAAGAGGCCCTCGGCCTCGAACGCCCGCTTCATGAGATCGCCGACGCGGTTGGCCAGGGGCGGGCCGGCGACAGTGCCCTTGGCGATCAGGTCGATGAGGTAGGCGACGTACTGACGCTCGAGCGTCTCGGTTGCCTCGAGGTAGCAGTTCGGTGGGCGGACGACCCCGGCGAGCATGGCCTCGGGTTCGGCCAGGTAGTACAGCCCGTGGGTGTCGCTGCGAACGAAGGTAGTGACGAGAGCGTTGCCCGTGGCCCGGCCCGCCCGCCCGACTCGTTGGATGTACGACGCCGGGTTGCGGGGCACCGAGGTGAGCATCACGGCGGAGAGGTCGCCGATGTCGATGCCCATCTCGAGCGTGGGTGTGGCTGTGAGCACGTTGGGTGCGTCCGGCGCGGTGCCGACCTTGAACGCGGTCTCGACCGCTTCACGCTCGCGGCGGTTGAGCAGTCCCGTGTGCTCGGCGGTGACGACCCGGCGAGGTCGGCCCTGGCGGTAGAAGCGGCGGTAGTAGCCGCTGTCCACCACCGTTTGGGAACGGAGGTGACCGGGGCAGCGGTAACGACGGCAGGGCACGCCGATCCACCGGTCGTGTATGTCGGGAAGTACCGTGTCGGCCGCGCCGCACAGATCGCACCGCACCACGACCGGGTCCAGCAGCTCGTCGCCGGTGCCGGGGATGTCGACGGCCACGACCGCACGCCGGTCGAGCCCGTAGACCCGCTGACCACCGGCGGCGTCGACGCGCCGGATCACTTCGGTCGCTTGTGCCAGCGTGTCGACGACCCGCTGGTTGACGGCCTGTGCATGCACCGGGTCCAGCCCGAGGGTGCGCGCTGCCCAGTCGATGAACCACGTCGGCGTCATGGCCATCGCGGTCAGCGAGTCGAACTCGCTTCGTCCTGCGGTGGTCGCGAAGATCGGGCGGCCCTGGCCTTGGGCGAACGGGGGCAGCCCGGCGGGTCGGCCGCCCCAGATGAACCACTGCTTGCCGCCGTCCTCGACGTACTTCTGCAGCAATGGGTGGAAGAGGGCGCCGCTGGTGCGCAGCCGCTCGCCCAGCCCGAGCACGTAGCCCTCGAGCCCGCGCTCGACCGTTTCGGCCAGGTCGCCGAGAACGTCCCGGACCGCTTCTGCCGCCAGGTCGACCGCCTCGTCGAGTTCGCCCCACGCCACCCCGCTGGCTGCGGCCACCGATTGCTCGAGGGTGCGGCCGACCCGGGCCCGCAGGCCGAACTCGAGGTCGACCTCGAAGCCGACCCGGCTGTCGAGGACGGCTAGTGCATCGGCTGGTGGGTCCTCGGTCCACACCGGCCGCACCCGGTGATCGCGAAGCAGATCAGGGGGCACGAGCCCGAAGCGGTCGTGAGGCGTATGGGCCTCGGCCATGAGCGCATCGCCCAGGTCGACCAGGTTGATGCCGTCGGGGTGGTCCTGGAGTACACCCGAGATGAGCGCCCGCAGGTTGAAGCGGTGGCTACGGCCTGCGAAGAAGGCCGCTCGGTGCGAGGCGTCCTGCACCGAATCGGTGAAGGCCAGGAGCTTGCGCTCCTCGGCCTCGACATGGGCTGAGCCGAACATGGTGTTGATCGTCACGGAGGCCAACGAGGCAACGGCGAGGCCGACGAAGCGGATGGCGTCGGTCTCACGGCACGCCGGGCAGGTCTGGCGGCGACCGTCGTCGTCTTCGACGCTCACGTGGACGGCGATGGTGTGCTCGTCCGCCGTACCCGTCACCCGCAGAGCGATCGGGTCGAAGGGCACTGCGGCGGGGTCCTCGCCGTGGGCGCGCAGGACCACCCTCACCAGTGGCGACCGGTCGATGGCGGCGCGGTAGATGGCGCCGGGGTTGTCGGAGAACGTGTCCCGTAGTTCGGAGCGCAGGGTCATCCAGCCGGCGTGGCCGCACCGGCGGCAGTAGACGGCCGGCAGATCGACCGCGGCTGCCATGGGGCCTTGGCCCACTACACCCTCGCCGTTCTCGGCGAGGGGGGCCGGAAGGGCCGCGGCCGCCGGCGCGTCGGCCCAACGGAACGACGTAGTGGCATCGACGCCTCGCAGCACGCGTGACACCTCGCGCACCCAGAGCTGCACTTCGACCGGCAGCAGAGGGGTGATCCGGGTGCCGACCCGTCGCCGGGCGATCGACAGCAGGGCGAGGTAGCGCGACACGGCGATGGCGACCCGTTCGGGGTCGTGTTGGGCCACCCGTCCCCAGTCGGGTGCCCGGGCCACGATCTCCACCACTGCGTCGTCGAACGAGCGGGTGCGCTCACCCACCGCGCTGAGCACGGCCCGGGTGAGGGGGTGGGCGAGCAGGCGCACCCCGAGCTCGACTGGGTCGCCCACCGGGGTGTGGGTGGGATCGTCGGGCCGGTGGCAGAAGGCGAAGGCCAACGCCTCGAGGTCGTCCTCGTCGATCTGGAGCACATCGTCGACACTGGGTATCGGGAGCTCGTAGTCGACGCGCCCGCAGGCCTCGTCGACGGTCTGACGGGTCTCGCCGATCACCGCGTCGGCACCGACGTCGACCCCGAACACCTTTGTGGCGAAGTCGCGCAGATCGGCCTCGGCCGACCGCTCGCTACCCATGGTGGCCGACGTCGCCACCGGCGCCGCCGAGCCCAGGGGCCGGTCGGGCGTCGCCATGTCGAGCGTCGCCCCGAGTCGGCGCAGGAGCATGGCCACGTCGGTGCCCTGGGCGCCGTCGTAGGTGTGGAACTCGTCGAGCACCACGTAGCGGAGCGTCTCCGGCTCGTTCGCTGCCCACAGGTCGTGGTCCTCGCGCCGCAGCAACAGGAAGTCGAGCATCTTGTAGTTGGTGAGCAGGATGTCGGGAGGGCTAGTGCGCAGGGCGTAGCGCTCGTCGACCAGGTGGTCGGGTCCCATGGTCGTGTGGCTGCCGTTGTCACCGATGTACAGCCCGGCGGTGAGCCCCGACAGGCGGGGGTCCTCGGCGATGAGCCCCGCGATGCGCGTTGCCTGATCCGATGCCAGGGCGTTCATCGGGTACAGGATCAACGCCTTGATCCCCTTGCCGCCGATGTCGCGCTGACGGGCACAGTGGTCGAGGATCGGCAGAAGGAAACACTCGGTCTTACCGGACCCGGTGCCGGTGGTGACGAGGGTGGCTTCGGGGTCACGCCCGCCGACGCTGGACAACCGCTCGAAAGCGGCAGCCTGGTGCTGGTACGGAACGAGCCCCTCGGGTAGCCAGCCCAGCGGCGACTTCCAGTCCGACCCGACAGGCCGGAACGGCGTGCGCACCCGCAGGTAGGGCCCCCGAAAGATCCCCTGAGCCGGATCGGTCAGGAACGCCTCGAGCGCGTCCCGCACGTCGTCGTCCGCCAGCGAGAAGGTAGTGGCCAGGTAGTCGACCAACGCTCGGCGGACCTCGCCTGCCACCAGCGAAGGGATCATCCGTACTCCCCCGCGTCGAGGCGACGCTGGAACTCGACGTAGGCACGGGTCATCTCCGCCTCACGATCGGGCCGGGTGAAAGGCGGCGTGTACTGGCCCTCCCAGTCCACCGAGTCCGGGTCCTCCTCCCACTGCTCGAACATCTTCCACACGCTCTTCCACTCCGGCCCCCGCCTCTTGTCCTTCGCCTCCTGCTGGAGCTGAGCTTGGCGATAGCCGGCCGACTGGTGGTGAGCGCAGATCTTGCGCCCCTCAGAGTCGAACGCCATGGCGTACTCGTACTTGCGCAAAACCGCGAACTGCGTCCGGTACATCGCACAAAGCTGCTCAGCTGTGAGGCCAAGCATGAGCGCTGCGAGAGCATCGATCTCGACGAGTGCGAGCCGGCGCTCGAAGTCGCCGCGTAACGGCGTGTCCATTGTCCAAGCGGTCTGCCCTACACCAAGCAGGACCCGACGTAGGAGCGGGTCCGTCCAGCGGTCGTTGAGCCAGGTCGGAGAGTGAAGGTCTTCCCAAAGGGGAGCATAGGTAGAGGTCAGGCAGTTCAGTCGAGCAGTTCGAATGAGGATCGGCTCGGCGAATGGCGTGTAGAGAGGAAACACAGAGCGGGTGACGGTTGTGTCCTGGATATTGGACTTTCCTACTTGCTTAACCAGATAGTCGTATGGAATGGACGACCAGAGTCCCGCTAGGAGCACCGTCCTAGATGCATCCTGCATCGCGATTGTGTGACATGCATTGACGTGAGTCGGTCCTGGCATGATCAAGGCCGGATGCAACGACCGCTCCAGCCCAGGCTGAGTCATTGAGCGGTAAATCATTCGGACGTACGACGAAGAAGGACGTCCATCCCAGTGCGTGTAGCGACTCAAGAAGGTATCCCGGTCGGTTCGACGTTGGTAGTTCGTCCGTGGGACCACGTCGGCCAACAAGCCAACGAGATCCCACTCCTCGTAGTCTTGGTTGTGTCGACATCCTTCGTTGGGTTGTTTCGCAAAGGGCGTCGCAACAGTGAAATGAGGTCCCTGGAGAATTACATCATCCCATGTACCCGGCACTTCCGTATCCCACAAGATAGAACCGTCTTCCTTTGCCCCTTTCTCATGCCAGCCGGCACTCCAAAAGTACCCGTGATCGTTGAGCCTTACAGGTTGACTCGCGAGGGCTGATAGAGCTCCAAGGTCTTGGCTGCTGACGGGGCGCATCAGTCGGGCTTGGCTCGGGGCCGTGCCAGGCTCGTCGAAGAGCTGAGCCCAATCCGACAGAACCTCGATGTCAATCCGTACAATTCGACTTCGATGAACTCGAAGATCCCACCCGCCGGCGGGCAGTTGCACCCCAGGGGCGGGGCCCGATCCGTCGTGGTCGAAGGAACCGTCGACCTGGATGGGGTGGACGAGGCCCGCAATCTGTTGGAATGACACTTCGCCAGCCGGCCCATATATGGCGACGGCATACTCTACCCAGAAGTCAACTTCCTCAAAAAGTAGAAGTGCGTTAAGGAACAAAAAGTGCCGACAAAACCGTCTGTAAGCGAGCTCGCGGAGTTGCCCGGCCTTCGGATCGACCAGATGGCGAATTGGCTGGGCCAGACCTATGGCCCCCAGAGCACCCGCATGACGCCAGACGGTGTCCATGAAGACCATGTAGAGGTTGGTTTGGACACCAGCGAGGACTGGGCGGAGCTGAATCGACCCTATCGACTGGACGAGCCCTTCATGTGACGCAACCTCCGCCAGATAGGTCGACTTGCGTTCGAGGGTCTCTAGACCCGCCCGCCGCCGTGCTTTGCGCTCTCGCTCGGGCGCCTTTTCCACTATCCCCCACCATGGTTCCCACTCAGCGAGAACGGTGTCATCTAGCCATCTCGGTCGCACCCATGGTGGGTTTCCCACTTGAAGGCTGAATCCGCCTGCGCGGAACAGGGGCGCGTACTCAAGCTCCCAGTGCCACGCTCCTTCCTTGCGGGCGAGGTCGGTCGACCGACGGAGCCAGGAAAGTTCATCCAAGGCCGCCAAGAGGGATTCGCGACCCGCTGCTCGCAACTTCTCAGCCGCCTGAATCGCCTCCAGGTCGGCAAACAGATCGAGCTGCCCGGTCGGTTCCGTCGGCTTGGGACCGATGATCCGTTCCAGGGTCGTCAGCCACTCGTTCCACGTCGGAAGCTTCACCTCGCCGTCGAGCGTCCAGAACCACAGGCCGACCCATGCGTCCATCACCAGCCGAAGCCGCCCCAGAGCGGACTCGGGGTTGTTCAGGATCTTTTCGGCGGCTCGGCGATCGTCTGCCGGCGCTCCACCATCGCCGTCGGTGCCGTAGAGGCCGAGCGGCCGGCGCATGCGTTGGTTGAGGCGGTCGAGGAGGTCGGTCGCCTCCTCCCACAGGCGCTCTACTCCGGCGGCGAGGGCGGTGAGGCGATCGGCGTCCTTGGCGCTCGGCGCCTTGAGGATCGTCTTGCGCCACTCCGCCAGCGCCTTGGCCTGGTCGGGGGCGAGCTCCTTGGCTTCTTTGCGGCCGGCGACGGCACCCCAGCCGTGGCCCGGAAGGAGGAAGTGATGGATCTCATCGGGCTCGAGCGTCTCGGAGAGCGGCCGATCGGTGGGCGGCACGGCCTCGGCGGCCTTGTCCTTGGCCCAGAGTTTGTCCTTCAGACGACCGGCGTTCCACGTGGCCCGTCGGCAGCCGACGAGGCTGTTGCCGCGGCGGAGGCGGAGACCGAACCAAGGGGCCTTGAGGCCGGGATACATGCAGTTGAGCCAGAGGCTGACCTCGGCCAGCTCCACGGCGGTGGTGTTGAGGTCGACCCCGTAGCTCTGGTGGAGGGCGAAGTGGGCCTTCACCTTCTGAAGCTCGCGCTGGTAGCGCTCGGCGTCGAGGGTCTCGCCGAGCTCGGCCTGGCGGCGTTTGAGGTACTCGGCCGAGAGCTGGTTGATGGCCTCGTTGAGGAACGCTCCCGAGCCGAGCGCCGGCTCGCAGATGGTGAGGTCGAGGATCTGGCGGGCCTCAGTGACGCCGGCCGACCCGCCGGGGACGCGGGCGTGGTCGTCGGTGCCGAGCAGCTCGGCCAGGGCGTGGCGCACCACGCACGAGGTGAGAACCTCGGGCGTGTAGTAGCTGGCCGAGCGTTGCCGGTCGCGGCCGGCCAGGCGGTAGACATAGCTGCCGCCGGGGTGACGCACCCGTTCGGTGCGTCCGCTCAGTGGGTCGGTCTCGCGGACGAACACCTCGTCGGGGAAATCGTCGGCGTCGCTGACCGGCACCATCCAGGTTCCGCCGGAAGGGTCGCCGCCCTTGGCCACCTCGTAAAGGTCCTGGTCGCGCTGGGCGAAGAAGCCCGTGTAGGCCATGAGCCCCTCGTACACCGCGCCGAGCTGGTTGATACCGAGCTGGGCGTAGGAGATGAAGCCGCGTTGGTCGGTCTTCTTCTTGCCCTCCCGGTTGAGCATGAGCAGAGCCAGGACCCGCTGGAGGGCCTCGTTGCGCAGCGGCACCGAGTCGAGCAGCGGCGTGGAGCCGGGGTCGAAGATGGTGGCGTCGAGGCCGGGGAACTGCAAGTAGTCCTCGGCCGAGCGGGTGGCGCCCGGGGCTTCGGGCTCGAACACCAGCATCTGCTCAGCGACCTCGGCGTGGTAGCCGTCGTTCACCAGTCCGAACAGCACCCGCAGCGATTCGTCGAGGTGGGTGCCGGTGCGGGCGTGTTCGTCGTCAAGCTCCACCAAGACCAGCTCGCGCAGCCGGTCGAGGCTGTAGCCGGCCAGGTAGGCGTCGTCGTTGGTGGGCAGCACACCCAGCTCGGGCCGCGATTCGGCGTAGAGCAGCACGATCAGGCGGTAGAGGTAGCGCAGACACTGGCGGGTGAGGGCGGAGGGATCGACCTTGTTCTCGCCCGAGTAAACGGCGAGATTCTTGGCCAGCCGCTGGGCGATGACCTCGTTGGCCAGCACCTCGACCGAGCGGCGCATGCCCTCGCGCAGTTCCTTGGACACGCCGACGGCGTGGCGGTTCTGCTTGTCGTCGACCTCGTCGAAGAATGACGTGGAGCCATCCTCCTCGCCGGCGAGATGATCGGGCACGAGAGCATCTGCGGAGAAGAGGGCGGCGATGGTCTCGAGCTCGCCCTTGGCCTTGGTATCGGATCGCTCCAATGCGGCGTCGAACTGGACTGCGAGGAAGCGACCTTCGGCCCACTTCGACCGCTCGGCCAGCAGCAGCGACGAACCGCCGCACAGGAGCACGAACCGAGGCGGGTCGTCGACCGAGAACAACTCGCCGGGCACGTCGGCCACCGACGTGACCTTCACCTTGTCGCCGTCACGGCGCAGCGGCTCGAGGAGACAGCCAGGGGGCCGCCCCTCCTCGCGGGCGTCCGTGTCGAACAGCTCGTCGACTTCCGATGCGGCACCGGCGTCGACGGCCACCAACAGCGGCCCGGTGGCGGTGTCGACGCGGGCGGCGATAGGCACGACGAGTTCGTCAGTGCCAGTGTTGCGTTCAAAGGTGGCGTCGGCGCGCTCAGGGGAGAACCCGAGAGCGGTGAGCACGACATCGTTGAGCGTGCGCACGGCATTGGGGTACGCAGCCGTGCTGGCCTCGGTCACCGCCGCTCGGGCGTCGAAGAACGCCCGGTGTAACGACCGCAAGCCGGTCCGAGCGGTGGGGCGGCCGCGCCCCTCTGCTACGTCCCACCCCTTCCTTAGGTCCTCGAGGTCGCTGGCCAAGCGCGCATCGAGGTAGTGGTCGGAGAAGAATTCGGCCCGGTTGACGATGCTGTCGAAACTCATACCCGTACGTCCTTCGGCACCAACACTGCGAGGACCCGCACCAACGGTGAGCCGGTGGTGCGCAGTGACTCGATGAGCCGGGCGGTCGAGGCCTCGACGTCGTCGATCTGGCGCTGCTTCTCGGTTCGGCGGCGCTCGATCTCGAGCTCGAGGGCGAGCTGGTGGGAGCGACCCACCCAGGCCTCGAGTCGATCGCGAGGGCCGGTGAGCAGCTCGTCCACCCGATCGTCGTGCTCAGACCGGCGGCGATCCAGCTCGGCGCGGGCGGCCTCGACCACACCGGGGAGGGCATGCTGAAGGAGCAGCGGGTCGGAGGCCAGGCCAGGGTTGGCCATACGGGGGCCGACGCCGGCCGCATCGAGCACGTCAAACAGGTCGTCGATTCGATGGTCGCCACCGGTGCCGAGGCCGATCGCCAGCCAGTCCACGAGCTGGGGTCGCCCCCGGCCGTTCGACCACACGCCCTGGACGCAGAACGTCGGGGTGCCGACGTCGGCGGCGATGATCGGCGCCTGATTGCGACCGATGCCGACCAGCACCTTGTCGACGAGCCAGTCGACTAGCGGGTGCAGCGGCGAGAGGAACCCGACCTCGGGCCACTGCGAGTCCTCGGACTGCCGGGCGCGGTCGAGCTGGGTGTTGGCGGTGTGGTGGTCGGCGGTGACCTTCAGGCGGTCGACGACCTTCTGCTCGGAGAGGTAGGTCTGAGGCAACGCCGAGAGGCGGCGGACGAGGTCCTTCGGTGGGGTGAGGGAGAGGAACGAGGGGTCGGTGCTATCGCCCCGCAGCTCGAGGGTGCCGGGGTCGGCGAAGGCCGATGCCATGGCCTCGGTGACGAACTCGTGGTCGGAGGCGAAGAGCGACGGTGGGTTGCGTTCCGCCACTGGATCAAGGCCGGTGCCGCCACTCATAAGGGTGAGCAGGTCGAACGGCTTCTCTGGCTTGATGGGGATCACGTCGTCTGCGTCGACGCCATCCTTGAGCGCCTGCATGATCGCCTCTTCCTCGGCATCGGGGGCGTGAAGGCCGAGCAGCGACCCGGACTCGCCGAAGGCCCGGTGGGCCTCGTCCTCGCGATGGAGAAGGCGAGAGAGGACCCGGACGTCGCCGACGAGGCGGGGGTGGTCGGGGGTGACCACGAGGGCTCGAATGTCGGGCGGATGCTCCTGGCCATAGCGGTCGATGCGGCCGTTGCGCTGCTCGATGGTGATGAGCGACCACGGCAGGTCGAAGTGGATGAGGTGGTGGCACTGGCGGTGGAGGTTCACGCCCTCCGAAGCCATATCGCCGGTGAGCAGCATGCGGACCTTGGAGTCGCCGAGTCCGAACTCCTCGATGACGTCCATCTGCTTCACGTCGGCGAGCCCGCCGTGCAGGACTCGGACGTGCTTGTCCGCGTCGAGGCCGAGCAGCTCCGGGAGCATGGCGTGGAGCCAGTCGAGGGTGGCGATGCGTTCGGAGAAGATGACCACGCGGATGTCTGAGCGGGGACCGATGTCGATCGCCTTCAGTTGCTCGACGAGCGACTGAAGCTTTGCCGCCCCGGTGTCGTCGACCGCTTCGGCCAGCTCGCCCAGGCGGGTCAGGGCGTCGTCCTCGGCCTTCCTCGCCGGGTCCTTCAGCTCCCCGTTGCTGTTGTGCAGGTTGCGGCGCCGGTTGCGGATGGTCTCGGCCAGTGCCTTGTGCGACGACAGGGCGGCCTTGAAGAGCGTCCAGGGAAAGAGGCTCGAGCCCTTGCCCGTGACCGGCGCCGGGCCGTCGGGATGGATCCAGGTGTCGGACAGCTCGGCGAACATGGCTGACTCGGCCCGGTCGGGCGTAACCGGGATGGGGCGGGGCGGGAGGCGGTCGGCCCACTGGTGGCCGACCTCGGCCGAAACCTCCTCGTGAGCCTTGTGGCGGCGGATGTAGAGGTGCTCGATGTCACCGGGCTGGATGTTCTTGGGATCCACGATCGCGGTGGGGTCGAGAAGACGGATGAGCTCGGCGAAGCTCTCGGGGTCGCCGTTGTGGGGTGTGGCCGACGTGAGGATGAGCGCCTCGGTGCGAGGAGCGAGCACCCGGGCGAGCTGGTTGTTGAGGGTGCCCCGGTTCACGAGGTTGTGGCACTCGTCGATCACGACGGCGTCCCAGTGGATGCCCTCGAGGTGGTGGCGGTAGCGGCCGGCGTTCTTGAGAGTGTCGATCGAGATGATCGCCCGGCGGTAGTGAGCGAATGGGTTCCGGTTGGCGGGGATCTTGCGTCGCACCCGCTGGATGCCCTCGGAGTCGAGGCGCACGAGCGGGATGGCGAAGCGGGTCCACAGCTCGTGCTGGAACTGCTCGAGAATGTGGCGCGGCGTGACCACCAGGATGCGCTCGCCCCTCCCCCGCCGGATGAGCTCGGACAACAGCAGCCCGACCTCGAGCGTCTTGCCCAGACCAACGGCGTCGGCGATGAGCACCCTGGGTTGCAGGTTGTCGAGCGCCTTGTGGACCGCTCGCCGTTGGTACTCGAGGCGGTCAAGGAGCTGGCGGCTGGCGACGGCCAGTTCGGTGTCGCTCGACGGCACCGGGGTCTTGCGCAGGATGGCCTCGAGATAGAGACGACTGCGCCGGAAGTTGGGGGAATCGTCGTCGACCAGACGCGTCTCTTCAGGGCGCAGCGGCTCAACGCTGTCGAGCTTGGTGAAGAACGTCGCCTCGGCGTCGCGCACGAACGACGACGTCCCGATGCACCGGACCATGAGCCCATCCGACGGGGTGTGTTGCACGGCGCGGACCAGCCACTCCTCATCACGTACCAGCACCTGAGCGCCACTGGCGATGTGCGGCAAGAGGTCGTCAGCGGTCCGGGTGGGCATGGCTCAGACCACCACCTGAGCGTTGACAGCGGTCCAGATCTGTCGATCTGACGCGCCGGTCCTCCGAATGACCGGCGGCTCATCGACGAAGCCATCGACCCCGAGGACGTCAGACTCGCTTGCCGCCATTCCCGTCACTTCGCCAAGGTCTCCTTCGCAACTCCGTGCACCGTAGGCCAAGAACCGCAAACGAGCCTGAGACTCTCGCGCCTGTCTGACACCAGGACGTCACCGAGACCCGTTCGTGATATGGCCGAGCGGCTCGAGGTCCCCCGGCGCCGAGCCCGCTGAACCCCTCTTGGTACGTTAGGCACGCCCGTCGACGGTCCGGAAAGACGCCGTCAAGAGGCGAGGCACCGGCGAGTCCAGATCGGGCAGCCGACTGAGGGGCGGGGCGTGGATCACAGCGGACAGTTCGATGGGCAGCCGGCCGAGAGTTCTGGGACTGAACCGGCTGTGGCGCCAGGCCGCTCCGGGGTGAACCTCGATGCCCACCCCGGAGAACCAGAGCTTTCCGTCTCGGGAGAGGCCACGAACACACCGGCCTTCTCGGTGGACGTCGAGGGCCCCGACAAGATCTTCTACGCACTCGCGCACAACCGTGTGCCGGTCATTCGAAAGCTGGGGGTGCGCAACGACCACGCCGACGCCTCCGGCACCGTGGCGATCAAGATCACCAGCTCGTGGTCCCGGTCCGCCGAGCCGCCGGTCCTGCCCTTCCAGGTCACGATGCAGTGCCCGGGGCGTGGCGACGTCGGGATCCTCGAAGGGCTCGACATCCGGATGAACGACGCCCAGATGACGCTCATCGAAGAAGCGTGTCCCGCCACCCTCCGGCTCGAGATCCAACCGGAGCACGGGCCAAGCCAGATGATCGAGCGGCACCTCGAGATCCTCGCTCGCGACGAGTGGGCCTTCGATCCGGAGTTCCCCAGCGCGATCGCCGCGTTCGTGCAGCCGAACCACCCCACGACGAACGACGTGCTGAAGGCGGCATCGGCATTGCTGCAGCGCAACACCGGGGACGGCTCGCTCCAGGGTTACCAGGGCGGCCCGGAGCGGGCGGTAGCCATCGGCGAGGCCATCTACCTCGCCATCCAAGACTTCATCGACACCTACATCAACCCACCCGCATCATTCGAGGAGAACGGACAAAAGGTCCGGGCCCTGGATCGGGTGCTGGAAGAGCGCAACGGCACATGCATCGACCTGGCCTGCGCGTATGCCGCGTGCCTCGAACAAGCCGGTCTCCATCCGCTGATCTGGTTGGTGGACGGCCATGCGTTCGCAGGCTTCTTCGACACGGAGAGCAGCCTTCCCCAGGCGTCGCTCACAGATCCGACCACGATGCTCAACATCATCGAGGGTGGCGGGATCACCGCAGTGGAGACCACCTGCATCCCGAACAAGCAGCCGTTCGCTGAGGCAACGAAGGCCCCTTTGGGCCACTTCACCGAGCTCCGCCTCCGGGCGATGGTAGACGTCCACGCCGCTCATCGGGCCGGGATCCGGCCCCTCCCCGCCCGGGTCCGAACCGGCGACGTGATCACCGTCGTCATCGACCCGGGCCCGGGTACCGCGCCGGTCATCGAGCGACGCGATGCCGCGACCAACAGGATCCTTCCGCAGACCGTGCCGGCACGCATCGAGAGCTGGAAGAGCGCGCTGCTCGACCTCTCCATGCGCAACCCCCTGCTCAACTTCCGGCCGTCACGCGGCGGACTCGAGCTCCTGCCACCCCGCGGCAAGCTCCCGCAGATCGAGGACCACCTCCACAGCGGAGAGGGCTTCATGGTCCATCCTGCTGACCAGGTCGGCGAGCTCGCACGGGCCCGCGGCGTTCGAGAGGCAACGGCCGAGGCTGACGAGCTCCTCCAAGAAGCCTGGGACGCCCTCGGGGCGGTGCTCTCGACGACCCGAACCAAGGAGTTCGCCACCCGTCTACGGAGCCTGATCAGCAAGGCGCGTCTCCAAGAGCAGGAGACCGGCGCCAACAACCTCTACCTGACCCTCGGTTCTCTCACCTGGGAAGATCCCCGCTCGTCCGCCGGGCCGGTGCAGTCTCCGATCTTCTTGGTTCCCGTTCGGCTCGATCGGGCACGAGGCTCGGACATACCCGTCGTTCGGCTGGACGAAGGGGGCATCTCGACGCCCAACTACTGCCTGATCGAAGCACTACGCGCCCGCCACAACCTCACCGTCCCGTTCTTCTCCGAGGACATGGCCGACGACTCGGGGCTCGACATCGAGCGCGGCATGTCCAGCCTGCGAAAGGCCATCACCGACCGCGGCTTGCCGTTCCTCGTCAATGACTCCTCGGCGCTGGCCGTACTGCAGTTCAGCAAGTTCCGCCTCTGGAAGGATCTCGACGACCACTGGGCCGAGCTCATGGCCTCGCCAGTGGTCAAGCACTTCGTCGAAAACCCGAAGACGCCCTACGTCGACCCGGCCAACCCCGCCAAGGACGCCGTCGTGCTCGATGAGACCGAGGTGTTCACACCGGTCCCCGCCGACGGCGCCCAACTGCGAGCGATCACGCGTGCCGTCAACGGCGAATCCTTCGTACTGGAGGGGCCCCCGGGCACCGGCAAGTCGCAGACCATCACCAACCTCCTGGCCAACGCCCTGGCCAAGGGGCGCACGGTGCTGTTCGTGGCCGAGAAGCAGGCTGCTCTGAGCGTCGTCAAGGAACGACTCCACAGCGTGGGACTCGATCCCTACTGTCTCGACCTCCACGACAAGGGCTCCGACCCGGCGAGCATCCGCCGCCAGCTCCTGCATGCCCTCGACCACCATCCCGGTCACGATGCGGCTGCATGGGAACGAACCGAGCGGGATTTCGCGGCTGGAGCGTCGATGCTGCGCACCTACCGCGACCGCCTGCACAGCCCCAACACCAACGGCGTCTCCTACTGGGCCGCGCACGTACGGCTTGGCGAGCTGGGACCGGGACAGCAGGCACCCGTCCCTCGTCGCTTCCTCGAGGTGGACGCTGCGACCGTCACCGCCATTCGCGAGGTCCTCGCCAGTCTGCCAGCCGTGTCGGGCCCCGCCCAGCCCCGACCGGCCCACCCTTGGCATCTCGCCGACGCCACCTCCTTCGAACAGATCGACCGACCGGCTCTGACCACGGCGATCAACAATGTTCGAGCGGCTCTCGACGCACTACCCACCGTTCCGTTGAGCCTGCCGATCGCCGGAGAGGCCACCACCCTCGACGAGCTCTTGGCCACGCAGCAACTGCTGTGGCTCCACACGGTCGGTGCGCTGCCCCCCACGACGATGTGGGAACGCGTCAGCGCAGCAGGATGGCGAGATCGGGCCAACGCCCTCGTCGAGCAGGCTCGCGCCGCCGTCGCGTCGCACGGTGAAGTCGTCGGACAGGTAGGTGTCGATCTCCTGGACGTCGACTTCGGGCCGACACTCGCGGCACTCGAAGCGGCGAAGTCCTCCTTCGCGCTGGGTCGCAAGGGTCGGATCCGAGGCGCCCTGGGTGACCTCGCGACCCGCCCGCCCTTCACCGGAATGGAGCCTCCTGCCGCAGCGGAGCTCGTAGCCCGGTTCGCGGCGGCCGCTACCGCCTTGAGGAGCTGGACCGACGCGATTCGCTCGGTCGACGGCCTCGAGCTTCCCGCGGACTGGCGGGTCGAGGCGCCCGGCGCACTCGACACCGCAGCCACCTACATCGACGTGTTGGACGGCGCGGCCAGACTGCTCTCCGGAACCGGCGACTGCGCCGTCGCAGCCCGACGATTCGTGGACGCACCACCCATGCTCCCGCCGGGCATCCTCACCCATCTAGGCGCCTTCGACTCCGCGCTGCGCGACGTACAACAGAGGCTCGGCGCCACAGAGCACAGCATCGACCGTTGGCGAAATGGTGAGGGGCTCCTCGACGCGGCCCGCCGCAGTGTCGACGACTGGGCCGCCGACGCCGAGGAGAACCGGTTCATCCGGCTGCAGCGTTGGCTCGTCCTGAGCAAGGAACTCGAGCCGTTGACCGACGCCGGCCTCAACGAGTTCGTCGAGGTGCTGCTGACCGGATCCGTGAACGGGATCGATGCCGCGGACGTCTTCGAGCGTGGCTTCATGGCGACCACGCTCCTCGACTGCGCCGAGCGCTCGAACCTCGACGTCTTCGATCGCTACGAGCACGACCGGAGCATCGGCCGCTTCACCGCGTTGCTGGAGGAGCGTCAGGAACGACTTCGTACGGTGATCCCCTCGCTGTTGGCTGATGGCCGCCGGTTCAACGCGCAAGCGGGAGTCGGCGAAGTCGCCAGTCTGCGCAACGAGCTGCAGCGCAAGTCCAGCCGGGGCGGCCGTTCGGTGCGACAGCTGCTCTCCCACTACCCGGAGCTGATCCAGCAGCTCTCCCCTTGCTTCTTGATGAGCCCCGACTCGGTCGCCAAGTTCCTGACGCCTGGGAAGATCACCTTCGACATCGCCGTCTTCGACGAGGCCTCACAGATTCGGGTTGCTGAAGCCGTCGGCGCCATGGGACGCGCCCGATCCGTGGTCGTGGTGGGTGACTCCCGTCAGATGCCGCCGACCACGTTCGGAGCGGCCGGCTCAGCCGAACCCGACGACCTCTACGGCACCACGGACATCGACCCCTTGGTCCCGGAGGAAGCCGACAGCATCCTCGAGGAAGCGATCGACTCCGGACTCGACCAGGAGTGGCTGTCATGGCACTACCGGAGCCAGGACGAAGCGCTCATCAAGTTCAGCAACGACCGCTATTACGAAAGCAAGCTCGCATCGTTCCCTACGCCGGCGCCGAATCGAGGCGGCCGGGGTCTCGACTACCGGCGAGTGGCCGGCCAGTTCGACCATGGCGGGAAGCGCAACAACCCGGTCGAGGCGAAGGCCATCGTCGAAGAGATCCGCCGACGCGCCCACGATCCGGTCGAGTCCACGTGGTCCATCGGCGTGGTCACCCTCAACCGGGAACAACAGCTGGAGATCGAGACGCAGCTCGATGCCTTGGGCGACCCCAGGGTGAACCAGCTACGCGAGACGGGCGAGGACGAAGAGCGGCTCTTCGTCCTCAACTTGGAGAACGTCCAAGGGCGCGAGCGTGACGTCATCCTCTTCTCCACGGCGTTCTCCCGCCGGGCCGACGGCACCGCCATGCCACTCAACTTCGGGCCGCTCAACCGGGTCGGTGGGGAGCGTCGCCTGAACGTGGCCGTCACACGAGCACGGCGACAGGTGGTCGTGTTCTCCTCATTCGACCCGGAGGACATCGACGAGAACCGCACCACATCGGTCGGTTTGCGACACCTGCGGGAGTACCTGCAACTGGCGCGTGATTTCTCCGGCCAAGGCCATGCCGCGACGGACGTCGACACCGAGCCGACGGACCGACACCGCCGAGAGATCACCGAGGCCCTGCGCGAGCGAGGGCTGCGCGTCACCGCCGATCTGGGTCTGTCGAGCTTCAAAGTCGACCTTGCGCTCTCCTTGCCCGAGGTCGGCGACAAGTGGCTCGTCGGGGTGCTTCTCGACGGCCCGGACTGGGCAGACCGTCCCACGGTCATCGACCGCGATGCTCTCCCCGTCTCCGTGTTGGGCGGCATGCTCGGCTGGCCGAGGATCGCTCGTGTGTGGCTGCCTTCGTGGCGCTCGGAGCCCGACCAGGTCATCGCGGATCTGGTCGAAGCCACCCGGACCGCGATGCACACACCGGAGCCTGACCATGCCGCACTGGCGCCTGAAACGACGAACGCCACGACAACGGGCTTCTCCGCAGAGGAACCGGGGGTGCCATCCGAGCCGGTGGTCGTGACAGCACCCCCGCCTGATCGGACGGAGAGCGTGCAGTCAGCGGCGGCGCCAGTGCCCGGGGCGCCCGACGACCCGGGGGCCTACGACGACGAGGAGCTCTTCGAACCCTGGCCCCTCGAGCCGATCCTCGGAAGCCCCGAGGACCTCGACCTCCAGACGCCGGCAGTCCGTGCTGCGGCCATGGATGCGATCTCGTTCGAGGGCCCCATCGAGGTCGAGCGTCTGCTGAAGTCTGTCGCCAATCGATTCGGGCTGGCGCGGGTCAGGGCCTCACGGCTGGCGGCGCTCCGCAGCGCCATCCCTCCGGAGCTCATCGAGACGTCCTCCTTCGGTGAGTGGGCCTGGCCCTCGGCCGACAGGGGCCGGGGGTGGAAGGCGTTCCGCACCTCGGACTCACTGATCCGTCCCATCGACGAGATCGCCCCTGCCGAGATCCTCAACGCCGCCTCGGCCGTCCTCGCCCACGCCTTCTCGGCGGAACGCGAGGAGTTGGTCCGAGAGCTCGCCGGGCTGTTCGGCGCCAAGCGGGTGACCGCAAAGATCGCCGAACGGGTCGGATCGATCATCGACTGGGGACTCGCCGAGGGCCGCCTGGCCGAGGACGACGGTCGGCTGCGGCCGGGCCCGAGCTGACGGAATGACATGAGCCTGTCGCTCTTCGGCGACGGCGCCTACCTTTGCCGCCTGCGCGACCCAGCTGGAGTTCTCGGGTGGCGAGGGTCTCCCTCGACGCTGGGAGCGACAGGTAGCCCTCGGGCCCTTGCGACCGGTCAGGCCCCGGGGCCCCGGGGCCCGAACTGAGCAGCGGCCTTCGGAACATGCGGGTCAGTGTCACATCCAGCCCTTATGTTCTGGATGAACAATGAAGAGGGGATCGAGTGGTGGACGATTCAGAGGAAACCTGGGATCTGAGTGAACTCAGCCCCTACGACCGGCAGGCTTGGCAGGGGATCCAGCGGTGGCAGGACGCTCCGAGTCGTCGAAGCCTCGTACCGGAGAAGGCTCGTCGGAAGGCCGGACAGATCGGTCAGGGTGTCGCGGAAGCCTGGAAGGAGATCCCCGGAAGCGCTCACATCGATGAGGTGGTGCAAATGGCACTGACCGGGGGGAACGAAGCCTTGACCGATGCGGTGGCTGCGTCGCTGAGGCGCGATCGGATCATCCATGCAGCGAATAGCGCCGGCTGCCCGGTCGAGGAAATCGCCGACCTGCGAAGCCTGGACCTCCAGTCCGTCGACACGATCTGTCCGAGCTTGAACATCCGGTATGCGGCCGCGTCGGCGGTCACCGGTGCGGGTTCGGGGTTCGTCGCTGGCGGAGGGACCGCCGCCATCATGGGCACCGGAGGGGTCGCCGCGGCACCCGGCGGGCTGGCCGTCGGCGGAGCACTCGCCGCTGACGTCGTCGCGACGATCGCCCTGGCAGCACGAGTGGTTACCCACTACGCCGGCTACTACGGCTACGACGCTCGCGAGGAAGAAGAGAAGGCCGTGATCCTCGCTGTCATCGGGGTCGGCGTCGTAGGGGAGGGAGCAGCCAAGCAGACCGCGATGCTCCACGTTCGACAGATAGCGATGATGGTTGCCCGACGAGCGGCGTGGAGGGAGCTTGGTGAAGAAGTGATCGTCAAGCTGATCCAAGGCTTGTTCGCGAAGCTCAGCGTGACGTTGACCAAGAGGAAGCTTGCGCAGGCACTGCCGGTCGCCGGGATAGCAATCGGCGCTGGCTTCAACTACGCGCTCATGCGGAAGGTTGGCACCGCCGCATCTTTCGCCTACCGCGAGCGCTTCCTCATCGAGAAGTACGGGCTCGACTCCGGCGGGCCCACCCCGGACCTCGCTGACGTGATCGACATCGAGGACTTCGAGGACATGCCTGCGATAGAGGACCACACGGACGAATCAGACATGAACTGAGACCCGTGAACGGGTCCACCTGTTCTGCGAGTCCATGACCTTCAACTCCCAGCGCCGTGAGACCCGAGCGGCCACCGTACCGCTGCTCGCCTTGCACCCCGATTGTTCGTTGCCAGCCACACCGCGTCGCGACCGGACGCAGTTACTCGAGCACGTCCGACACCACTACTGATGGTGCACCGGATGGATCGGCGCATGAACATCGATCCGAAGCACGCCGCCGATCACCGAGAAATTCTTCCCCGTAGGGGAACGGCGCCGAGGGCGTTGACAACAAGGCGGACGGTGGCGCACTCCTGGAAAGGCAGCCCGTCGACACCCGGTCGTCGGCCCCCGAGGAGAGTCATCGTGAGCACCGCAACCACCAACTTCACCACGTCGAACTCCGCCCCTGCGCCTTCCGGCCGACCGGAGCCCACACCGGTGGAGGTGTTTCGGGCGATCCACCTCGACTTCGAAGGCACCGCCACCGAGGAGCCCTCACTGCTCGGCATTGCTTGCGAGGGTGAGTGGCACGCCGTCGTGCTCGAACCGGCACTGCGCACCCTCGCCGGGTGCGGCGTGCTGGGCCAACACGTCAGTGCCGCCGACCTCCCCAAGGTGTTGGCCGCCGTTCGCCGTCGGGCCGAGACCGAGGACCGGCGGCTGTTCGCCTGGTCCACTCGGGAGCTCGATGCCATAACTGCTGCGCTCGAGGACCCTGACGAGATTGCCTGGTGGACCGAGCACCTCGAGAACGCCATCCCCTTCGCCCGGCGTTGGGCTCGACGACATGGCGTGGAGCTCCCTCGGGTCCGCCTCCCCAGGGGACACCGCCATACCCGCAACCACCTCGGGCGCTACCTCGCCGCAGTCGGCTACGACGTGCCCGGCGGCGCAGGGCCCGGCCACACCGCCGCCCGCATCCGCACCCTCCGAGATCAGCTGGCCCGTCGGGGCGACTGGTCCGGTCTGACTGCCACCGCCAAAGGCAAGTGGACCAAGCTCTGCGCCCACAACCGAAGCGACTGCCTGGGCATGGCGGCCGTCCTCGGGCAGGTCGCCACGGACCTTGAGGGCGAGGGGCGATGACATCCACCGGAGAGATCGCGCCGCCCGAGAGGACCTGGGCCTCCGCCGCGGCACGACGGGACTGGGAGGCGCGCACAGCGCCGCCTGCGACTCCCTCCCCCACGCCGCTCGCACCCGCGCCACGAACCCGCCCAGGTGGTCGGACGGCAGCTGCTCGTCGTCGAGTGGAGGGCGCGTCACTGGAGTTGTTCGACGAGCCCCCACCGACAGAGGTCGAGTCGTTCGAACGACGATGGGCCGATGAAGTGGACTTTGCGACCGTGCGTCGATCCAACCGCGGCTGGACCGTCGTCCACCTCTACGGACCGAACGCCCCGATGGGACCGCTCACCGCCTCCGATAGCCACCACCACGACTTCACCACCGCCCTCGAGGCCGCCGAGCGCCGCAACCAGTGGCGTGACGAACGCAGAGCCGCCGACGCGGCTCGCCGCCAGCGGAAGCCCTGGCGACGACCCTCCTCCTCCCTTGATGAGTTATCGATCAGCAAAGCCGCCCCGACCGAGTCGCCCACGCCTCCACTTCGGGGCGCATCCAAATCTTCCCTGCGCTGAGCTCAGCAACCGGGTTAGGAAAGCCTGGGTCCTCGTGGACGATCTGGTGCACGCGTTGTCGGGAGATGCCGAGCATCTCGGCGATCTCCGCCACACCAACTAGATCGAGGTCCACCCCTCGATTCTGCTGTTGACGTGTGACACTGCACCGGTATGCTTGACGACCGTCAAGCACCACACTCGAAGTGGCCCCGGCGCAGCGGCAACTGCCCGGGGCCTGGCCGGCACCTGTTTGGAGGTACCGACATGGCCGATGGTAGGTCTGCGCGCTCACCTGGGGGGCTGGTCGATGAGCTCGCCGTGGTGCTCACCGAACTCACCGAATTGGAGGTGTTGTCGAGCCAGAGCCTTCCGAGGGTGACCGAACTGGTCGGTCGGTTCGGCCGGTTCCTCGAGGCGGGTGTGGGTCGAGCGTCACTGCGGGAGGTCGTGGCCGAAGACGCACGGCTGTTCGTGGTGGCGGACGCGGCGTCGGGCCCGGTCGGGGTGTCAACGATGCATCTGCGCCGGTCGGCGCTGCGGTTGGTGTTTCGCACGGCACGCCGAGTTGGGTTCGCTGATGGGGATCCAACCGTGGATCTGGTCTTGCCTCCCAAGTCAGGGGTGCGGACCCGGCCGTTGCACGACGAGGAGGTGGCACTCGCCCGCAGCGGCGCGTTGCACACGTTGACGAGCACCCGCCTGGCTGCGGCCTGGGCGTTGGCGGAAGCGACGGCGCGCACCGCCGAGATCCCGAGGCTGACGGTCGGCGATGTGGATCTCGAGACGGGGCGGGTGTGGATCCACGGTGGCGGCCGAACCGTGCCCCGCTGGGGATCCCTCTCTTCGTGGGGAGCGACCCAGCTCGAACGACACCTGCGGACCCTCACGGCGGGCTCCGAGCAGCTGATCATCTATCGGGGCTGCGGATCGGATCAGAGTCGTCAGGCGTCGGCGTGTGTGGTCATCGGCGACGTGCTCGCCCGGGCGGGGCTCGGAGCCGAGCCCGACGTGCGGCCGCTGTCGGTCGTGGCCTGGGCAGGCCGTCAGGTCCTCGATGAGACCGGGCGGATCGAGGAGGTGGCCCGGCGGCTGGGGATGCGCAGCCTCGACCGGGCGGCTCAGCTGATCGGGTTCGATTGGCAGCAGTCCTAGCCCATGGCATCTGGTCGGCCCGTCGGCGCGCTCGAGAAGGTGGAGGCGCTGTTCGCCAACCCCGCGCTCTACGAGTTGGCGGAGTTGGTGCCCGAACCGGACCGCTCCTGCGGTGGGCGCCCGCGTCACTACCCGAAGTTCATGGTCCTCGCCTTCGACGCGTTGTTGTCGGTGTTCGGCTCCGCCCGCCAGGTCGAAGCCGAACTGGCCCACCCTCTGGTGTGGGGTCTGATCCGCGACACCGCCGCCCGACACCGCCCCGAGGAGAGGCTTCCGGACCGGCCGATGCGCAAGCACCACCACCGGTACCTGCGCGACCGGTACCTCACCGACCCCGCCATCTTCGCGTCGCTCGCGGATCGTCACCGCCAACTGGCCATCGACCAGGCCCGCTCGCTGGGGCTGCTCGACCCGCACGGTGGCGGCTCCTACACCCACCCCGAGCCGTCGCGGATGCTCTATGCCGACGGCAAGGTGATCACCCCGCTGTTCAAGGCCCAGGGCGACGAACCCAAGCTCGACAAGGCCACCGGTGAGTTGCGCATCCCGCGCCACGAATCCGACGGGCACCTGCACTTCCAAGGCGACGGAGAGACCGCGTTCGGGGTCAAGTTCGTGCTCGTCGCCGTGCGCAGCCCGCATCACCGCGGTCGCATCATCGTGGATGCCGAATGGGTGCCCACCGCCGGCGGTGAAGCCGCCACCGCCATGGACTGCTTCACCCGCCTGGCTCCGCTCGCCCCCGGAGCCCAAGGGGTCATCTACGACACCGCCCTGCGCGGCACCCACCACCAGCGCCTCATGCGCGACCTCGGTCTTCTGCCCGTCAATCGGGTCACCGCCGCCAAAGCCGGCGCCAAGCGGCCGCGCCGCAAGGACGGCCAGCGCGAGAAGAAGAGCGTGCACCTCGAGGACAAGACCATCACTGCCCCCGACGGCACCCGCCATCACCTGCGCCTCTACGCCCGCGGCGGCGACCTCGGCATCGGAGACCTCACCGACACCGGCGACATCACCTTCACCGAACTGCGCCGGATGCGCACCCACCGCAACGCCGACAAGAACGGCCGCTACCGCTGGTACAACGACTACCGGCTCCCCGACCGTCACGGCGGCGGCACCCTCACCGTGCGCCTTCACGGCAACGACCAGGATCGGGCCCGCAAGCTGAACCGCACCGAGAACCTGCGACCCATTCCCCCTGGGGATCCGGACTTCGCGCGGCTCTACCCGCGTCGCAACGACGCCGAGTCCATCAACCGCGACCTCGACGACACCCTCTATCTGCGACGAGCCCACAGCCTCGGTGCGGCCCGCCAGCACCTCAACCTGCTCGGCTACGCCCTCGTCATCAACGCCATCGCCGTCCACCGCTACACGCGGCGACGAGCCCCCGACGCCCGAGCGGCCTGAACCGCTAGCTCGTCGAGCGCATCGCACCGAGAGAGGCGACGCAGCGCGCCTCGATCCGCCCCACAGCCCCGATTCGCGCTCCCAACGGCGGCCGAGGCCGACCGAACCTCACTGGCAGCCCCACTACGCTGACCCCCGATCGGCGAGCAGTGGGTTTCGCGCCACCTTTTCGCCATCCCCCGCCCTCGTAGCTCAGTCGGATAGAGCGACCGCCTCCTAAGCGGTAGGCCACAGGTTCGATTCCTGTCGGGGGCGCTCGAAGCACCACCGCCGGCCTCTGGTCATCGCCACGGACCGGTGCGAGGCTCGCGACGGTTCGGTCCTCGACACCTCGGAGGTGACCCGTGCGCCCACCCGGCGACATCGACATCGGCTCGGTCCTGCAGGGAGCCCAGCGGTCCACCGACGTGCGCCGGGTGTTCGGCGACGCCATCGAGCGCGACGGCGTGACGGTCATCCCGGTCGCCCAACTGCGCGGCGCCGGGGGTGGTGGTGGCGGCACGGATGCCGACACCGACGCAGCCGGTTCCGGCGGGGGCTACGCCATCACCGCTCGCCCGGTGGGCGTGCTGGTGATCCGCGACGGCCAGGTGGAATGGCAGCCCACTCGTGACCCCGATCGGCTCGCCCTCGCCGGACTCGCCACGTTCGCCCTGGTGCTCCTGGTCGTACGGGGTGCGCTGCGGCGGGGCCGCAGCTGAACGGGCGGCATCGATCCCATGAGGTCAGCACTCTAGGAAAGTGGGGCGCGGCGGTGCCGACCGTGGGGTGGAGTGTCCAGGCCGACACCACCGCGCTACGTGTCTAGCGCATCACGCAGCGCGCGTGGGACACCCCCGGTCGTGGGCCTCACGAGACCGCCCCTCCGCCGGACGCCACCGGGAGATCAGTGCGTGCTCCGACGCCAGTCGAACGGGATCATGGCCAGCCAGAACACCGCCACGACCCCCCACAGCACGGCGCCGAGCGTGTGCTGGTGGTCGATGTCGGCGATCACGTACGACAACGTGAGCACGAGGAACAGCACGTCGATGACGATGCGGGTGGAACGGGCGGTGAACCAAGAGGTGGCAGCATCCATGCCCTACGACATCGGACGGCGGCCGGTGGCCCTGTAGGTGCCGGCCGGTGCTCGGGACTACGGGCAAGGGGCAAGCGTGCGAGCGGCTCTGACGTGCGGCGGTTGCCCTTCCCCGGGGGCTCGCGAGCAGTAGGATCGCGACCAGCGCAGAGGCCCACCGCTCCGGCGCTTGCCCACAGGTGACCCCCCGGGGTCGATCAGCCCTCACGGCCCGCCATGAGGACGAACCACACGCCGTCGATGCTGGCGGCGACCACGCAGCGACGATCGCTCCTCACCAATCCGGAGGGCTTCGATGGCGACCACCCGTGACGGGTTCCCTGCGGGGTTCCTGGACTCCGATCAGATCCACGTCGCGGACTCGTCTCTGGCCGGTCATCCTGCGGAAACAATGGCTGCGGATACTGCAGCCACGGACACGACACTTCTCCCCCGCAGCCGCCCCGACGGCCCGACCGGCGCTCCTCGCAGCGCGGTCCGCTACCGCCAGCCGATCCAGTTCGACACCCCGGCGGATCAGCGGCGAGTCGGTGTGGTGGTGCCCTTCGACTTCTCCCTCGACTGGGAGTACTGGCGCTACCTCCCCGAGGGCGTCGAGCTGCACTTCACTCGCACCCCCCACCTCCAGCGCGACCAGGGCATGTACCTCGCCCGTTCCTGCGGCAAGCCGAGCGTGGTGGCCCGCTCGGCCCGGTCGCTGCTGAGCGTCGCCCCGCACTCCACCCTCTACGCCTGCACCTCCGGCAGCTTCGTGCACGGGGTGGAAGGCGAGGCCGCGCTGCGCCAAGCCATGCAGGACGCCGGCTGCGCCAACCCCATCACCAGCTCCGGCGCCGCCATGCAGGCCCTCGCCCTGGCCGGCGCCGAGCGGGTGGCGGTCACCGCGCCGTACTCCGGAGCACTCACCCGAGGCCTCGTGCAGTTCGTGGAGGACTCCGGCTTCGAAGTCGTCTCGGCGCACTACCTGGGCCTGCACCGCGGCATCGCCCAGGTCAGCCTGGCCACGGTGGTCGACCTGGTGCGCCAGACCGCTCGATCGGGGGCCGATGCCGTGTTCGTGAGCTGCACGTCGCTGCGCACCTTCGGCGTCGTCGCCCAGCTCGAGGCCGAGCTCGGCATCCCGGTGTTCACGTCCAACCAGGTGTCGCTGTGGGCGGCCCTCGACGCCGCCGGTGCCCTGGCCGGACGCCGGGCCAGCGACGGTGGCCGCTGGCTCCTCGGCGACGGCGACCCGGTGGCGCTCTCCACGCAGATCCTGCTGGCCGCGTCCGGCGCCCTCACCACCGCCGCCTGACACTGCCGGCGCCACGCCGGCGGCACACCGCGCTGGCTCCCCGTGGCGATCAGCCGACCCGCGGGAGCGTGCCCAGGCCGGCTCCGTCGAGCGACGACAACGTCACCGAGGTGGCCCGGCCATCGGCAACGTCGAAGGTGGCCGACTCGAGGTAGTCGGGGAGCTCCTCGAAGGCCTGGTAGGTGAACTCGTCGCCGTCGAAGTGCTCGAGGGGGTACACGGTCACGCCCTCGGGTCCGACCAGCACCTCGAGCCCCCCGTCCGCCCCGACGCGCACCTCGGCGGTGCCGACGTAGTCGTTGGCGTAGGTGCCCACGTAGGCGTCGTCGGGCGCGGCCGGCGCCGGGTCGGCGGGCGTGGGGAACTCGTTGGGCTCGCCGAGGATGCCGGCGAAGCGCTGGCCCCACAGCTCGAGCCACTCGTCGGTGTCGGCCTCACCGGTGAGGGCGGCGTCGAGCACGGCGTCGGCGATCGCCTCGGGGATGCCCTTGGGCTCGCCGTTGGTGAGCACCACCACTCCCAGGTCCTGGCCGGGCAGGAGCTTGGCCACGGTGGCGGCACCCGTCGAGAACGCCCCCGAGTGGGCCCAGGCCACGGTGCCGTCGGCCTCGGTCTCCACGCCCCAGCCCAGCCCGTAGAAGCTGGCCGGGGCACTCGGGTCAGCGACGGGCCGGTTGCGGATGAACGGGGTGTGGGCCTCCAAGAGCGCGTCGGCGTCGATGAGCTGCTCGCCGTCGAGCGAGCCCTCCGCCAGCTGGAGGCGCAGCCACTGGGCCAGGTCCTCGACGTTGGAGCTGACCCCACCGGCCGGCGCCTGGGGATCCGGGTAGCGCTGGACGCCGGCCTCCCAGGAACCGTCGCGGAACACGTGCGGTTCGGCGCGGTTCGCCTCGGCCTCGAAGTCCGATCGGCGCATGCTCGTCGACGTCATCCCCGCCGGATCGAACAGCACCTCGTCGGCCACGTCGTCCCAGGTCTCCCCGGCGGCGACGGCGGCGGCCTGTCCGCCCATCGTCATGCCGAAGTTGGAGTAGCTGTAGTTCTCCCGGAACCCGGACTCGAGCGGCACGTAGCGCAGGCGTTCGAGGATGGTGTCGCGGTCGAAGCCGATGCCCTCGAGGTCGTTGCCGGCCACTGCCCCGGGCAGACCGGTGCGGTGGGAGAAGGTGTCGGCGAAGGTGACGTGCTCGGACACCCACGGCTCGCTGAGCTGGAGGTCGGGGTCGTACTCGGCGATGGGGTCGTCCCAGGCGAACAGGCCCTGGCCGACCAGGCCGGCCATGATCGTCGAGGACACCGGCTTGGACAGCGACGCGATCTGGAAGACGGTGTCGGCCCCCACGGGCTCGTCCGTGTCCACGTCTCGCACCCCGAACCCCTCGGCGGCCACGACCTCGTCGTCGTGGACGATGGCCACGGCCACACCCGGGATGCCGGTCTCGGCCATCGCCTCCTCGACGATGTCGGGGAGCTGCTCCACGGCCCGGTCGACATCGGCACGGGTCAGCGCGCCGGCCTCGCTCGCGTCACCGGACCCACCCGACCCCGCAGCGGTGGACGACGTCGCGGCCGACGCGCCGGCGTCGTCCTCGCCGTCGTCGGTGCAGCCCGCCATGGCCAACGACGCGGCCAGCACGACCGCCACGAGCGAGCGCAGGCGCACCACGCGTCGTCGTCCCATCAGCTGACCTCCCGGGGGTGTCGCCCTCCGCCCGTTCGGTGACGCAAGAGGCAGCGAGAGCTGGATCATCGGCCGTCAACGATTAGCACACCGCGAGCGCGAGGCGTACGAGGCCAGCCGGCTTCCCACACGGCGGTGCACGCCCGGCGCCGACCGCACGCCACGCGCCGAGCTCGACGAGACCAGCCGGCTTCAGGTGGGGCCGGCGCCCACCTGCGACGCCAGGTGGGCGCTCACGCTGGCCACCGCGGCCACGCGGTCGCCGGTGGCCAGCGCGTCGAGGAGGGCCCGATGCTCGCCGACCACGTCGGAGGGGTCGGGGTGCTCGACGGGCAGCGACCGCAGGCACAGGCGGGTCTCGGCCAGCAAGGTGGCGTACATGCGGGTGAGGCGGGCGCTGCCGGCCCCGGCGACCAGTAGCTCGTGGAACCGCAGGTCGGCTTCGGCCACGTCGGCCCACCGCCCCTCGGCGGCGGCCACCGCCATCTCCTCCACCAGCTGGCGCAGCCCGTCGAGCACCGGCCCCGGGCCCAGGTCGGCGACGTGCTCCGCCGCGGCGCGCTCGATGGCCAGACGGGCCACGGCCACGTCGGCGGCGTCGTCGGGGCCGAGCTCGGCCACGAACACCCCTCGGTGCGGTTCGGCCCGCAGCAGGCCCTCCTGGGCCAGACGCTGGAACGCCTCGCGCACCGGGCCACGCGACACGCCGAGCGCCTCGGCCAGCTGGGACTCCGTGAGCTGCATGCCGGGCTCGAAGCTGCCGTCCATGATCCGCTCGCGGATGCTCTCGGCGATGATCGTCGCCGTCGGGCGGCGGGCGACGGGTTCGAGGTCGGTGAAGGGCATGCTCGCTCCGAGATGTCGATTGTCGACAATCCTACCACCGGCTAGGGTCGGGGGCGTGAGCCGGAGCCGACCCGTCATCGCCGTGGTGGTGGACCCCCGCGATGGCGACCCGCCCGGGCTCGAGCGCCTCCGCGAGATCGCCACCGTCGAGGTCGTCCGCCGAGCGCCCGAGCTCGTCGCCGCCGTGGAGCGCGCCGACGTGCTCGCCGTCTACGACTTCCGCACCACCCTCGTCGCCGACCTCGGCGAGCGGGCCGGCGAGCTGGCCTGGATCCACGCCGCCAGCGCCGGCGTCGACGCGGTGCTCACCCCCTCGGTGGTGCGTAGCGACACCGTCGTCACCAACGCCCAGGGCGTGTTCGACGAACCCATCGCCGAATGGGTGCTCGCCGTGCTGTTGCTGTTCGCCAAGGACCTGCGCCGCAGCCTCGACCTGCAGGCCCATCGCACCTGGCGCCACCGCGAGAGCGACCGCCTCGCCGGCCGGCACGTGCTGGTCGTCGGCGCCGGCTCCATCGGCGGGGCCATCGCCCGCCTCCTCGGCGCCGCCGGCATGCAGGTCCGCGGCGTCGCCCGCACGGCCCGACCCGACGATCCCGACTTCGACGCCGTGGTGGCCACCGCCGACCTCCACGCCGAGCTGGCCCGGGCCGACGACGTCGTGGTCGCGGCTCCTCTCACCCCCGCCACCCACCACCTCCTCGACGCCGAGGCCTTCCAGGCCATGAGGCCGGGCGCCCGACTCGTCAACGTCGGCCGGGGACCGGTCGTCGACGAGGCCGCCCTGCTCGACGCCCTGCGCGCCGGTCGGGTCGGCGCCGCCGCCCTCGACGTCTTCGAGACCGAACCGCTCGACCCCGACCACCCCTTCTGGACCATGGAGCAGGTGCTGGTGTCACCCCACATGTCTGGCGACGTCGACGGCTGGGTGGCCGCCCTCGGAACCCAGTTCACCGACAACGTCCAGCGCTGGATCGCCGACGAGCCCCTCCGCCACGTCGTCGACAAGCAGGCCCTGACCGGAGGTGGCGCGTGAGCAACATCGAGTGGATGAGCGCCACCGAGCTGCTCGACGGCTATCGCCGGGGCGACCTCTCCCCCGTCGAGGTGGTCGACCACCTCCTCGATCGCATCGATCGCCACGACCCGGCGGTGAACGCCTGGTGCTTCCTCGACCCCGAGCGCACCCGCGCCGACGCCGCCGCCTCCGCCGAACGCTGGGCAGCCGGCGAACCGATCGGACGCCTCGACGGCGTGCCCGTCGGCATCAAGGACGTCTTCCTCACCGAGGGCTGGCCCACCCGCAAGGGGTCGGCCACCGTCGACCCCGCCGGACCGTGGCCCGACGACTCCCCCTGCGTCAGCGCCCTGCGCCGCAACGGGGCGGTGCTGCTGGGCAAGACCACCACCCCGGAGCTGGGCTGGAAGGGCGTCACCGACGCCCCCGCCACCGGCACCACCCGCAACCCCTGGGCCGTCGAGCTCACGCCCGGCGGGTCGAGCGGCGGCAGCTCCGCCGCCCTCGCCGCCGGCATGGTGCCCCTCGCGCTCGGCACCGACGGCGGCGGCTCCATCCGGATCCCCGCCGCCTTCGCCGGGGTGGCCGGCATCAAGCCCACGTGGGGCCGGGTGCCGCACTGGCCGGTGAGCCCCTACGGCGGGCTGGCCCACGCCGGGCCGATGGCGCGCACCATCGCCGACACCGCCCTGCTGCTCGACGTGCTGGCCGAACCCGACCACCGCGACCCCGCCGCTCTGCTGCCCGACGGCATCGGCCACCTCGCCGCATGCGGCGGGGGGATCGCCGGGGTGCGGGTGGCCTTCAGCGCGGATCTCGGGTTCGTGGACGTCGACCCCGAGGTGGCCGCCCTCGTCACCGACGCGGCCGCCACCTTCACCGACCTCGGCGCCCACGTCGACGCCGCCGACCCCGGCTTCGACGACCCGGTCGACACCTTCTCGGTGCTGTGGAACAGCGGGGCGGCCCAGGCCACGAGCGCCGACACCCCGGACCAGCACCGCCTCCGCGACCCCGGCCTGCGCGAAATCTGCGCCGACGGCAGGCGGTACTCCGCCGTCGACTACATCGACGCCCTCAACCGCCGGGGCGCGCTGGCGGTCTCGATGGGCGAGTTCCACCAGCGCCACGACCTGCTCGTCACGCCGGCGGTCCCCATCGCCGCCTTCCGGGCCGGCGTGGAGGTGCCCGACGGCTGGCCGCACCCACGCTGGATGTCGTGGACGCCGTTCTCGTACCCGTTCAACCTCACCCAGCAGCCCGCCGTCTCGGTGCCCTGCGGCTTCACCTCAGCCGGCCTGCCCGTCGGCCTGCAGATCATCGGTCCCCGTGGCGCCGACGCGCTGGTGCTGCGGGCGGCCCACGCCTACGAGACGGCCCGGCCGTTCCACCTCCGCCATCCCGACCTGGGCTGAGGCCCGAGCCGGGCCGCTCGGCCGACCACCCCCGCCCCACCGACCGCCAGGAGCCCCCACCGTGGACCAGACGCCCGTCACCATCGCCGGCACCCCCACCACCACCCAGGAGTCGGTGGAGGTCCTCAACCCCTACACCGGGGCCGTCGTCGCCGAGGTCCCCCTCTGCGGGCCCGACGAGGTCGACCGGGCCTGCACCCACGCCAAGGAGGTCCTGCGCGCCGACGACCTCGCCCTGCACCAGCGGGTGGCCGTGCTGGAGACCGCCTCCCGGTTGATCGCCGAGCGGGCCGAGGACCTGGCCCGCACGTTGGCCGTCGAGGCCGGCAAGCCCATCCGCACCGCCCGGGGCGAGGTGGCCCGTGCCGTCGACACCTTCGCCTTCGCCGGCGCCGAGGCCCGCCACCTCGGAGGCGAGGTGCTGCCCATGGCCGCCTCGGCCAGCGGTGCCGGCAAGTTGGGCTTCGCCCTGCGCGTCCCCGCCGGCGTGGTGGCCGCCATCTCGCCGTTCAACTTCCCGCTCAACCTGGTGGCCCACAAGCTGGCCCCGGCCATCGCCGCCGGGTGCCCGGTGGTGCTCAAGCCCGCCCCGCAGACCCCGCTCACCGCCCTGGCCCTCGTCGACCTGCTCGTCGACGCCGGCCTCCCGGCCGACTGGATCTCGGTGGTGACCGACCGCCGGGCCGAGGCCGGCGGCCCCCTCGTGGAGCATCCGGTCCCCGCCGTGGTCACCTTCACCGGCTCGGTGCCGGTCGGCTGGGGCATCGCCGCCGCCGCCCCCCGCAAGCGGGTGCTGCTCGAGCTCGGATCGAACTCCCCCCTCCTCGTCGAGCCCGACGCCGACCTCGACGGGCTGGCCGCCCGCTGCGGGCCGGCCGCCTTCGGCTTCGCCGGCCAGAGCTGCATCTCCGTGCAGCGCCTGCTGGTGCACCGCTCCGTGCACGACCAGTTGGTGGACGCCCTGGCCCGCACCGCCGACGGGCTGGTGGTGGGCGACCCCCTTGACGAGGCCACCGACGTCGGACCGCTCATCGCCCCCGACGAAGCCGATCGGGTGCAGTCCTGGATCGCCGAGGCCGTGGCCGCCGGCGCCCGGGTGGTGGCCGGAGGCGATCGCGAGGGCGGCGTGCTACGCCCGACCGTGGTGACGGGCGTCGACACCGACAGCGACCTGTGGCGTCGCGAGGTGTTCGGCCCGGTGGTGGCGGTGCGGGCCTACGACAGCTTCGACGAGGCGATCGCCCTGGCCAACGACAGCGACTTCGGGCTCCACGCCGGGGTGTTCACCAACGACCTGCGCACCGCCCTGCGAGCCGTGCGCGAGCTCGACTTCGGTGGCGTGCTCGTCAACGAGGTGCCCACCTTCCGTGCCGACCAGCAGCCCTACGGCGGCGTGCGCGATGCCGGCAACACCCGCGAGGGGCCCGCCTACGCCATCGAGGAGATGACCACGCTGCGCTTCGTGAGCCTCCAGGCCTGAGCGCCCCACCCGGGGGCCACGCCGGGGCCGGGGCTCAGGTCCCGGCGAGGGCCTTGTCGAAGGCCTCGGCCAGGCGGGCCAGCCCGTCGTCGACCTCCTCGGCGCTGACCACCAGCGGCGGGATGAGGCGCAGCACCTGGCCGCTGGCCCCGCACGCCAGGGTCAACAGCCCGGCCTCGGTGGCCGCCACCCGCACCGCCTGCACCAGCTCGCCGGCGCTGTGCCCGGGACCGTCGGCCAGCTCGACGCCGATCATGAGGCCACGACCGCGCACGTCGGCGATCTCGGGGTGGGCGGCAGCGAGGGCCCGCACCCCGGCGACGAGTCGCTCGCCCTGGGTGGCGGAGTTGGCGACCAGGTCCTCGTCGGCCACCACGTCGAGGGTGGCGACCGCGGCCGCGCAGGCCACCGGGTTGCCGCCGTAGGTGCCACCCTGGGAGCCGGGTGCGCCGGCGGCCATGAGCTCGGGGGAGGCCACGATGGCCGACAACGGCATGCCGCTGGCCAGGCCCTTGGCCACCACCACCACGTCGGGGTGCACGCCCGAGTGGTCCATGCCCCACATGCGCCCGGTGCGGCCCACGCCGGTCTGCACCTCGTCGGCGACCAGCAAGATGCCGTGGCGGTCGCAGCGCTCGCGCAGCCCTCGGAGGAAGGCGTCCGGGGCCGGCACGTAGCCACCCTCGCCCAGCACGGGCTCGATGATGATCGCCGCGGTCTCGGAGGGGGCCGTGGTGGTGGCGAAGAGGTGGTCGAGCTCACGCAGGCAGAAGGCCACCGCCTCGTCCTCGGACCATCCGTAGCGGTGGGCGTAGGGGAACGGCGCCAGCACCACCCCGCCCATGAGCGGCTGCAGCCCGGCGCGCACGGCCAGCTTGGAGGTGGTGAGCGATGCCGCACCCATGGTGCGACCGTGGAAGCCCCCCTGGAAGGCCACCAGGTTGGGGCGCCCGGTGGCGTGGCGGGCAAGGCGCAGGGCCGCTTCGACCGCCTCGGACCCGGAGTTGGCCACGAACACCGAGCCGAAGCCGGGCAGCGCCGCGCAGAGGGCATCGCTGAGCTCGTCGAGGCGAGGGTGCATCACCGTGGTGACCTGCCCGTGGATGAGCTCCCCCGCCTGGTGGCGGATGGCCTCCACCACCCGGGGATGGCAGTGCCCGGTGCTGGTGACCCCGATGCCGGCGGTGAAGTCGAGGTGGCGGTGACCGTCGGCGTCGACGAGCCAGCACCCCTCGCCACGCACCGCCTCGACGGTGGTGGCCTGGAGCAGCAGCGGGGAGCGTGTGGCCATCGGTGCGGACCCTTCTGGTAGGATTGTCGACAATCTACCGATTGGTTCGGTCGCTGTCGAGAGCCCCACGACCCACCCCGCGAGGACCGGGACCGATCGATCACCCGACCACCCGCCCCACCCCCAGGAGTCCCCATGCCCCGCGAGATCGAGGTGGTCCTGCCCACCCGTGGAGTGGTGGCGATCGCCCACCTGCTCGACGACGACGCCCCCCGGACCTGCGCCGCGGTGTGGGACGCCCTCCCCCTGGGCGGCGACATCTTCCACGCCAAGTACGCCCGCAACGAGCTCTACACGTTCGTGCCCCCCTTCGCGCCGGCCGCCATCGGCCTCGAGAACCCGACCATCACGCCCATCCCGGGCGACCTCGTGTACTTCGAGTTCGGGGCCGGGATGCTGCCGGCGGGCAGCTACGGCTACGCCGACGACGAGGGCGTCGCCGGGGCCGACTCGGTCATCGACCTGGCCCTCTTCTACGGTCGAAACAACCTGCTGGTGAACGGCGACGTGGGCTGGGTGCCAGGCAATGTCTTCGGCACCGTGGTCGAAGGTCTCGACGAGCTGGCCGCCGCCGGCAACGACGTGTGGCGCCGGGGCGCCGTCGGCGAGTCCCTCCAGTTCCGCCGCCGCTCCTGACCGACCACCGGGACCGGGTCAGGTGGCGAAGAGCCGCCCGAGCCCCTCGGCCCGGATCCGCCCCAGCGCACCGGCGAGGCGCAGTGCCTCCCACATGGTGACCAGGTTGGCGGTCAGCACCGGCTTGGCCAGACGCTGCTCGAGGTCGACCACCACGCCGGCGGAGTGCAGGGCGGTGTCGGGGACGAGCACGGCCTCGGCGTCGGGATGGTCGCCGGAGGTCACGAACCCCAGCACCCGCTCGGGCCCGAACGTGCCCACCTCGGTGGCGGTGATGATGTCCTCCGCCCCGGTGGCCACCACCGTGATGCCCGCCTCGGCCAGGAACGACGCGAACGCCTCGGTGACGTCCGGGGGATAGGTGGCGGCCACCGCCACCCGCTCCACCCCCAGGGTGCGGATGGCGTTCACGAACGCGAACGACGTCGAGGAGGCGGGCACGCCCAGCTGCTCGGAGAGCGGTTCGACCTGGCGACGGGCCCCGTCGAGGCCGAACACGAAGCTGCCCGACGTGCACGCCCACAGCACCGCGTCGGGCCGGTCGAGCTCGGCGGCGCCCTGGGCCAGCCGGTCCGGGCCTCCCAGATCGAGCAGGGCGTCCACGCGGTGGGCGTCCTCCCCCACCGAGGTGTGGACCACCTGCACGACGGGTGACGGCTCGAGCCGAGAGGCCATCAGCGGGTAGTCGTCCTCGGCGGCGTACCCCGGATAGAGGAACCCCAGGCGCACCGGTCGCGTCGCGTCGCTCACCTCGGCGACCCTACCGGTGCGCCGCCACCGGAGCTCTCGCGGGCCGCGCCCGGTCCGGCCCTACGCCGTCTGGTCGGTCCAGCCGGTGCCGTTCCACCAGCGCAGACCGCCACCCCCCGACGGGTCCGGGTACCACCCCTCCGACACTGCGTCGGGCTCGACGGTCCGCTCGGGACCCGTGGCGGCGCCCACTGCGGCGGGCGTCCCCACGATGGTCGGCACGACCGTGGTGGCCTGTGCGGAGACCGGCAGCACGTACCCGCGACGAGCGGCGTCGATCCGGGCCACCAGCTCGCCCCGACGTTCTGGCGCATCGGGCAGGAAGCACTCGGCCGCCGAGATCGGCGACACGGTCAACTTGCCGCCGGGGTGGACGAGCAGCACGCCGCGGAGCGACTTGCGGGCGCTGACCGACTCGGCCGGGGCGCGGAACACGACGGTGCCGTCGGTCCTGGTCAACGTGGCGGATCCCTGCCACACCACCAGCTGCGCCGTCGGCCACACCGTCAGGGTCGTGGCCCCGGTCAGGTAGAGGTCGATGGCGATGGGCTCGTCGGGGCTGTACCGAGCGCCCGCCCAGAGGTCCGCCGCCGGCTCGGGCCGGATGAGCAGTGCCCCCAGGGCGAAGGGCGCGGCAAGCATCAGCGCGAGCAGCACACCCAAGAGCCATCCCGGGTCGACGGTGATCGCCATGTAGACGGCCACGACGAAGAAGCTCCCAAACATGGCGGCGGCCGCGACCACGAGCAGTCGACGGATACCTCGCTTGGTCATGACGGCTCACCTCACGGGGCGACCCTCGTTCCGGGAGAGGTCCGACGGGCCTCGTCGCGTCCGAGCGAGCGCTCGCCCGAGACCATCCTCACCCCGTCCGCCCGAGGCGGCCACGGCCCTGCGACGGGCGCCGACCGGGCCCTTGGTCATGGCGACGTGAGCTTCACCGCCGTCAGCGCGCCCAGCAACGCCATCAGGGCCAGCATCCTCGGGATGGTGGCCGGGTCCTGGTGCACGACCATCCCGGCGACCACCGTCCCGGCGACGGCCGCTCCCGTCCAGACCGCGTAGGCGGTCCCGATGGGGATGGTGCGAGATGCGTACTCCAGGCCGGCCAGGCTCACCACCATGCACAACAGCACCACCGCCGTGGGTACCGGGCGCCGGAACCCACCGGTCGCAGGCAACACCGAGGCCCACCCCACCTCGAACAGACCGGCGATCACCAACACGATCCACGCCACGACGAAGCCTCCTGCGTGCCCGTCGTGCCGGCCGGTACGGGACGCCCCTCGTCGGGGACCGCCACCTCGGCGGTCCGTCCTCCAGTCAACCTCGACCCGTCGTCGACGACAACCCCTGCGGCACCCACCCGGGCCCGCTCCGGTAGCGTCCCGCGCCGTGGCCACCCTGGACCAGCCCCGATGATCTTCGAGACCCGCCGGCACCGGATGCGCCGCGAACGCTACGAAGCCGGCTTCCTGCCCGAGTGGCGCGAGCTGCTCGGCCGCAAGGTCGGCCACTGGAACCACCTCGACGACGACGAGCGGGCCCGCCTCGAGGCGCTGGCCCTGTCGATCATCGCCGAGAAGGACTGGGAGGCGGCCAACGGCTTCGCCCTCACCGACGAGATCATGGTGGTGATCGCCAGCCAAGCCGCCCTCTTGGTCCTGGGGCTGCCCGACGACCCCTACCGGGACGTCCACTCGATCCTCGTGCACCCCACGACCATGGTCCGCGAAGGCCCCCACTCCCAGGTCGGTGGGCTGATGTCCGACGCCCCCATGGCCATCCTCGGCCAAGCCGTCTACCAGGGCCCGGTGGTGATCGCGTGGGACACCGCCCTCGCCGAGGCCCGGCACCCGGGACGGGGCCACAACGTGGTGTTCCACGAGTTCGCCCACAAGCTCGACATGCTCGACGGCACGGTGGACGGCACCCCGCCCTTGGCCACCCAGGAGCAGCACGACGAGTGGGTGCGGGTGTGCACCGACGTCTATCACCAGGTCGAGGAGGGCCGCGGCGGACGGGCCTTGCGCTCCTACGCCGGTGTGAACCCCGGGGAGTTCTTCGCGGTGGCCACCGAGGTGTTCTTCGACGCGCCGGCGGCGCTGGCCGAGGAGCACCCCGACCTCTACGACGTACTGCGCGGCTTCTACCGCCAGGACCCCCTCACCCGCCTCTCGCCCGCCCGCCCCTGAGGGGCCGGAACGGTCCGAGCGGCAACGGGTCTCAGGTGCCCACGATCGTCGGGGCCTCACCGAAGGGGGAGCCGAAGCGCTCGCACCAGATCACGACCGACCGCATGCTGGACAGGTCGAGGTCGGCGGGGATCTCGTAGTTCTGGTTGCCGATGTTGCCCTTGAGGTGGCCGAGCTCGACGAGGTCGTCGTAGGACCCCGAGCCGACCTCGGCGGTGGACAGCACGACCCGCAGATCGGGACCGTTGTCGGTGTCGAGGTCCTCGATGCGCAGCAGCCGCGAGCCGTCGGGCTGCACCACCAGGTAGGCCTGGCCCGAGGCGGGGTGGTCGAGGCTGGTGAACTCACCGAACGACACCGCCACCGGGGCGCCGGTGCGCTCGGCCTCGGCCAGCCCCGCCTCGAGCGGGTCGGCCGGCATCGCCGGCTCATCCGCCATCGGCTCATCCGCCATCGGCTCATCCGCCATCGGCTCATCCGCCATCGGCTCGTCGGCCATCGGTTCGTCGGCCATCGGTTCCCCGGCGGCACCGGCCACGACCAGGCCGGGCAGCGCCTCGTCGACCTTGTCGTCGATGAACAGCTTCTGGGGCTGGAACACGATCAGCACGTAGGCGACGACGGCCACCAGCACGGCACCGCCGACCGCACCGCCGATCCAGAGACCCCGACGCCGTCGGCGGGGCCGCTCGTCGGCCGGGTACGAGGCACCGGGCTCGGGGGCGCCGGCATCAGTGGGGGAGGACGGGTTCTCGCTCATGACCGAGAGCATCCACCAGAGGTGTCGCCACGTGCTCACCAACCTCTCAACGTTCACGAAACTCGCGGCGTCGCCCCTCGACAGCCCACCGGCGAGTCGTACGCTTCGGTCGTGGACAGCCCCGAGACCGCCGGCACGGTGCTCGTCGTCGACGACGAGCCCACCGTGCGCGAGGTCGTCGCCCAGTACCTGCGGCGCGATGGCTACGCCGTCCACGAGTCCGGCGACGGCTCCGACGCGACCCAGTGGCTCGCCGACAACGACCCCGACCTGGTGGTGCTCGACGTGATGTTGCCCGGCGTCGACGGCCTCACCATCTTGAAGGACCTGCGTCGCCACAGCGACGTGCCGGTGATCCTGCTCACCGCCCGGGTCGAGGAGGTCGACCGCATCGTCGGCCTCGAGCTCGGCGCCGACGACTACGTGGTGAAGCCCTTCTCCCCCCGTGAGCTGGCCGTGCGGGTCCGCAACGTCCTGCGGCGCACGTCGTCGGGCAACAGCGACGGCAACGGTGGGGCTGCACCCGGCTCCGACCCCGAGCGGGTGCTGTGCTTCGGCGAGCTGCACATCGATCGCCGCGCCCGGGAGGTGACCGTGGCCGGGCGACCGGTCGCCCTCACCCCCAAGGAGTTCGACCTGCTCGACCACCTGGCAGCCTCGCCCCGCCAGGTCTTCTCCCGCCATCAACTGCTCACCCAGGTCTGGGACTCCTCGGCCGACTACCAGGACCCGGCCACCGTCACCGTCCACGTGGGGCGCCTGCGCCAGAAGCTCGAGGCCGACCCGAACGAACCCCGTTGGATCGCCACCGTGTGGGGCGTCGGCTACCGGTTCGAACCATGAGCGCTCCCTTCGTGACCGCCGCCGCCACCTGGTCCGAGGAGATCGCCGCCCACCCCGGGCGGGCCGCGCTCGCCTCGATCGTCCTGCTCGCCGCCGTGCTGGGTGCCGGCTGGCTGGTGCGGGCCATGAACCGGCGCACCCGGTCGCTGCGGGCCCAGGTCCTCACCATCACCCTCACCGGGTTGGCCCTGGGCACCGCCGCCGCCCTGGCCCTGGCCTGGCTCATGGTGCTCGACGGCGGCGACCTGGCCACCGTGATCTCGGTGCTGGCCCTCACCTCGGTGTTCGCCGCCGGGCTGGTCATCGTGGCCACCGCCCCGCTCGGTCGCGACGTCCGCCACCTCGAGGCCACGGTCGGACGCATCGAACACGGGGACCGCACGGCCCGGGCCCGCATCGACCGGGCCGACGAGCTGGGCCACGTCGGCCGGGCCCTCGATCAGCTCAACGCCCGCCTCGACGACCTCGAACGAGAGCGCACGGCCCTCGAGGCCGAGCGCACCGAGGTGCTGGCCAGCATCAGCCACGACCTGCGCACCCCGCTCGCCGCGCTGCGCGCCGCGGTGGAGGCGCTGGCCGACGGCGTCGTCGACGACGCCCCCCGCTGGTACCGGTCGATGCAGCGAGACGTCGAGGCCCTCGGCGCCCTCGTCGACGACCTGTTCCTGCTGGTGCGGGTCGAGAGCGGCCGCCTCGACCTCGCCGTCACCTCCATCGACCTGGCCGAGGTGGCCGACACCGCCCTCGACGCCCTCGCCCCCACCGCCGGGGCCGCGGGGGTGGGCCTCACCCTCGACACGGCCGGGCGGGTCGGCACCCAGGGCGACGCCGCCGCCCTCGGGCGCGTGGTGCGCAACCTGGTCGACAACGCCATCCGCCACACCCCGGCGGGCTCCACCGTGCACGTGTCGGTGGGGGTCGACCCGAGCGGGCCCTGGATCCGCGTCGTCGACGAAGGACCCGGCTTCGACCCCGAGTTCGCCACCCGGGCCTTCGACCGCTTCACCCGAGCCGATGCCAGCCGCACCCGCGACACCGGCGGCGCCGGGCTGGGCCTGGCCATCGCCCGCGGCCTGGTGGAGGCCCACGGCGGTGAGGTCTGGGTCGAACCGCCCCCCGGCGGCCGGGTGGCCTTCAGCCTTCCCGCCGAACCCACGAGCGCCACCCCCGGATGAGGGCCGCCCGCGGCTCGGCGGCCACCCGTCGATCCTCAGTCCGTGGGTGAGCGGAGCCGGCGGCGCAAGGTGACCACCGACAGCGCCAGGATCACCGGGTAGATCTCCAGGCGGCCCAGCAGCATCTGGACCATGGTCACCAGGCGGGCCGTCCACGGCAGGGTGAGGTAGTCGCTGGCCGGGCCCACGTCGCCGAGACCCGGGCCCACGTTGCCGAAGCTCGACGCCGCCGCCGAGACCGACGTGACGATGTCAGGGCCGGTGAGGGCGATGAGCAGCGCGCCGCCACCGAACACGACCAGGGCCATGAGCACGAAGCCGACGATGTGGCCGGCCACCCGTTCGTCGACGCTGCTCCCGCCGATGCGCACCGGGCGCACCAGTCGGGGGTGCAGCTGGCGCAGGGCGGCCCGATGGGCGTAGCTGGCCGCGGCCAGCACCCGGACGAGCTTGACGCCACCGGCCGTGGACCCGGCCATGGCTCCGATGGGCAACAGCAACAGGATGACCATCTGGGCGGCCTGGCTCCAGAGACCGAAGTCGGCGGTGGCGTACCCGGTGGTGGAGGTGACCGAGGTGATGGTGAAGAACGAGTCGCGGAGGTGGCGTTCGACCGAGGTGTCGGTGTCGGCGACGACGAGCACGACCAGGGTGGCGACGAGGACCACCGCGGCGTAGGTGCGGAACTCCGCCGATCGCAGCAACGGACCGGGCCGGCCTCGCAGGGCGCGGTAGTAGAGAGCGAAGCTGCCCCCGGCGAGGAACATGGCGACGATGGCGATCCACTCGACGAGCGCCGAGTCGAAGTGGGCCAACGACGCGTTGTGGGGCGAGAAGCCCCCGGTGGACACGGTCGTGAACGAGTGGGCGAAGCCGTCGTAGAGGCTGGTGCCGGCCAACACGTAGGCCGCGACCACCACCAGGGTGAAGCCCACGTAGACCAACCAGAGGTTGCGGGCGGTGTGGCGCACGCGGGGGGTGAGCCGCTCCCCCGCCGGCCCCGGCGCCTCGGCCTGCATGAGGCTCATGGCCCCGGCCCCCACGGTGGGCAGCACCGCGATCACCAACACGATGACCCCCATGCCGCCGATCCACTGGGTGATGGCCCGGTACATCAACAGGCCCTGGGAGGTGTCGGCCACCGGCCGCAGCACCGTCGCCCCCGTGGTGGTGAAACCGGAGATGGACTCGAACAGGGCCTGGTCGGGGGCGGTGAGCCGTCCGGTGGCCAGGTACGGCAGCGCGCCCACCACGGCGAGGGCCACCCACGCCAGGGTGACGGTGACGAACACGTCGAGGATGCGGACCTCGTGCGGAGGCTCGGTGGCGCGCCACACGACGAGACCCACGACGAGGGTGGGAACGCCGCAGGCGAGCAGCGCCACCGCGTCCGGCCCGCTGTCGGCGATCTCGACGACGGCCCCGATGAGCATGCCCACCCCCGCCACCGCGCCGGAGAGGGCGGCCACGTAGAGCGGGAGGGAGCGTCGACGGCGCGACGGTGTGAGCCAGCGCTCGACGAACACCTCGGTCATCGCACGAAGAGCTGGCGGGCCTTGCCCACGTCGCCGGCGCGGGCGAACACGGCCACGGTGTCGCCGGCTGCCAGCTCGGTGGGGCCGTGGACGATCTCGACGCGGCCGTCCGGTCGCACCACGGCGCCGAGGAGCACGCCGCGAGGCGTGCGCAGGTCGGCCACCACCCCGCCGTCGGCCGTGCTCCCCGGCTCGACCACGAACTCGTTGACCTCCACGTCGCTCTCGAGGAAGGTCGTGACCGAACCGGTGCCGCCGCGCATCTCCCGCAGCACGGTGTTGGCCGACGCCGTGCGGGGGCTCAGCGTGGCGTCGATGCCGAAGCGGGTGACGAGCGGCAGCAGGGCCAGGCGATGCAGCACCGCGATGGTGAACCCCGACCCCTCGGCCCCGGCGAAGGCGCAGGCCAAGACGTTGGCGGTGTCCTCGCCGGTGGTGGCGACCACGGCGTCCATGGTGGCCACCGACTCCTCCACCAACAGCTCGATGTCGGTGATGTCGCCCTGGATCACCCTCATCTTCGGTGCCGCCGCCGCCAGGTCCTCGGCCAGGGCGCCGTCACGCTCGACGAGCACGACCTCGGCCCCCTCGGCCGACATCGTGTTGGCCACCCTCGCCCCCACCGCCCCTCCGCCCAGCACCATCAGACGTCGCACCCGGCGCCCCATCGCCCCCAGCAGGCCCAGCGTCCGGCGCCGGGCGGCCCGGGTGGTCAGCACCCGCACGTGGTCGCCGGCCTCGAGCACCTCGTCGCCGTGGGGGATGATCGTGTGCCCGCCGCGGGTGATGGCCCCGAAGAGGAACTGCCAGTCGGCGTCGCTCGCCGCCCGCACGGACCGCAGGCGCTGGCCGACCAGCACCGAGTCGGCCTTGAGCACCGCACCCAGCACGACCAGCTCGCCACCGACCATCGGGTACACCTCGTCGGCCCCCGAGAGGTGGAGCAGCTCGAGGATCTCCTCGGCGGTGTCGGCGTCGGGGTCGATGACCACGTCGGCGCCCACCCGCTCGAGCAGGGCCCGGCCCTCGGGGCCCCGCAGCTCGTCGGTCTGCACCCGGACCACCGTGCGAGGCACGCCGTGCTCCTTGGCCAGCAACGAGGTGATCAGGTTGACCTCGTCGTCCTGGGTGACCCCGGCGACCAGCGAGGCCCGGTCCACCCCCGCCTCGGCGAGCACCGTGGGGTGGGTGCCGCTGCCGACCAGCACCTGCACGTCGAGGTCCTGGCCCAACGCCTCGGCCGTGGCTTCGTCCTGCTCGACCACGACGACGTCGTGGCCCTCGGCGCCGAGGCGCTCGGCCAGGTACCACCCGACCTCACCGGCACCAACGATGATCACGTGCACAAGAGCCGAGTCTGGCCCATCGTCGGAGGGGCGGGCGACTCCCGATCCGAGCGCGTGGTGTGCCCGGCGTGAAAAGGTGGGGTCCATGACCGAGCCACAGGATCAGCCAGAGGGGCCCGGCTCCACGCCTGCCGGACCCTCCGACGACAACGGGATGTTGGGTGGGCTCTTCCGCGATCCCGCCACCCTGGCCGCCACCGGCCTGTTGGTCGCCTCGGCGTTCAACGTGATCGCGGGGTTCATCAACGTCCTCACCGACCCCGAGGGCGAGGGCCTCCGAGGCCGGTTGCTGTCGCTCACCGACGTCGTCGAGATCGGCGACGTGGCGCTGCTGGGGCTCGCGGTGGCCCTCCTGGTGCTCACCGTCGACCCGCCGGGGGGCCTCAGCCGCCCGCTGCTGTTGAACCTCAACTCGGCGCTGGCCAGCATCATCGCCGTCTTCGGCGTGGTGCGGGCCGTGGTGTTCCTGTCGCTCAGCGGCCCCATCCCGTACCGGTTGGCCGGGTTCATCGTCACCATCGGCATCTCCGTCGCCGCGGCCACCGTGGCCTACTGGGCCGCTCGCGAGTCGTTCCTGAAGGAACAGCTCCACGGCCGCCACTGAGCGCCGCTCGCCGACGGCGCCGAGGCCCTAGGGCTGCGACCCCTCACCGCGGTCCGGGGCGAGGGCCGGCGACAGCACCTCCTTGAGTCCCTCGCGCCCGTCCACGCCGAGCTTGCGGTAGACGGACCGGAGGTGGTTCTCGACCGTCCGGACCGAGATGAACTTCTCCTCGGCGACGGCGGCACTGGTCTTGCCGGCGACCGCCTCGCAGGCGACCTCGATCTCGCGAGAGCTGGCACACGGCCGGCGCGCGGCCAGCGCCGGCGTCACCGGATCCTGGCACTGCGCCTCCCAGAGCTCCGACAGGCACGCCGCTCGGGCCGCCTCGACGCCGCTCAGGGCCAGCGACGCCTGGGCGGCCGCTTCGGCGGCCAACAGGTTGGCGCCCATGGCACCGAAGCGCACCGCCACGGCGAGGAGGCCGCGCCCGTCCTGCGCCGACAGGGCATCGGCGTGGTCGGCGACGACCTCGACGAGCGCCGCTCCCGGCGAGCCCCGCAGCGAGGCCAGGTCGGCGTGGACCAGATCGGGGCGTCCCAGCCGGACCGCGTCGTGCAAGGCCATCGCCCCCCAGGCCACGTGCTGGCCGGCGACCGCCTCCTGGCCACCACGAGCGGCGATCAGCGCGCCGTCCGGAGCCGAGCCGCCGGCGGCTCGACTCCAGGCCCGACCGCGGTCGACCCACACCGCCAGCCGTGGGTCCCGTGCGTCGAGCACGAGAGCCTCGACCGTCTCACCAGCCCGAGTGTCACCTCGCTGGCCCCGCTCCAACGCCACGATCCCGCGGACCTGGCGCTCGAGGCCGAACGGGTCGAACCGACCCATGAGCCCGAGGGCCTCTTCCGCCGAGCGGAGGGCATCGGCCAGGTGACCGGCGAGGTCGCAGGTGGCGGCGAAGGTGCCCAGCCAGGTCGAGTGCGTCCCGGTGCCCTCCGAGCGGACGACGTTGTCGGACGCCGCCGCCACCGATTCCTCCACGCGCCCGGCGATCCAGCACCCGAACACGTGCATCAGCTCCACCTGGTCGAGGGCGAACGGCATGTCGCTCGCGGCGGTGGCCGCCGCCTCACGGGCCTCGGCGATGACGGCCCCGAGCCCCTCGCAGTCGGCGGTCATCGTCAGGGCCAACGTGAGGCTCACGTAGCCGGCGGCGCGGGCCCCAGGTGAAGCGGCGGGGTTGGTCACCAAGGACCGACCCGCCGAGCGGGCCTCGACGAGGTCGCCCCGCACGGCGGCCACCACGCTGCGGTCCACATCGAGCCGAGCACCCAACCGGGCGTCGCCCACGTCGTCGATGGCGTCGCGGAGCACGGCGAGCGCATCCTCGGCCCGATCGAGGCCGAGGGCCAGGTTGTGGGCCCGGATGGACGCGACCTCGGCCCGCGCCTCGGGGTCGGTCGGTTCGACGTCGCGCAGCAGCGCCTCGGCCTCGTCGAAGCGGCCCTGGTGGGTCAACGCCTTGGCCAGGGGCAGCGCTCCCAGGTCGGGGGCCGTCGCGTGGACAGGGCGCGCCAGCCGTTCGGCGAGGAGCGGATCGTGGCGGGCCAGGGCGAGGGTGGCGCCTTCGATGGCCAACCGTGGACGGACCACCATCCCGGCCTCGTGGCGCCACACTGCGGCGCGCACCGGATCGATGCGATCGTCGTCGTCACCGACGGCCTCGACCAACTCGGTGAGCAGCTCACAGCGGCGCGCCCCGCTCAGCGTCGCCCGCAGGACCTCGCCGTGCAGCGGGTGGGCCGGCACCACCACCGGCCCGCCGCTCGAGGACACCACGTCGACCAAGCGGCGTTGCTCGAGGTCCGCCACCTCGGTGTCGACCACCGCCTTCAGGATGGGGAGCGGCAGGGGGGCGGCCAGCGCCACCATCTCGACGGCGTGGCGCTCGTCGATGGACAGCACGTCGAGGCGAGCCCGGACCAGATCGGTCAGACGGGAGGACTCGGCCAGCGGGCCGTGCTGCTGCCAGGTCCCGTCGGCATCCTGACGAAGGGCGCCCCCGACGGCGCCTTCGACCAGCTCGTGGACCACCAGGGGGTTCCCCTCACCGATCCGCCAGAGCTCGGCCAACAGCTCGGGAGCCACCCGACCCAGACGGGCCACGACGAGGGCGTCGGCATCGCTGCGCTCGAGGGGGAGGACCTCGATCCGTTCGACCAGGCCCCCGGTCCACAGGTCGACCACCTCAGCGGCCAACGGTTCACCAGCGCGCCCGGTGAGCACCAGCGAGGCGAGGCCGCGGTGGGCGGCCCCGGTGACCAGGGACAGCGAACCGGGATCGAGCAGGTGCACGTCATCGACGCCGAGGATCAGCCCGTTGGGCCCCCTACGGTCGCCGAGCGCCTCGAGTGCCGCGCCCACCACCTCGGTGGGGGGCCCGGCGGTCGGGAGGTCGAGGAGCTCCACGAAGGCGGCGAAGGGGATCCCGGCCATCGACGGGGTGGCCGTCGCCCTCACGACCCCCCAGCCGGACTGCTCGCTGCGATCGAGCACCTCGCGCAGGAGTCGGCTCTTGCCGGTCCCGGGCGGCCCCACGAACGCCGTGCCCGTCCCCGACGCGAGCCGATCGATGGAGGAGACGAGATGGTCCGCCCGCCCCACCAACGACCACCCCATGCGCCGATGGTAGGGAGGTCCGACCGGCAGTGGGGCCGAGAACGGTGAGCCGACTAGTGGTCGCCGGCGGCGGAGGCCCGGCGCCGGGCGGCGAGCAGACCCAGCCACCCGGCGCTCAGCAGCGCCACGGCGATGGCCAACAGCGAGGAGACGGGCCCTCCGGTGAAGGGCAGGAACCCCGTGCCCGGCCCGCTTCGAGCCGACGCCACGTCGGTCTCGGAGTCCGCTGAGGGCCCGACGGCGCCCGGCCCCTCGGTGCTGGTCGAGTCCCGGGAGGCCGAGCCGCCTTCCACCTCGGTCGGATCGGGAACGGTGGTCGACGGGCCCGGTCGGTCGAGCTGGGTGGTGGTCGTCGACTCGGACACCGTGGTGGTGGTCGTCGAGCCCGGCTCGGTCGTCGTCGTCGAACCCGGGGCGGTGGTCGTCGTGGTCGTCGTGGTCGGCAGGGTCGTCGTCGTCGTGGTCGGCAGGGTCGTGGTGGTCGTCGTGGTCGTGGTGGTCGTCGTGGTCGTGGTCGTCGTGGTCGTGGTCGTCGTCGTGGTGGTCGTGGTGGTCGTGGTGGTCGTCGTCGCGGGGGCGAAGGCGAAGTCCTGCCGCACATCGGCGTCGGGCTGCACCGTGACGTCGGCGGACACCTGGCGACCATCGGGATGGACGGCGGTGACCTCCCAGACGCGAGGACCGCCGTCGGGGGCCAAAGGGGCCTCCTCGAGGCGGTAGCTGCCGCTGTCGTCGGTGGTGGCCGACCCCCCGAAGGACGAACCGATGAACGCCCCCGACAACGCGGCGCCACTCCCGGTCTCGGTCACCGTGCCGACCACCGCACCGAACCCCCCGGCCGGCTGGCCGAAGTCCACGGTGATGGTGGCGCCGCAGTAGATGGTGACGAACTTGGTCTGGGAGACGAAGCCGTCGGCCGAGGCGGTGATGCTGAGCAGGCCCGGCTGGTTCAGGTAGCCGGGCACCAGATCGGTGAACTCGAACACCCCGTTGGCCCCCGTGATCGCCGTCACCGAGCCCGAGTACGCGAAGTCGGCCGTGACGGTCGCCCCCTCGATCGGTTCGAGGTCCACCGCGCTGACCACCACGCCGCGCACCGTGGCCCCTCCGCAGACGGGCACCACGGTCAGGTCCGCGGTCGTCGTCTGGTCCGGGTAGACGAGCGCGGTGGTCTCGGCCGAGAACCACCGATGGGTCTCCGGGGCACCGAACACCGGCACGTAGGCGACCTCCACCAACGCCTCGTCCCGCCCTTGGCGCAACGGGATGCCGTCGACGCGGTAGAAGCCGTCTTCGTCGGTCTGGACGTTCGGCAGGCCCTGGGAGGTGCACCCATCTCGACACGTGAGCCACACGGTCTCGTCCACCAACGGGGCGCCGGTCCCCTCCTCGATCAGCCGTCCCTGCAGCGACCCGAACCGGATGGGCTCGAGCGCCAGATCGACGGTCGCGTCATCTCCCGGGGAGAGCACGAAGGGCTCGGACACCGACTGGTGGTGGGTACCCGCTCGCGCCGCCCGCACCAGCACGTTCTCGGCCACCTCGTCACCGAGGCCGACCGGGAGCTCGTCGAACCGGTAGCGGCCATCCTCGTCGGTGCGCTGCCACTGCAGACCACCGGGCAGGTTGACGACCTCCACCCGGGCGTCGGCGACGGGCTCTCCGGTCACCTCGTCGGTGATCACACCGCCGACAGCCGCCACGCCCGGCTCGTCACCCCGGACGACCGTCAGCTCGACCTCCGGCACCACGACCTCGTCGCAGCCCTCGGCCACGAAGCGAAGCGATTCGGAGTTCTGACTGCTCGCCGGCCAGTCCTCCGGCGGCGCCGCGAACACCGTGATCCAGATGGGTTGGTTGTTGTAGGCCAGCAGCCTCGGCTTCTGCTGCGTGGCGAACGTGCCGTCGCTGGCGGTCGTCGGCAACGGGACATCACCCCAGACGATCTCGGCGCCAGCCACCGGGTCACCGTTCTGGTCGACCACCCGCCCGGTGAACCCGACGACCACGTCGCACTGCGGCACCATGACCAGGTCGACCTCGTCCACGGGCTCGTCCACGGTGAGCGACATCACCTCCGCGGCGGAGCGCCAGTAGCCGTCCTTGGTGGCCCGCAGGGCGCTGTTGGTCCCGTCGGCGTCTCGCTCGATCTCCACTGCGTCGTCGTCGTAGTAGCCGTCGGCGTCGCTGACGGCGATGAGGTTCCCGTCGCGGATCTGCGCGCCCGCCACTCCGATGTCGGTGGGGACGACCTCACCGTCGGCGTCGACGGTCCCCTCGACCACCCGTCCCGACACCGACCCGTAGAGGCGCGGAAGGAGCTCGAGGTGGACCGGGGTGGCCGTTCCACAGACGGCGGGGAAGGCGGCGAGGAACTGGTCGTGGTAGCCCGGGGCCGAGGCCCTCACCGAGAAGTTGTTGGTGGGCGTCGTCGGGATCTCCTCGCCCAGGAAGCGCCCGTCGGCGTCGGTCGTGCCCTCGTCGATGATCGTCCCCAGCGAGCCGAGGATGAGGACCTGGGCCCCGGCCAGCGGGAGTCCGGTGTCGGCGTCGAGCACGGTGACGTCGGCCGCTCCGAAGCACTCCGGGGTCAGCGCGAAGGTCACCGAGGCCTCACCGCCCGCCTCGCGCACCCGACCACCGGACTCGCCGCGGACGACGACGGCGACGGGCTCCTCGGCGGCGTCGTCCGGCGCGGAGACGGTGAGCTCGGCCACCTCCCCCGGCGCCACGGACGCCGGGGAGACGCTGGCGCTCCAGCCGTCGGGCAACGGGCCGGCGCTCAGCGCCACCTGGTCGTCGAACGCTCCGATGGCGAGGACCTCGACGAGGAAGCTGGTGCGGCCACCGGGGTTGACGGGTTGCGATGCGGGGGTCACCGTCAGGGCGAAGTCGTCACCGTCACCCACCACCACGGTGGTGGCCGACACCGAGGCGAGGCCGCCGGCATCGGTGACGCGCAGGCCGATGGGGTACAGCACCGCCGCGACGCAGGTGCCGCCGCAGACCAGCGCCTGCACCTCCGACCACTCGAGCTCGACGATCGCCCCGGTGGCATCGTCGTAGGCGCCGTCACCGTCGAGGTCCCACTCGAACTCGAGGGCATCGTCCGGGTCCGGATCGGTCGATCCGGTCCCGTCGAACACCAGGGTGGCGTCGGCCTGGGTGACGTAGGGGCCGCCGGCATCGGCGGTGGGTTCGCGGTTGGGCCGCTGCTCGACCTCGAGCGAGATCGACGCCGGCGCCCCGCCCTCGGTCGTCATCGTGACCACCACCGGGCCGCCCTCGGACCAGATGGCGGGCGCCGAGCCGTCGGCGTCGACGGCGACCGGCTCGCTCCCGTCTCCCTGGTCGAGGAGAGCGGCCAGGGGGGTGCCCTCGGCGTCACGGGACCGGTTGGCCACCGCGACCTCCTCCCCCACCAGGGGTGTCGTGTCGCTGACGGTGAAGGCCGACACGACCGGCGCGGTCGAGGCCACCTCGAAGGCGGTCGTGGACACGAACGACGAGACCGTCGCGACCATCGCCGAGAGGCTCGATGTCGAGGATGCGGTGGCGGACTCGGCCGGTGTCGCCGTCGGTTCGAACGAGGTGGTCGCGGAGGTGGGGTCGTCGTGGCCCAACCAGGTGGCCCGCTCGATGCGGGCCAGGTTCGCCGACCGGAGCCGATAGGCGAGCTGGTGATCCTCGAGGCGCTCGGCCGCGCCACCGCCCAGGGGATCGTGGACGGTGATCTCGGTGACGGTCTCTGCTCCGAGGGGGTCACCGAGCTGGGCCACGGCGACAGGGATCTCGGCCCGGGCCTCGAGGGGTCGGTCCGGGTCGCCGGTGCCGGCGAAGCGAACCACCACCGACCACAACCCTTCGGTGTCGGAGAAGCGGCTGCTCGAGGCGTTGGGCGTGCCCTGGAAGACCACGACGGCCACGTCGTCGACCAGGCCCGGCTCGCCGCCCTCACGATGGAGCACCTCGATCGGCTCGCCGATGTCGAGGTCGACGAAGAAGAGCGGCTGACCGGCCTCGTCGAGGCCCAGCTCGGCATCCGCGCCGGCCAGGTTCTCGCCGATCACCGCGACGGGCTCGGTGTAGCCGGTGGGGCCCCGCCACGACAGGAAGAGGCCGTCGCCGTCGCCGCGGTCGGCGCCGAAGGCCACCACCTCGGCGTCGTCGCTGATGGCCGACACGCCGAGAGGCCACCACCCCTGCGATGCCGTCACCAGGAGCTGGGCCTGCTCGAGCACGCCGGGGCCCACGAAGACCGCGGTGTCGAAGATGGGCACGCCCCGGGGGTCGACCTCGCCGGTGGGGTACGAGCCGGTCACGACGGTGGTGCCGTCGTCGGCGTGGTCGGCGAGGCTCGAGCTCGACGCGTCGGACGCTCCGGGCAGGACGATGCCCGGTCCGGTGGTGAAGGTGCCCTCGGCACCAGGGCTGGCCAGCACGCCGATCCCCGAGCTCTGGTCGAGCGGTCGGACCGGCACCACCACCCCGCCGACGTCGTTGGGGGCGGGCAGGCCGATGACCGAGAAGTCGGCGTCGTCGTCGACGCCGAACAGGCTGCTGTGGCTGCGAGCCAGGACCTCGACGCCGGGTGCGGGGTACGCGTAGCGCGTCAGGCGGCGCCGCAGGTCTCCGGCGAAGGTCTCCACCAGGGCGTACACGTTGCCGTCGTCGGTGATCTCGACCTGGTCGTAGACGGTCTCGTCGGGGCCGATCGAGTCGCCGTCGATCCGCAGCGGGGGGTCGTCGCCCTGGACCACGTGCACGCCGATGTCGAGCACGGGACCCAGGTCGACGGCACCGGCGAAGGCCACGTCGCCGAGGTCGTTGATGGAGGGGCCCGAGCCCAGCGCGTACCAGTCCGGGCCGGTCTCGGCGATGACGTCGCGGCGATAGGACTGGGTGACGGCGATCTGCGCGTCGCCCGTGAGGGTCGTGACCCCCTCGTTCCCGTCGGAGACCTGGGCGGCGGCGCGGACGGTGGAGATCCCCGTGTCCTGGCCGACCTGGAACGTGGCGGTGGCCGTGCCGGTGGCGTCGGTCAGCGGCTCGTCGTCGTCGAACCACGCGGCCGGGTCCGCAGGGTCGACGGAGAGGGCCACGGCGTAGCCCTCGAGGTCGATGTCGGCACAGGGATCGAGGCGGGCCGTCACCGTCGTGGTGCCCCCCGGCTCGACCGACACCGGGTCCACGCTCACCCGGATGGTGCCGCAGGCGTCGAGGCGGTGGTCCTCGCCGGCGCGCAGGAGGGGGACGTCGTCGACCTCGAGGGTCTGGGGCCCGGCCGGCAACGTGTAGTCGATGCGCAGCCGGATGTCGGTGGCGGCGGGCACGGTCACCAGCTGGTGGCCGAGGTCGGGGTCGACCAGCTCGGTGGTCAGGTCGGTGTCGGTGAACGGGTCGACCGCGGTGATGGTGAGGTCCTCGGCTCCCAGGGCCAGGAGGCCGTCGACGTGGACTTCCAGATCCCCTGACGACATCAGGAACGGGAGGTCCGCCGCGGACCACTGCCCGGGGCCACGAGGATCGAACTGGGTCTGGAGCACCTGGAGGTCGGTCAGGTAGGGAGCAGTGACCGGGTTGCTCGCCGGGTTCGCCAGAGTGTCGAAGGGCATCGGAGCGGACAGCTCGAGGCTGATCTGTCCGTCGCCGTTGAAGTCGAAGCGCGAGTAGGTCGTTTCCGCCGGGGGGCACCCCGTCACCCCGGGGGCGAGGCGCTCGGCCACGCAACCGTTGTGGTTGAGGTCCTTCTTGGGGTGGTCGGCGGCGCCGTCGAGCACGATGTCGGCCGCATCGGGGCAGCCGGCGCTCGGCGCCTCCAGGCACCCCTGGAGCCAGGCGTCACGGAAGCGCCGGAAGTCGCGCAGGTCCACCTTGCCGTCCGGCGCGGTGAAGCGGTTCGGGTCGTCGGGGTCGATGACGGTGTCCTGGGCCACGACGGCACCGGACGCATCCCGCACGACCCGGCGGTTGCCGTCGAGGGAGGCGTCGTTGACGTCGACCAGGTCGCGGGCCGCTCCGTCCAGCGTCATCAGCGGCCAGAAGGCGTCGACGGCGGGGGCCGCGGTGCACGCCGGCCAGGTGCCGCAGTCGCCGGCATCGGTGATCGGGAAGTTCCACGTGGTCAGCGCAGAGCGGCGCTCGGCGATGCCCGGCCGCGACCCGTGGGAGGCCAGGAGACCCGCGATGCCGGCCACCATCGGGGCGGCCATGGAGGTCCCCCGGCGCACACAGATCCGCTCGAACTCACAGGCCGACCACGCATAGCCGGGTGCGGCGACGTCGCCACCGGAGTTGGAGAAGTAGCTCCGGGTGAAGTTGGCCACGAGGTCACCCGGGTCGGGGAACCCCTGCGGGTCGGCGGCGAGGCCGAGCGCCTCCACCACCACGACGGGGTTGGGTCCGTCGTCGCCGTCCCAGGTGAGGGCAGCCTCGGGCGGTCCTGCGGTGGCCCGCATGGGGATCCACGGGCAGCTCGGGTCCTGTGGCAGTCGGAGCTGCTCCTCGGTGCTGGCGGCCAGCGTCCCGCCGGCGTCGCAGAACTGCGTGGAGTAGTTCCCCGCGGCGGCGATGGTCAGGACGTCGAGCGACGCCCCCCGCTTCAGCACCTGCCGCCACTTGCCGGCGTCGTGGGCGATCTCGGTGAGGGTCTCGTCGCGCGTCGAGGGCAGGCACGGTCCGGTGCCGGTGGCGTCGTCGTTCGGGCCCGGACCGCAGGTGAACGCCGGGTAGTTCGCCGCCCAGCTCGACGGGTACCAGGAGACGGCGATCGAGTAGTTCACCGTGCGCACGCCGGGGTAGCGCCCGTCCTCGATGGCGTCGAACAACGCCGAGAACAGGGCCATGGAGTCGTGACCCCTGCCGGTCGAGATGCCCACCACGGAACCGAGGGGGTGCATGCCCCGTGGACCTCCGGTGGCGTTGGCCCAGCCGGCAGCGATGATGCCGGACACGTGGTTGCCGTGCTCGGCGCCGGCCGGGGACTCGTTCACCGCGCAGCTCTCGCCGTAGGCGTGGGGGAAGCAGGGCTCGAAGACCTCGAGGCTGCCTTCCAGGTCTGGATGGTCGGGTTGGAAGGCCGAGTCGATGACGGCGATCTGCGCGCCGACATCGTCGTCGGCGAGGGCCTCGGTGAGGTTCCAGGCATGCGGCGCCCGGGTGGCTTCGAGGCTCCAGTTCGCACCGGCGCCGGGATCCGGGAAGATGCCGACCGGCTCGTCCCAGCGGTAGTCGCCGGGCAGCAACGAGGCGTCCTGGCCCTGGGGCAGGACGACCGGCTCCTCGACGAAGTCCATGGCCGCGAACTCGACGGCCGGCTCGGCCCGCAGCGCGTCGAGGGCGGCGTCGAGACCCGAGAAGTCGTCGGTGTCCTCGGCCAGCACCAACATGATGCCGTCCGAGGGAAGGGTGCCGACCAGGGGGCGGCCGACCCGGGTGAGGACGCCGTTCGCCTCGGCCACGGTGGTCTCCGGGACGAAGCCGAGCAGGATGCGGGTCCGCGACGCGCCGACGAAGTGCTCGGGGTGGACGCCCAGCTCGTCGGGGTCGCGGGTGGGCCAGCCCAGCTCGGGGAGGACGTCGACGACGAAGTCGTCGGCTGCGCCGGTGAGGGTGGCGCCCACGACGACCGTGCCGCCCGCAACCGCCGTCCCCCCGACGTCGACCCCGTAGTCGATGCTGATCGCCCCCGGGAAGGCCGCCGCGTAGGCCCCTCCCGGCGCGATGGGACCCGAGTCGATGAGCCCGTCCTCGCTGGTGAGCGTCGCCGCCTCCGAGGCCTGGTTGCGCCACACCACGCTCTGGTCGACGGTGGCCACCACCTCGGTCGCCGTGGGGCCGGCGTCGGTGAGGACGACCTCGACCGGGACCGGCGTCGGGGCCTCCTGGCCCACGGCCGGGTCGGGGACGTGCACCACGAGGCCCGTGAGGACGGCGATCGCGAGGGCCACTCGCACCACCACCCACGCGCGCTGCATGGCCCGAACGTAGAGGGCGCCCTCACCGGAGGTCCACGGTCGGGGCTACCTATTGGTGCCGCTCGACCTACTCATCGCGATCGAGATCCCCACTCCTGGTGCTGGCCCGAGGGTCGCCGCCTTCCCGACGGCCCGGGAGCGCCGACCCGACTGGGTCCGAGCCTCCCGGCGACATGGTGGTACCTGCGGGTCTGAGTACTCTCGGACGACCAGGACCGAGGAGGAACCGTGGGATCCATATGGCCGCAGCTGGTGCTCGTCGCCGGGCTGGTGGTGCTCAACGCCGTGTTCGCCGGCTCCGAGCTGGCCCTGGTGTCGTTGAGGGAGGGCCAGCTCCGGCGCCTCGAGGAGTCCTCCCGCAACGGCGCGGTGCTGGCGGCCCTGGCCCGGGACCCCAACCGCTTCCTGGCCACCATCCAGATCGGCATCACCCTCGCCGGCTTCCTGGCCTCGGCATCGGCGGCCGTCACCCTCGCCGAGCCGCTGGAGGAGCCCCTGGGGTTCCTCGGCGGGGCGGCCGGTCCGGCTTCCATCGTGGTGGTCACGCTGGTGCTCTCCTACGCCACCTTGGTGTTCGGTGAGCTGGCCCCCAAGCGCATCGCCATGCAGCGCGCCGAGCGTTGGGGCCTCGTCGTGGCCCGTCCGTTGGCCTGGCTGGCGTCGGCCACCCGGCCCGTGGTGTGGCTGCTGTCGCGCTCCACCGACATCGCGGTGAAGGTGCTGGGCGGCGACCCGGGCCGCGAGCGCGAGGACGTCACCGAGGAGGAGATCAGGGACATGATCGCCACCCAGGTGTCCTACACACCGACCCAGCGAGCGATCATCGACGGCGCGCTCGAGATCGGTGAGCGGCGCCTGCAGGAGGTGCTCTGCCCTCGGCCCGACGTGGTGTCGGTCCCGCACACGGCGACCCGGGCCGAGGCTCGCGACCGGCTGCGGTCGTCGGGCCACTCGCGGGCCCCGGTGGTCACGGGCGACATCGACCACGTGATCGGGATGATCCACCTGCGCGACGTCATCGACGATGATGGACCCCCCGTGACCGAGGCGTCGAAGCCCGTGCCGTTCTTCCCCGAGTCGGCCGGCGTGCTGGAGACGCTGCGCGACATGCAGACCCGGCGGGCCCAGCTCGCCGTCGTGGTCAACGAGCACGGCGGCGGTGAGGGCATCGTGACGATGGAGGACCTCGTGGAGGAGCTCGTCGGCGAGATCTACGACGAGACCGACCGCGACATCCTCAGTGTGATCCACGAGGCCGACGGGGCCATGGTGCTGCCGGGGCGGTTCCCCTTCCACGATCTGGGCGACGTGGGCATCGACGCCCCCGACGGGGACTACACGACCGTGGCCGGGTTGGTCCTCGACCGCCTCCAACGGCTGCCGGAGGGCCCGGGCGACACCGTGGAGGCCGGAGCGTGGAGCCTCACGGTGCTCGAGGTCTCCGGACGCACCATCACCTCGGTGCGGGCCCGGCGGCGCCCCGACGAGGCCGACGGGGACGGCGATCCGACGGAGGGCTGAGAAGGCCCCTCATCGGCGCGACCGGTACGGTCGCCCGGGTGGTGCACCTCTCGCTCGGCTGGACGATCGCCCTGGACGTGGCGGCGTGGGCCGTCATCGGCGTGACGGTCGGCTACGCCATGCACCGCATGCCGCGGCGGCGCCTCGACCACGACACGTGGCTCACCCGCATCCGGCCCTTCGAGGACGACGGCGGCCTCTACGTGCGCCTCGGCATCAAGCGGTGGAAGGACCGCACCCCCGAGCTCGGCGGGCTCTTCGCCGGAGGGGTGTCGAAGCGCTCCTCGGGCGGTCGCCCCCAGCTCGCGCGCTTCGCCGCCGAGACCCGCCGGGCCGAGTACACCCACTGGCTGGTGATGGCCGCCGGACCGTTCTTCGCCCTGTGGAACCCGTGGTACCTGGCACTCGTGATGGTCGCCTACGGGGTGGTGGCCAACCTCCCCTGCCTGGTGATCCAGCGCTACAACCGGGCCCGCATCACCAGGATGGCCGTGCGGCTCACCGACCGCAGGGCCCGACCCGACCCCGAGGGGCCTCCCGCCACGGGGACCTGACGACCCCGCCAGGTGACGCTGCGCGTCCACCAGCGGGCCCGCGCCGAGCGGGCGAACAGCGCCGCGAAGCCTCCGAGGAGAGCGGGGTGGGCCGGCGCCACCCACCACCGGAACCGGCCGACCCGCCGGGCGAGCACCCCGAACTGCACGCTGTAGGCCAGCCACGCCAGCACGGCGACCGCCAGGGCGCGAGGCGTGCGGCGGCGCAACACCGCCAGCGGGCCGGCCAGCCCCGCGGTGACCCACAGCGCCACCAGCACCGAGCGCCACCACGGCACCGAGGTGGCCCCTGCCGCCATGTTCTTGGTCCACCCCTCGATGAGCTGACGCGGACCCTCCGGGTACATGCGGAAGCCGACCAGATCGCCCCCGGCGAGCGCGGCCACGGGCAGGTCGGCGGCACGGAAGCGGTGGGCGAGCGCCAGGTCCTCGACCACCTCGTCGGCCACCGCCGCCCAGCCCCCGACGGCGGCCAGGTCGTCGCGTCGCACCACCAGGCAGGGGCCGAACGCACCGTCGGCCGTGCCGGTGGATCCCGGGGCGGCCGCCCCGGTGCCCATCACCGAGACGAGGTTGCACGGTGCCGACCACTGCTCGTAGGCCGCGTGCGGTCGGTGCTCGGGGAGCACCGACACCAACCCCCCGCGGTGCGCGTGCTCGCCGACGAGCGCGTCGAGGGCCCCGGGGGCGAGCGTGACGTCGGCATCGAGGAACACCAGCAGCGGGGCGGAGGTGGCCGCCACCCCGGCCCGCAGGGCCCAGGGCTTGCCCGCCCAACCGTCGGCGACGGGCCCGGCGGAGACCACCCGGGCACCGGCGGCCGCGGCCAACTCGGCCGTGGCGTCGGTGGAGCCGTCGTCGACGACGACGAGCTCGTGCGGGGTGAGCGTCTGGGTGGCCACCGACGCCAGCAGTGCGCCGATCGAGGCCTCCTCGTCACGCGCCGGCACGATCACCGCGACCTGGGGCGCTCTGGGCTCCGCCAGGGCGACGACCCGGGCGCCCTCTCCCAGCGGAGGGAGGCGCCAGCCCAGGAACCACCCCGCCGCCCACCCGGCCGACCAACCGGCCACCGCCAGGGCACTCACGCCCGGACGCCTCCGGGATCGATGCTCATGCCGGCTGCTGCTCGGCGAGCATGGCGGGTGCGGGTGCGCTCTCGCGCCAGGCCGTGCCCAGCGGCACGAGCATGCCGAAGGGTTCTCCGGCGGCCACGTGGTGGCGGCGGTGCGCCCGGGCCAGACGACGGGCCAGCGCCGAACGGCGGGCCACCGCCGCGCCACCCGGCATGCGGCGGTGCACGATGCCGTCGTGGACGAACGCGTACGCCGCGCCGTACGCCGTGACCCCTGCGCCCACCGCCAGCAAGGCCCGGGCTCGCGGCCAGCGGGCCCCGACGGCCATGGCGGTGACGGTGCCGGCGGCGAAGACCACCGGGTAGAGGTCGTTCTTCTCGACCAGCCCCGGTCGGGGCCGATGGTGGCTCTCGTGCCACGCCTCGCCGGGACCGTGCATCACCCAACGGTGGGCGGCGTAGGCCACCGGTTCCATGACGGCGAACGCGGCAGCAGCCTGCACCCCGCGGCGCACCCAGGGCCTCATCGGATCGCCCCGGGAGGGGTGGGCCCGGACGGAGCGTCCGTCGCGACGGCATCGTCGTCGCGATCGAGCGCCTTCCAACGGGCGGCCACGGCGGTGAGGAGCGAGAAGCCGAACACGTAGTCCTCCACGGGGATGTCCCACGGGAACCGCCAGCCGATGTGGTGGTCCGGGTCGTACAACACGATGGGCGCCGACAGCTTGGTGAACCAGCCGTTGACGAGCAGCATGAAGGCGTAGCAGATCGCCATGGCGATCCAGAAGCGCGAGTCCGAGAAGATGCCGCTGCGCAGCCAGAGCCGCTCGTAGAGCACCACCAGCAGCACCGACACGAGCGCGAGGAGCGTGTACTCGCCCATCACCGGCTCCGTTGCGATGCGGCGGGGCGCGATCGGGAGCCGGGGCCGAAGGGCAGCCAGGTGACGCGCCCGTCGAGGATGTTGCGCACGCTCTCGTAGGACAGCAGCAGGCAGAGCGGCACGACCACGAAGAACACGAACTCGTCGAAGGGCACGTCGAGGGGCATCCGCCATCCCGTCACGTACTGCTCGGCGAAGAACCAGTGGCCGCGGGCGATCGCCACGGCGTCCCACAGGTAGAAGACCACCACCACGGGGGCCAGCGTCTTGAGGGTGCGGACCGGTCGGCGGTACACGCGCGCCGAGAAAATCCACTCCAAAGGCAGGGTCACGATCAGACAGCCCAACATGACCAACAGGTACTGTCCTCGATCCAAGACCTCTCTCACCTTCTCGGGCGCCGACACGGTGCCCACCGCTATGCGGGACCGAGCGTCCTCGCGCAGGAGCGAACCATGGCTTCCGTGCCTTCCACCGTACGCCCCGCGGGGGGTGGAGCACCCAGCGAGCTGCGAGAAATCGCGGCGGCCACCGACGCCCACCTCGACGTGTTCCTGACCGAGGAGCTCCGGCGCTGGGAGGCGGTCGACCCGGGGCTGGCCGACCCCCTCGAGGCCCTCCGCAAGCTCGTGCTCCGAGGCGGCAAGCGGCTCCGTCCCGCGTTCTGCCAGTGGGGCTTCCTCGCCGCTGGTGGCGACGTCGGTGACGACGCGGCCACGGCCGCGCTGAGCGACACCCGTTCGGCCTTCGAGCTGTTGCACGCCTTCGCCCTGGCCCACGACGACGTCATGGACGGCTCGGCCAGCCGACGCGGGCTGCCCACCACCCACATCGAGTGGGGCGAACGCCACCGCGAAGGGGGGTGGCGGGGCGAGAGCCGACGCTTCGGCGAGAGCGTCGCCATCCTGGTCGGCGACCTGGGCCACACCTACGCCGCCCGACTCATGGCCGGGAAGCCAGCGCCCGTTCTCGCCGCCTGGGGTCAGCTCGAGACCGAGCTCATGTTGGGGCAGTTCCTCGACGTGGTCGGCACCGCCACCGGCGAGGTGCCCGAGGGCACGGCCCGCCACATCGCCCAGCTCAAGTCCGGGCGCTACACCGTGGCCCGACCCCTCGAGGTGGGTGCCGCGCTCGCCGGCCGGACCTCCGTGCCTCCCGCCCTCACCGCCTACGGCGACGCGGTGGGCCTGGCCTTCCAGCTGCGCGACGACCTCCTCGGCGTGTTCGGGGCCGAGGCCGACACCGGCAAGCCGGTGGGCGACGACCTGTCCGAGGGCAAGCCCACCACCCTCTTGGCCATCGCCCGACGCCGGGCCGACGCGGCGCAACGCACCGTGCTCGACCAGGTCGGCCACGAGTGCACCCCCGCCCAGATCGCCGACATCCAGGCGGTACTCGAGGACACCGGCGCCCGTTCCGAGGTCGAGCACCTCACCGTCGAGCTCACCCACACCGGCGTCGATGCGATCACCCGGGCCGACGCCGGGCTCGAGCGCAGAACGGTCGAGGTGCTCGCCGAGTTCGCCGTCATCCTCTGCGATCGGAGCTCGTGATGCGAGTCGTCGTCGTCGGCGCCGGCCTCGCCGGGCTGTCCGCCGCCTGCCACCTACGAGGTGCCGGCCACGACGTCCTGGTCGTCGAACGCGATGCCGGACCAGGCGGACGGGCGCACGACCTGCGCCTCGAGGGCTACCGCTTCGACGCCGGCCCGACCGTGTTCACCATGCCCGAGCTGGTCGACGACTGCTTCCGGGCCCTGGGCGCCGAGCCCCGCGCCTACCTCGAGGTGCGCCCGGTCGATCCGCTCTACCGGACGACGTTCGACGACGGCAGCGTGCTGCACGTCCGGGCCGGCCGAGAGGCCATGGCCGCCGAGATCGCCTCGGTGTGCGGCCCGGCCGAAGCCGCCGCCTTCCACCGCTTCGCCGATTGGCTGGGCGAGCTCTACGCGCTCGAGATGCCCAACTTCATCGACCGCAACTTCGACTCGCCGCTCGACCTGGCCTGGCCGCTCGGACCGGCCCTGCACCTGCTGCGCCTCGGCGGACTGCGCAAGCTCTCCACCAAGGTGGCGAGCTACTTCGCCGACGAACGGCTCCACAAGGTCTTCGGCTTCCAGAGCCTCTACGCGGGGCTGGCGCCCTACGAGGCCCTGGCCGTCTACTGCATCATCACCTACATGGACTCCATCGCCGGGGTGTACCACCCGGTGGGCGGGATGCAGGCCGTGCCGGCGTCCATGGCCCGAGCCCTCACCGACCACGGCGTCGAGTTCCGCTACGACACACCGATCGACCGCATCCTGCTGGCCGAGGGGACGTCGGGACGCGTCCTCGGCGTCCGCACGGACGACGGCGAGGTCATCGGCGCCGACGCGGTCGTGTGCAACCCCGACCTCCCCGTCGCCTACCGCACCCTGCTGCCCGGCACCCCGATGCCCCGCGTGGCCCGTCGCGGCTCGTACTCGCCCTCGTGCCTCCTGTGGCACGTGGGCGTGAAGGGCCGCCCGGCCCCCGAGGTCGCCCACCACAACATCCACTTCGGCGGCGACTGGCACGGCGCCTTCCGGGCCCTGCTCCACGACGGCGTGCGCATGCCGGACCCGTCGTTGCTGGTCAGCGTGCCCACGGTCGACGAGCCGGGCATGGCCCCCGACGGCGACAGCGTCCTCTACGTCCTCGAGCCCTGCCCCAACCTCGACGGCCGCGTCGACTGGACCCGCGAGCGGGGACGGGCCCGCGACAGCCTGGCCCGGCGCATCGAGGAGCTGGGCTACCCCACCGACATCGTGGTGGAGCACTTCGTCGACCCCCTCGACTGGGAACGCCAGGGCATGGAGCGCGGCACGCCGTTCGCGCTGGCCCACGACTTCTTCCAGAGCGGTCCGTTCCGGCCCAACAACGTGACCCGCCACGCACCGGGGTTGGTGTTCGCCGGTTCGGGTACCGTTCCGGGCGTGGGGGTCCCGATGGTGCTGGTGAGCGGCCGACTGGCGGCCGAGCGCGTGTCCCGCCTCTCGTGAGCGGCCCGTCCGCACCGGTCACCCTCGAGCAGTCCTACGAGGAGTGCCGGCGGCTGAACCGGGCCTACGGCACCACCTACTACTGGGCCACCTACGCCCTGCCCCGAGTGAAGCGCCACCACGTGCACGCCCTGTACGGGTTCTGCCGCTTCGCCGACGAGATCGTCGACGATCCCGGCTTCGGCACCGTCGCCCAGCGCGAGGCGGCGCTGGGCGACTTCTCGCGACGCTTCTTCGCCGACCTCGACGCCGGCCGCTCCGACGACCTGGTCCTCAAGGCCGTCATCCACACGATCCGCGCCTTCGACCTCGACATCGACCTGTTCGAGCGGTTCCTGCGGTCCATGACGATGGACCTCACCGTCGAGACCTACGAGACCTGGGCCGACCTCGAGCTCTACGTCGACGGTTCGGCGGCCGTCATCGGCGAGATGATGATGCCGATCCTCGAACCGGTCGACGCCGAGCGGGCCCGAGCCGGCGCCCGTGCGCTCGGCATCGCCTTCCAGCTCACCAACTTCCTGCGCGACGTGGGCGAGGACCTCGACCGGGGACGCGTCTACATCCCCCAGGAGGACCTGCGACGCTTCGGGGCCGACCCCCACCGGCGCACGGTCGATGCCGCCTGGATCCACCTGATGCACTTCGAGATCGAGCGGTGCCACCAGCTCTACGCCGAGGCGGACCGCGGCATCCGGGACCTGCCCGCGTCATCGGCCCGCGGCATCTGGGCGGCCCGCCGCCTCTATGCCGGCATCCTCGACGAGATCGCCGGCAACGCCTACGACGTGTTCACCCAACGGGCCCGGGTGCCCGCGTGGGAGAAGGCCCGCGTCGTGGCCCTCAGCGCGCTCGGCCGCCCACCGAGCTGACGCGGCCGGCGGCGGCGCCCACGGCCCTCGGCCCCGCTACCGTCGCCGCCATGGCCAGCATCGCGACCAACCGCTCCGTCGACCGGGACGGGCTCGACGAGTTCGTCCGCCCCCGGCACAAGGGCGTGCTGCTGACCCGACGACACGACGGCTGGCCGCAGGCCTCACTGGTGACGGTGGGCCTGGCGGCCGACGGCGACCTGGTGGTGTCGAGCTACCCGGAGCGGGCCAAGGTGCACAACGTCGAGCGCGACGCCCGGGCCTCGATGGTGGTCATGTCCGACGACTTCGGCGGCGAGTGGGTGCAGGTCGACGCGTCGGCCCGGGTGGTCCACCTGCCCGAGGCGGTCGACGACCTCGTCGAGTACTACCGGTGCATCAGTGGCGAGCACCCCGACTGGGACGAGTACCGCGAGGCCATGGTGCGCCAGGGCAAGTGCCTCATCCGCCTCACGCCCGAGCGCTGGGGCCCCATCGCCAAGGGCGGCTTCCCTGCCCGCCTCGTCGCCGACGACTGACGATGGCGGACGGACCAGCCGCCACGCCTCGCCAGCGGTGGTTCGGCCATGCTGGGGGCGTCGGGACGTGTGAGAGGGGAAGCAACGTGACACCGACCCGTTGGCGATCAGCCCGGTGGGACCGGATGCCCGTGGGCCGCAAGATCCTGCTCATGGCCTTCGTGGCCGTGCGGATCTCACTCACGGTCAGCGCCCTCGTCGATCTGGCGGATCGTCCCGCCGAGTCGGTGCGGGGCAAGAAGCGCACCTGGGCCCTCGCCATCGTGGGCGTCGACATCATCGGCCCCCTCGCCTACTACTGGCGGGGCCGATCGGCGGATCCGACGACGGGACCGCCCGCCCCCGACCCGGTCGATCCCACGGCTACAGCAGGGCGCGCTGGCGAGCCCATTCGAGGGTGAAGCCCGACAGCACCGGCGATCCGAGCTGGCCGGCAGCGGACGCACCAGCCAGCACCAGGGCGGCTCGCAGCTCGTCGAGGAACCCCTCGAGGTAGCGCACCAGGGCGGCCGTGCCCCGCTGGGCGGCTTCCACGGCGGGACGTCCCACGCCCACCAGGGTGGCGCCGAGCGCCAGGGCGCGGGCGGCGTCGAGACCGCTGCGCACCCCTCCGGTGGCGATGACGGGCACCCCGAGCGTCCGGGTCTCGAGCACCGAGGCCGCGGTAGGGATGCCCCAGTCGGCGAACACCTCCCCGAGACGGGCGGCGTGCTCGTCGCCGAGGGCGGCGGCCCGATCCCGCTCGATCCGGGCGAAGCTGGTCCCGCCCAGGCCACCGACGTCGAGGGCGGCCACTCCCGAGGCCACCAGCGCCGTGGCGCCTTGGCGGTCCATGCCGGCACCGGTCTCCTTGGCCACGACCGGGACCGGGCTGGCGGCCACGGCTCCGGCCACCCCTTCGAGCAGACCGGTGAAGGATCGGTCGCCCTCGGGCTGGACCAGCTCTTGCACCACGTTGAGGTGCACGGCGAGCGCATCGGCTCCCACCATCTCCACGGCCCGGGCCAGGTCGGCGGGCGTGAGGCCGGGCGTGCCGTCCTGGTCGATGAGCTGGCAGGCCCCCACGTTGCCGAGCACGAACGCGTCGGGGGCATGGCGCCGGACAGCGGCGAAGGAGTCGCGGACCGAGGCGTCGATGAGGGCCACCCGCTGCGACCCCACGCCCACGGCCAGCCCCAGCTCGGCGGCCGCCTCCCCGAGGGTGGCGTTGAGGTGGCCGGCATCGGGGAAGCCACCGGTCATCCCGGCGATCATCACCGGGGCCCGGAGGGTGGCCCCGAGGAAGGACGTGCGGAGGTCGACCTCGGCGACCGAACAGCCCGGGAGCACCCGGGGAACCAGGTGGACGTCGCCCCACCCGGCGTCGCGGGCGTGCTGGGAGGCGCCGTCCAGCACCAGCTCGAGGTGCTGGCGCTTGCGATCCTTGGCCGTCGCCGCACCCTGGGCACCGACCCGCGTGCCCGCTCGCGCGACGCCGTCCCCGTCGGTCACGAGGGACCCCTCGGCGGCCTCATGGCTCCAGACCTTCGCGGATGCCCCGCGCCGATGTCGGGTCGGGGGCCCGATCGGGCCGCGACAATGGCGAGGTGGACTACCTGCGGATCTGGGCCGACGAGGACGGCGAGTCGCACCTCGAGGAGGTGACGCTCGAACGCCGGGTGCACCCGGCCGAGCCGGGGGTGGCCGAGCTCTGGCAGTCGGCGGCACTGCCCGTGTCGGCCCTCCACGTGGTGACGGTGAAGGCCGCCGAGCAGCGTCCCGACTGGCACTGCGGGCCCCGGCGACAGTTCGTGGTCTTCCGCGACGGCTCGACCCGCATCGCCACCAGCGACGGCGACGAGCGCCGGTTGGCGGCGGGCAGCCTGGTGCTGGTGGAGGACCTCCACGGGCGGGGGCACCTCACCGAGCACGAGTCCGGCGATCGCCGGGTGCTCGTCATCCCCACCGCGTGAGGGGCAGGACGGGGACCGGCGCAGCTCCGCCGACCGACTAGAAGCCCAGGCCGGACTTGGTGCCCGCGCCCCGCTCCACGCCCTCGGAGGGCTGCACCATCACCCAGCCCTCGCCGCTGAACGCCATCTGGAACGTCTCACCGGAGGACTTGCCGATGAGGGTCTTGAGGTTCACGTCGCTCTTGAGGCTCATCTGCACGCCGTTGGTCCACATCACCACCGCCTGGGGGTCGACGAAGGTGGGGGCGCTGGCCACGTCGAGCACCACCGGGGGCCCGTCGGAGGTGATGGCCACGTAGCCGGTGCCGGTGAGCACCACGTTGTAGCGACCGCCGGCCATGGCGCCCGTGCCGCCGATGGCCTTGATGTCGTAGCCGATGGAGCCGCTGAAGGCGAGGACGCTGGAGCCGTTGCACCAGATGCTGTCGTTCTCGAGGTAGATGATCTGGATCTCGGCCGCCTGGTCGGCCAGGAACACCTCGCCGGAACCGGTGACGTCCATGATGGGGACGCCTTCCCTGGTGACCTTCTGCTTGAGGTAGCCGCTCATCCCCCCGGAGCCGGCGTGCCCGAAGGAGGCATCGCCCTGGTAGGCGACCATGGAGCCGATGCGGGCCTTCACCGGTCCGTACTGCAGGAACACCTTGAGCAGCTTCTTGTTCTGCAGGGTGAAGGGGTCGGCCCCCGTCGTCTCCTTGAACTCGGTGAAGTCGGCATGGATCGCCACGGTGCATCCTCACTTGTGGTGTTCGGAGGCGGTGGAGCCCACCACCTCGGCCAACACTAGGTCGCGCCGGCCACCGCATCTCCGTGCCGAGCACCGGGCCGGCGTCCACCAACATGGCGGGCCATGGCCCGCACCCCTCTCGTCCTGCTCCCCCCGTCCGAAGGCAAGGCGGCCGGAGGTTCCGGCCGCCCCTGGGCCCCCGGCTCGACGTCCTTCCCCGAGCTCGACGACGCCCGTCGCCAGCTGATCGCGGCCCTCGCCACCGCCATGGATCGACCCGAGCCGGCGCGCCGCAAGCTCCTCGGGGTGAAGGGCGCGGCGCTGGAGGCAGCCACGGGAGCGAACCGCGCCGTGGCCGCCGCCCCCACCCGCCCCGCCATCGAGCGCTACACCGGGGTGCTCTACGACGCCCTCGACGCCGGGTCGCTGCCCGCCCGCGAACGGCGCCGCCTCCGAGAGCAGGTGGTGGTCTTCTCGGGGCTGTGGGGCCTGGTGCAGCCGGGCGACGCCATCGCCGACTACAAGCTCAAGATGGGCGCCGTGCTGCCCCCGTTCGGGCGCCTGTCGACGTGGTGGCGGCCGGCCGTCACCGAGGCGCTGGCGCCCCGGGTCGACGGCCGGGTGGTCTGGGACCTGCTCCCCCAGGAGCATCGGGCCGCCTGGGCACCCACGACGGCGCAGTCGGATGGTGCCCCCCGTACGGTCATCACCGTGCGGTTCCTCGACGAGACGTCCCCACCAGGGGCCGAGGGCGCCGACCGCGCCTTCACCACCGTCAACCACTGGAACAAGCTGCTCAAAGGGGCGCTCGTCCGCCACGTGCTCACCCACCAGCTGCGCGATCCCGACGGCCTGGCCCGGTTCACCCACCCGGAGGGCTACGTCTACGACCCGTCGCTCACCGAGGACGCCGCCGGGCACCTGGCCGTGGCCCTGGTCCGTCCGGCTCGCTGACCCCCGCCGGACCGGACGGTCGGAAACGACCCCTGGGGCACGCCGACGCCGGTGGCACACTCGAGGCATGGCCCGCCTCCACGATGCGATCGACCAGACCCTGCGCGACTGGATCGCCGCCCAACACGTCTTCTTCGTCGCCACCGCGCCGAGCGGGCCCGACGGGCACGTGAACCTGAGCCCCAAGGGCTACGACACCTTCCGGGTGCTCGACGACCACACCGTGGCCTACCTCGACCTCACCGGGAGCGGCGTGGAGACCATCGCCCACCTGCGCGACAACGCCCGCATCACGTTCATGTTCTGCGCCTTCGAGGGCAAGCCCCAGATCCTGCGCCTGTTCGGACGGGGCGAGGCGGTGCTCCCCGAGGACGGCCGCTTCGCGGACCTGGCCGCCGCGTTCCCCGCCGTCCCCGGAGTGCGGGCCGTCGTGCGCTGCGAGGTGGACCGGGTGCAGACCTCCTGCGGCTTCGCCGTGCCGTTCATGGCCTACGAATCCGAGCGGGAGACCCTGAGCGACTGGGCGGCGCGCAAGGGCCCGGACGGCATCGACACCTACCAGGCCGACAAGAACGCCCGGAGCATCGACGGCCTGCCCGGCATGGTGCCCTGAGCCACCCTCAGGTGCGCAGCATGCGCTCGATGGCCTGCATGGCCTCGTCGAGCTTGGCGTCGCCCTCGTCGGGCCCCTCGGCGGCGGCGGCCATCACGCAGTGACGGAGGTGCTCGTCGAGCAGACCGAGCCCCACCCCTTGGAGGGCTTTGGTGACCGACGCGATCTGGGTGAGCACGTCGATGCAGTACTTGTCGTCCTCGATCATGCTCTGCAGGCCCCGGACCTGGCCCTCGATGCGGCGCAGGCGCGCCAGGTGCTGGTCCTTGGTGAGCGTGTAGCCGCGGGTCGCCATGGCCACCATCGTAGCGCCTTGTAGGGTGGGGGGGTATGGTTTCGGTGAGGGCCGCCGGCCGACGGCGACCCCACCCCACCCCTCGGGAGGTACCCCATGACGACCCGAACCTACGACGTGCCCGGGATCTCGTGCGGCCACTGCAAGACGGCGATCGAGACCGAAGTGGGCCAGCTCACCACCGTCACCACCGTCGACGTCGACATCGACGCCAAGTCCGTGCGGGTCGAAGGTGAGGCCACCGAGGCCGAGGTGACCGCCGCCATCGACGAGGCCGGCTACGACGTCGCCGCGGTGAGCTGAGCCTCGACCCCGGGTCGAGCTGCCTCGGCGGCGCCGTCGCCGTCGGCCGGCCAGCGCCGGTACGACCATCCCGGGCCCCGCAGCACCGTGGAGAGGCGGTCCCGCCACGTCGTCGATCGAGCGACGTCGCCCAGCAACGCGGCGTGCTCGTGGGTGGCGATGCGCAGTGGGTCGAAGGTGGTGATGTTGCGGGTGAGGCCGTAGACGACTGGCTCGTCCTCGCGCTGGAAGGTACCGAAGAGGCGGTCCCAGACGATCAGGATGCTGCCGTGGTTGCGGTCGAGGTAGCGGGCGTTGCTGCCGTGGTGCACCCGGTGGTGTGACGGGGTGTTGAGCACCTCCTCGGCCCCGCCGAGGCGGTCGATGACCTCGGTGTGGATCCAGTACTGGTAGAGCAGGTTGACCTGTCGGGCCAGCTCGACCAGGCCGGGCCGGAAGCCGGCCATGGAGAGCAGGCCGTAGGGGACGAAGCTGCCGAAGTTCTCGGCCACGGGTTGGCGCAGCGCGGTGGAGAGGTTGTAGCGCTCGCTCGAGTGGTGCACGACGTGGATGGCCCACAGCCACCGGCTCTCGTGCATGAGCCGGTGGTTCCAGTAGTAGACGAAGTCCCAGGCCAGCACGGCGCCGAGCGTCGCCGCCACGCCGGTGCCGAGGTCGCGGCGGTGCCCCGAGCGGGCCCAGAGCCGGCGGGCCCCCGTCTGGGTCGCCCACGCCGTGCTGCCGGCCACGATGCCACCGGCCACCGCCACCACCCCCGACGAGGAGGCGACCCGTCGGGCCGCCCGCCGCCACCAGCGCCCGCCGGGCGGAGCGCCTTCGCCCGCGCCGAACGGGGCCGGGGCACCGCTCCCGGTCGCCGGCCCGCTGGCCGCGGGCGAGCGACGGTCGGCCCGGGCCACGGCGTCGGCGAGGGTGGTCACCGCGGCCGCACCCACCGTGAGGCCCACCAGGACCCTGGCGTGGCGACCTCGGCCCGGGGTCACGGGGGCCAGCAGGCGGGACATGGCGAGCGGGACGACCAGGCTGCCCACCCCCATCGACAGGCTGGCGAGGGTGTCGCGGGCCTCGTAGCCGAGGAGCCGGTCGTCACCTCGTGCCGCCCGCCGCCGCACCGCGGCGTGCTCGAGGCCCATGGTGGCGAAGAAGCCGGGGATGGCGGCGACGGTGAGGTCCACGGCAGCCCTTTCTCGACGAACCGACCGGCGGGGAGCACCCGAGGGCGGTGACGACCCTCCCGGTCCGTGACGGCGTCACCGTACCGCCGCCGATGGCCCCCGCACCGGCCACCCCCCCCCCGCCGACGAGAGCGTCGGCGGCGGGGCCAGCCGTAGTGTGCTGCTCCAGTGCCCGCGCCGGGAGGGGGAGCCGTCCGGGATGACCGACCGCACCGAGACACCGTCGGCCACCCGCCCGCCCGCGCCCCGCGATCCCCTGGTCCTGGCCATCGACCTGGGCACCGGAGGGCCCAAGGTGGCGCTCGTGGGGGTACGGGGCGCCATCGTGGGCCACGCCAAGGTGCCCGTGGGTCTCGTCCTGGTCGACGGCGGCGGAGCCGAGCAGGACCCGGCCGAGTGGTGGAGTGCCGTGGTGGCGGCCGCCCGCCAGGTGCTCGGCGCCCACCCCGAGCGGGTGGACGACGTGGTCGCCGTGGGGGTCACCAGCCAGTGGTTCGGCACGGTGGCCGTCGACGACGCCGGCGACCACCTCGGCCCGGCGGTCATCTGGATGGACGGCCGCGGGGCCCGGTACGTGCGACGAGCCGTCCGCGGCCCGGTGCGCATCGCCGGCTACGACGTGCGTCGGCTGCGAGCCTGGCTGCGGCGCACCGGCGGGATCCCGTCGCTCACCGGCAAGGACCCCGTGGGCCACATCCAGTTCCTCCGCCACGAGCGTCCCGACGTCTACCGGGACGCCGCCACGTTCCTCGAACCCGTCGACTACCTCGGGCTCCGCCTCACGGGACGGGCCGCGGCCAGCGGCGCCAGCATCACCGGCCACTGGGTCACCGACAACCGCGACCTGGCGCGCATCACCTACGACGACGAGCTGGTGGCCTGGACCGGCATCGATCGCCACAAGCTGCCGGAGCTCGTCACCACCAACAGCGTGCTCGGTCCCCTCGCCCCGACCGCGGCCGACGCGCTCGGCCTGCGCTCGGGGGTCCCCGTGGTCGCCGGCAGCAGCGACACCGCCTCGGCCGGCATCGGCTCGGGCGCCGTGGACGACCGCCAGGCCCACCTCTACGTCGGCACCTCCTCGTGGCTGTCGTGCCACCTGCCCGACAAGCACACCGATCTGCGCACCAACGTCACCGCCCTCCCCTCGGGGATGCCGCACCGCTACTGGATGGCGACCGAGCAGGAGTCCGCGGGGATCTGCCTCACGTGGTTGGCGGACCAGGTCCTCTTCCCCTCCGACGAACTGGCGGGCGCCGAGCCCCCCGACGACCTCTTCGACCGGCTCAACCAGGTGGCCGCGGGCGTGGCGCCGGGCGCCCGGGGGGTGGTGTTCACCCCGTGGCTCAACGGTGAGCGCACCCCGGTCGACGACGCCACGATCCGCGGCGGCTTCCACCACCTGTCGCTGACCACCCGCCGGGCCGACCTGGTGCGGGCCGTCTTCGAGGGGGTGGCCCACAACTCCCGGTGGATGCTGGCCGCCGCCGAGCGGTTCGTCGGCAGCCCCTTCGAGAGCCTGCGCTTCGTGGGCGGTGGCGCCCAGAGCGAGCTGTGGGGCCAGATCATGGCCGACGTGCTCGACCGCCCCGTCCACCAGGTCGCCGAACCCGTCCTGGCCAACGCCCGGGGGGCGGCCTTCGCCGCCGCCGTGGCCACCGGGCACCTGCGTTGGGACGAGATCCCCGCCCTGGTCCCGGTCACCGCCATCCACCACCCCGACCCCTCCACCCGGGCCGTGCACGACCGGACCCACGCCGCCTTCCTCGACATCTACCGTCGCACCAAGGGCATCCACCGCCGCCTCGGCCGCCACCCCCAGGAGCACCCATGACCAGCGACGCCGACCGCACCGCCCCGGTCCCCGAGCCGTCCCTCGCCCAGTACCGGTCCGACTTCGAGACCTACCACCGCCTGCCCGCCCAGGGCCGGTCACGCGCCCGCATCCTCGCCGAGCTGCAGGAGATGCACGACCTCGAGCAGGCCCGGTGGGAGGAGGGGTTCGTCTCGGGCGCCGTCTACAACGGCGACGCCGACCACGTGGACTTCGTGAACCAGGCCTACGCCATCCACTCCCAGTCCAACCCGCTGCACACCGACCTGTGGCCGAGCGCGGTGAAGTTCGAGAGCGAGATCGTGGCCATGACCGCCTCGATGCTCGGCGGTGACGGCATCGGCGGAGGGCCCGGCTCGCCCGACGGTGTGTGCGGTGTGGTCACGTCGGGAGGCAGCGAGAGCATCCAGCTGGCGATGAAGACCTACCGCGACCGGGGCCGGTCCGAGCAGGGCGTCGAGCGCCCCAACATGGTGCTGCCCACCACCGCCCACGCCGCGTTCGCCAAGGCGGCCCACAACTTCGGCATCGAGGCCCGGTGGATCGCCCCCACCGACGGGTGGGTGGCCGACGTCGACGCCATGGCCGACGCCGTCGACGACCACACCGTGGTGGTGGTCAGTTCCGCGCCGCCGTTCCCGCACGGCCTCATCGATCCCATCCCCGAGCTGGCGGCGATGGCGCTCGAGCGGGGCGTGGGCTTCCACACCGACGCCTGCCTCGGCGGTTTCGTCGTGCCGTGGGCCGAGCGACTCGGCCACGACGTGCCCGTGTGCGACTTCCGGCTCCCCGGCGTCACGTCCATCTCGGCGGACACCCACAAGTTCGGTTACGCGGCCAAGGGCACCTCCGTCGTGCTGTACCGCGACCAGGCGCTGCGCCACCACCAGTACTTCACCATCACCGACTGGCCCGGTGGCCTGTACTGCTCTCCTGGGTTCGCCGGCTCACGACCCGGAGGCCTGTCGGCCGCGTGCTGGGCGGCCATGGTGTCGATGGGCGAGGCCGGCTACCTCGAAGCCACCCGTCGCATCCTCGCCACGGCCGCGACCGTCACCGCCGGCATCCGGGCCCGGCCCGAGCTGCGTGTGTTCGGCGACCCCCTCTTCGTCATCGCCTTCACCGCCGCCGAGGGCGCCACCTGCGCCGATGGCCGCCCCCTCGACATCTACGAGGTGTACGACGCCATGACCCGTCGGGGCTGGGCCCTCAACGGCCTGCACCGACCCGCGGCGGTGCACCTGTGCGTGACCCTCCGCCACACCGAGCCGGGGGTGGCCACCCGCTTCCTCGCCGACCTCGCCGACGCCGTGGACGAGGTGCTGGCCGGCCCGCCCACCGGCACCGGCATGGCCCCCATCTACGGCATGGCCGACACCGTCCCCGACCGCACCCTCGTCGCCGACGCCCTGGTCGACCACATGGACGCCTGGTTCAGACTCTGACACTTTGCTCCGGTCGGCAAGCCTCCCTGCGCCGGCTCTGACATCTTGCTCCGGTCGGCAAGCCTCCCTCCGCCGCCTTCGCCGAAACGCGAGGGCTGACTGAGCCTCCTTGCTGCGCGGCGTCGGCTGTTGCATGCCGGCTGAGGGTCTGGGTCTGGTGGCGGCGGGCAAGCGCAGCGTCGCCGCCACACCGCGTCCCGACGAGCTCGCGAGGAGGGCGCCATGGATTCGGGGCCGAGTGGGTTCCGGGGGGTGGCCCGCACCACCGGTTCTGACGCGCGCACGGGAGCGAGTGCGGCTCGGCGAGCGCCGCCTGAGATCGACGAAGGATTCGTCGACCCACGCCCGAGCTCGACGAAGCCGCCGCTCCGAGCGACCGAGCACGTCAGGTTCTGGTGCGGGACAGGACCCGCCGGAGCCCCGAGGACCCGAACATCGGGAGCGACCCGCCCATGGAGAGTGGGCGAATCTGCACTGATGGTGAAAGAATCCGGCCATCGACCCCCTGCCGTCACCCTCTTCCGACGAGTTGCCCCGGCCCCGGCTGTTGCACCTGGGTCCACCGCTGGCCGTCATCGTGGTGCTGCTGGGCCTGCTCGTGTGGGCCGTCGCCACCGACCACCTGGTGACGGCGGTCTGGGCCACGTTCGGCGTGTCGGCCGCCCTCGTCTGGTTCGTGCTCGGCGGCCTCCGCGACCGCCGGCACATGACCGCCGAGCTCCAGGGCCGGGACACGCAGCTGCTCACCGTGCTCGACGGACTGCCCATCGCCGTCATGCTGCGTGACGAGAAGGGCCACTTGCTCCACGCCAACCCCGGGACCGAACGGTTCCTCGAACGCCTGGGGCTGACCGTCGACCACATCGCCGAGAGCCCGGTGGCCATGCTCGACCACATCGACGTGATCCGCGAGGACGGCCGCCCGTGGCGGCCCGCCGATCTCCCGGTCGTCTCGGCGATCCGCGACGGCGTGAGCACCGACGCCGTGCTCGGCTACGCCCTGCCCGAGGGGGGCTGGGCGTGGTACTCGGCGCGCGCCGAACCCCTCCCGCTCGGCGACGGCACCCTCGGCACGGTGCTCACCCTCGACGACGTCACCGAGCGCCGCGCTCTCGAGCAGGAGCTGCGCGATGCCGCCCTCACCGACCCCCTCACCGGGCTGGCCAACCGTCGGGCGCTGTCCGAACGCCTCGCCGAGGCCCAGAAGCGCCAGGCCCGCCACGGCGGCGTGATCGGGCTCATCTACCTCGACCTCGACGGCTTCAAGGCGGTCAACGACACCTGGGGCCACGACGTCGGCGACCGGGTCCTGATCTCGGTGGGCGAGCGCCTGCGTCGCGGCACCCGGGCCATCGACCTCCCCTGCCGCATCGGCGGCGACGAGTTCGTCGTGCTCTGCGACCCGCTGGAGGACCCGGCGGACCTCGCCGACCTGGTGAGGCGGTTGCGCGAGCTCCCACCCCTCATGGTGCCCGGCAGCCGCGCCGACGCGTTGACGGTGAGCATCGGGTCGGTGGTCGTGGAGCGGGGCGAGGGCCTCGACACCGCCCTGCGGCGCGCCGACCGCTCCATGTTCCAGGCCAAGCGGGGCACCCCGCCCGGGCCGGCCGCCGAGGCCGGCTGAACACCTCTGGGGCGCGCTCAGCCGCTGATCAGAGCGTCCCGTCGTCGAGCATGGCGAGCACCTCGGTGGCCCGCTCCCGCACGGCCGGCAGGTCCCGGAGGCGGCGCATGCTGCCCAGCGGGTTCCCCATGCGGTGGTTGCCTCGCAAGCCATCCTCGTGGCGGGCGAGGAAGTCCCAGTACAGCGTCGTGAACGGGCACGCATCGGCACCCACCCGTCGCCTGGGGTCGTAGCGACAGGTGCCGCAGTGGTCGCTCATGCGGTTCAGGTAGGCGCCGCCCGCGGCGTAGGGCTTGGTGGCCATGCGCCCACCATCGGCGTGCAGGGCCATCCCCACCACGTTGGGCAGCATCACCCACTCGGCTCCGTCGACGAACGAGGACCACATCCACTCGACCATCTCGTCGGGCGCGACCCCGGCCAGCAGGCCCAGGTTGCCGAGCACCATGAGCCGCTCGATGTGGTGCAGCCACCCGTGCCGGTCGAGCGCCGCCAACGTCCGCCCGACGCACGCCATGTCGGTCGGCCCGCCCCGCAGCACCGGTGGCAGGGGCCGGCGGGCGTCCAGGGCGTTCAGGCTCCGGTACCCGGGCATCCACAGCCAGTAGACCCCCCACACGTACTCGCGCCACCCGATCACCTGGCGCACGAACCCCTCGGCCGAGGCGATGGGGACCGAGCCGCGCCGGTGGGCCTCGGCGGCGGCATCGGCCACCTCGCCCGGGTGGAGCAGTCCGAGGTTGAGGTAGGGGCTGAGCGTCGAGTGGGCCAGCTTCCACTCGTCGCGCAACATGGCGTCCTCGTGGGGACCGAAGAGGGGAAGGACCTCGTCGACGAAGTGGTCCAGACGGGCGAGTGCACCGGACCTCGACGTCGCCCAGGTGCCGTCCGGCGGGCCTCCCCAGAGCTCGGGGACGGCCCGCTCGATGTCGGCCAGCACCTCGTCGTCGAGCTCGTCGAGGTCGTCGACGAGTGGGGCCGGCCAGGGCCGTCCGTCGGTCGGTGGCGGTTCCCGGTTGGCGGCGTCGTGGTTCCATCGGCCGCCCGTGGGCTCGTCGCCGTCCATCAGGTAGCCGAGCCGGGTGCGTTGCCAGCGGTAGAAGTCCTCCATGCGCAGCCGGGACCGGTCCCCGGCCCACTCGGCGAACTGCTCGGCCGAGCAGAGGAACTGGTCGTTGGCGACGGTCGCCACGTCGCAACGGGCGAGGAGCTCGGCACCGTCCCAGGACATGGGCGACATCGCCACCACCCGCTCGGGCCGGTACCGGCGACGGTGGGCGGCCAAGCCGTCGGCGAGGCTGTCCGCGGTGCGCAGGTCCACCTCGAAGCCTTCCTCGGTGAGCTCGCGGGCCAGGCGGCGCATGGACGCCACCACCAGGTGGAGCCGCTGGCGGTGCCAGCGGCGCGACGCCCACTTGCCCCGGCTCTCGACCAGCAGCACCCGCACCTCGCCCGGGCGGCGGCCGGCCAGCGCCCCGCCCTGGCGGCTCAGCTGATCGCCCAGCACCCAGACCGTCTCCACCCGCCGCACGCTACGTCGCGTCGGCTCGGGAGCGAGGGTCGAAGCCCGACCCACCGATGGCCCGAGCCGATCCGGTCCACGAGCGGTCTGGGATCGTCCCGGCCTGATCGCGTCCACCCGGATCGAGTCCACCCGGATCGAGTCCACCCGGACCGGGGCCGCGAGACGTTTGGTGGCACACTCGTCGGTGGATGACCCTGGCCAGCCCCACCCCTGAGGACGTCGCGGGTGCACCCGCGACCGACGACGACACGACCCCGCGCGTCGACGGTCGCCGGGCCCGGGCCGAGCGGTCCCGTCAGGCCATCGCCGATGCCCTGTTGTCGCTCGTCGAGGGGGGCGACCTGCGTCCGACCGCCGGTCGCATCGCCCAGCGGGCCGGCATCTCCGAGCGGCTCATCTACCACCACTTCGCCGACCTCGACGAGCTGCTCCGGGTCGTGGCCGAGCGGCAGCTGGCCCGGGCTCGGGCCCGGATGGCGCCGCTCGATCCCGTCGGCACTCGCGCCGAGCGGATCGCCGCCATCGTCGACCAACGGGCTGAGCTGTTCGAGTGGATCACCCCCATCCGGCGGGCCTCCAACCTCCAGGAACCCTTCTCGGCCGACCTGCGGGAGGTCCGGGCCCGCAGCAACGCCGAGCTGCGGGCCCACACGGCGGCCCTCTTCTCCGCCGAGCTGGACGAGACCGACCGAGCCGAGCACGACGAGCTCCTGGCGGCCCTCGACGTCACCCTCTCGTGGCCCACGTGGAACACCCTGCGCGAGAGCGGCCTCGACCCCACGGCGACCCGCCAGACCCTCGCCCGCATGGTGCACGCCCTGCTCGACGGCTGAAGCGTCGTCAGGGGCCGTCGCGAGGGATCGTGGCGTGGCGACGGATCCAGGCGTGCATGGCGATACCCGCGGCCACCCCGGCGTTGATCGAACGGGTCGAACCGAACTGGGCGATGGAGCACACCACCGTCGACGCCGCCTGGGCCTCGGGCGAGAGGCCCGGGCCCTCCTGGCCGAAGAGCAGGAGGCACCGCTCGGGCAGCTCGGTGGTCTCGAGCGGCACCGAGCCCGGGAGGATGTCGACGCCGATGATCGCCAGGTCCTGCGCCGCGGCCCAGCCGACCAGGTCGTCGATCGTCGGGTGGTGGCGGACGTGGAGGTACCGATCGGTCACCATGGCGCCGCGCCGGTTCCACCGCCGCCGACCGACGATGTGGACGCCCTCGGCGTTGAAGGCGTTGGCGGTGCGCACCACCGTGCCGATGTTCAGGTCGTGCTGCCAGTTCTCGATGGCCACGTGGAAAGGGTGCCGGGTGGTGTCGAGGTCGGCGACGATCGCCTCGTTGGACCAGTAGCGGTAGCGGTCGGTGACGTTGCGCCGATCGCCGGCGGCGAGCAGCTCGCGGTCGAGGCGCGGGTCGTCGGGCCAGGGGCTGGGGTGCGGCCCCACCCCGACCTCGACGTCCGGTGCGCCGGGGGCGGCCCGATCCGCCGCTTCTGATGGCTCGCCCGTAGCCTCGACGCCGATGGCCCTCGCCTCTCCCTCGTGCCGGCGACGACGCCGACGGTCCATGCTCGCACTGCTCGCCGCGGTGGTCGCACTGCTCGTGCTGGCCAGCGCCTGCACCACTGGTCGCGGCGACGGCGAGGCGGAGGGTGCTGGTGGCGACGGCGACCGCGAGCCCGAGCTCACCACCGGCCCCGGGCCCACCTACCCGACGATCCCCTTCGCCGACCTCGATGCCCGCCTGACCCGTCGGGTGAGCACCGCCGAGCTCCCCGGCGCCGCCCTGCTGGTGGAGCAGGACGGTGCCCGCCTGCACACCTTCGCCACCGGCTCGGTCGACGAGGACAGCCCTCTGCCCCTCGGCGAGACCGGGGGTTGGCTCACTGCGGCCGTGCTCATGAGCCTGGTGGACGACGGCCTGGTGGGCCTCGACGAGCCCGTCGCCAACCATCTCTCCTCGATGGCCGGCGACGACCTGGGGCGCGTCACCCTGCGCCACCTGCTGTCGCACACCTCGGGCCTCCCGTTCGGCATCGACTGCGCCGATGCGGACGGGTGCGACGCCGGGGTCGCCCGCGCCACCCTGCTCGGCGCCCCCGGCGACGTGTTCGCCGTCAGCCCGGTGGGCACCCACGTGGCCGCCCGCCTGGCCGAGGCCGTCACCGGCCGGACGTGGGCCACGATCGCCGCCGAGCGCCTCCTGGGCCCCCTGGCCATGAACGCCACCTCCTTCCCCGAGCCCGAACGAACCGTCCCCGTCGACGTCCCGGATCCCCCGACCGACGGAGGCGACGGTGAACCGGACGAACCGGTGCTCCCCCCGGCCCCGCGGAGCCTGCTCGCCGTCGACGGCACCACCACCGCCGCCGACCTCGGTCGGTTCCTCGCCATGGTCCTGGCCAAGGGCCAGGGCCCCACGGAGCGGCTGCTCGAGGCGGCCTCGGTCGAGGAGATCGAACGCGACCAGACGAGCACCCTCGACACCAGCCGAGAGCCGTGGGTGGCCGCCACCGGCATCCCCACCCACGGCCTCGGCGTGTGGCGTGACCGCCCCCGGGGCGACGGCACCGGGCTGGCGTCGGTGGTCAGCGCCCCCAACCAGATCGGCGTGTACCCCCTCGTCGACCGGCCCCGCAACGCCTGGGCCGTCGTCGCCGTCCTCGACGACCCCCTCGTCCCCCTGGAGGCGGTGCGCGACTCGGCTGCCGTCGCCCAGCTCGTCGGGGTGGCCATCGACACCGACGGCCGGGCCATCAGGGAGCCGGGCACCCCCCTGGGCGGCTGACCAGGACGGTCAGCGCACCAGCAGCGACGCCCCGCCGGCGTCGTCGAGCAGGTGGCGGGCCAGCTCCCGCCCCAGGCGGGGCCCATCGGCGACGGCACCCCGACGCTGGTGGCGCAGCAGCACGTGGCCGTCCATCGACGCGAGGAGGGCCTCGACCATGATCCGGTCGGCGGCGGTGTCGACCACGGCGTGGGCCCCGGCGGGCAGGTCGCAGTCGCCGCCGAGCTCGGCCAGGAAGCCCCGCTCGGCATCGACCGCGGCCCGACTGGGGCCGTGCTCCACCGCGGCCAGCAGCTCGCGGGAACGGGCGTCGTCGGCCCGGCATTCGACGGCCAGGGCGCCCTGGGCCACCTGCGGGAGCATGACCGACGGGTCGAGCACCTCGACGACCCGGTCGGCCAGGTCGAGCTCGAGGCGCTCGACCGCGGCGGCGGCCATGACGATGGCGTCGAACGAGCCCGACTGGGCCAGACGGGTGGCGATGTTGCCGCGCAGGCCCCGGAAGGTGAGGTCGGGGCGCAGCCAGGCCAGCTGCGCCCGCCGGCGCACCGACCCGGTGGCCACCACCGCGCCGGGCGGCAGGTCGGCCAGGCAGGTGCCGACCAGCACGTCGCGGGCGTCGGCCCGCTCGGGGACGGCACCGACCACCAACGCATCGGGGGTGAGGGCCGGGAGGTCCTTGCCCGAGTGCACGGCCAGGTCGGCTCGTCCGTCGAGCACCGCCGCCTGCACCTCCTTGACGAACACCCCCTTGCCGCCCATCTCCCAGATGGGGATGTCGAGGCGGGCATCGGCCACCGTCTGGACCACGACCGCCTCGACGGTGACCTCGACGCCGCGAGCGGCACCGGCCGCGGCCAGCAGGGCGGCGATGTGGTCGGTCTGCCATCGGGCCAGGGCGCTGCCCCTGGTGGCGGCGCGCAGGTGCACGGAGATCACGGCGAGGGGCTCAGATGTCGAACAGGTCGCGCAGGGCCTCGGAGAGGCGTTCGCCCCTCGGCGAGCCTGCCGCGTCCTTGAGGTTGACCGTGGGCTCGTGGAGCAGCTTGGCCACGATGCCGCGGGTCAGGGCCTCGACGGCCTCGACCTGACGTTGGTCGAGGTCGCCCAGCCGGCCCCGGAAGCGATCGATCTCGGCCTGGCGGACGGCTTCGGCCTGGGCGCGCAGCGTGCCCACCAGCGGGGCCACCTCGCGGGCCGAGCTGAGGGCCACGTAGCGGTCGAGCTCGGCGGCCACCACGGCCTCGACGGCTTCGACCTCGCGTCGCCGCTCGGCCTGGCCGGCCTCGGCGAAGGCCCGCAGGTCGTCCATGTCGAGCAGGGTCACGCCGGGGAGGTCGGCGGCGCTGGGATCGACGTCGCGGGGCACGGCCACGTCGACCACGAGCAGGGGCCGGCCGGCCCGGGCATCCATCACCCGGGCGATGTCGGCGTGCTCGAGCAGCATCGAGGTGGCCCCGGTGCCGGTGAGCAACAGATCGACCTCGGCGAGGGAGGCGTCGAGGTCGGCGAGGCGGATGGCCCGCCCGTCGACGCGCTCGGCGATCTCCTGGGCCCGGTCCCAGGTGCGGTTGGCGATGCGGATGTCGTCGACGCCCTTGGTGCCGAGGGCTCGCACCATGCCCTCGCCCATCTCGCCGGCCCCGAGCACGAGGATGGCCCGGCCCTCGAGGGGCCCGAGGTGCTGGGCGGCCATGGCGACCGCCGCGGTGGACACGCTGGCCACGTGACGACCGATGCCGGTGTCGGTGCGCACCCGCTTGCCGACCTCGAGCGCATGGCGGAACAGCAGGTTGAGGCGAGCCCCGCAGGCACCCTCCTCCTGGGCCCGCTCCCACGCGACGCGCACCTGGCCGAGGATCTCGGCCTCGCCGACGACGGCGGAGTCGAGCCCGGCGGCCACGGTGAACAGGTGGGCGGCGGCGTCGGCGCCGTCGTGCACGTAGAGGTGCTCGGCGAACTCGTCGGGAGGAAGGAAGGCCAGCTCCGAGAGGAAGTTGCGCAGGTCGGCGTAGGCCGGGTGGAACTTCTCGGCGACGACGTAGACCTCGGTGCGGTTGCAGGTGGACAGCACCACCGCTTCGCTGAGGTGGTCGCGCGAGGTGACGTCGTGCAGGGCCTTGGGGAGACGGGCGTCGTCGATGGTGAGCCGCTCGAGGAGATCGAGCGGCACCGTGCGGTGGTTCAAGCCGATGACGACGACAGACACGCCTTCAGGCGCTCCTTGGCTTCGGCGAGGCGGCCCTCGCGGATCAGTTCCAGCATCCCTGAATCGAGCGCTCCCTGCCAGTCGAGGCCCTCGGTGGGACGCCCGTCACGCTGCAGACGGGCCCGCTCCTCGGAGAGCACGTCGATCAGGTCCAGGTACTCCGGACCGAACTCCGAGCTGAATCGCCGGCGCAACCAGGTGGCCAACGCCGGTGAACGGCCCCCCGTCGCGAAGGTGACCAGGAGGGGCCCCTGACGCACCCGGCTGGGCAGGGTGAAGGCGCAGTTGGCCGGATCGTCGGCCGAGTTCACCCACACGCCGTGCTCCTCGCCCTCGAGGAAGACCTGCCGGTTGACGGCGGGATCGTCGGTGGCGGTGATGGCCAGGCGGTACCCGGCCACCTCGCCCGACTCGTAGCGCCGGCGGTAGACGGTGAGGGGCAGCGCGGCCAGGTCGTCGACGACCTCGGGAGCCACGACGTCGACGACCGCCTCGCAGGCCACCAGCTCGGCCGCCTTCTGCCGGGCGACCGGGCCACCCCCGACGACGAGGCACCGCCGGCCCGCGACCACCAGGTTCACCGGGTAGAGCGGCGCCTCGACCGGCATCAGCTCACCGTCTCGCGGGCGGCGCCGTTGTCGGACCGCTCGTCGGTGGCGCGAGCCTCGCGCTGGCGGTAGAAGCTCAGGATCTGCAGCTCGAGGGCCAGGTCGACCTTGCGCAGCGAGGCCCCGGTGGGGACGGTGACCACGGCCGGGGCGAAGTTGAGGATCGACGTGACCCCGGCCTCGACGAGGCGGTCGGCGACGTCCTGGGCCACCGAAGCGGGCGTGGCCACGATGCCGATGGCGATCTTGCGGTCGGCGACGAGATCGGGGAGCTCGTCGATGTGGTGGATGCGGTGCTCGCCGAGCACGGTGCCCACCTTGGTGGGGTCGGCGTCGATGAGGGCGGCGACGGGGAAGCCGCGGTCGCCGAAGCCGGCGTAGTTGGCCAGGGCGGCACCGAGGTTGCCCATGCCGACGATGGCGACGGGTGAGTCCTCGGTGAGGCCCAGCTCTCGGCTCATCTGGAACAGCAGGTACTCGACGTCGTAGCCCACCCCTCGGGTGCCGTAGGTCCCCAGGTAGGAGAGGTCCTTGCGCACCTTGGCGGCGTTGACGCCGGCGAGCTCGGCCAGGCGCTCCGACGAGATGGTGGCGGTCTGGGCGTCGCGGAGCTCGACCAGGGTGCGCAGGTAGACCGGCAGGCGGGCGACGGTGGCTTCGGGGATGCGTCGTCGGGAGCGGTCCACGGGGGCTGACGCTAGTGACCTCGTGCCCGCGTTCACAAAGTCACACGCTCGCGGGTCGGCGGCCACGGCCCGATCGGACGCTCAGTGCAGGGCCCGCCGCAGGACCTTGCCGGTGAGCCCCACCGGGAGGGCGTCCACCACGTGGACCGCCGAGGGGCACTTGTACCGGGGCAGCGAGCGGCGGCAGAACTCGCGCAGCTCGTCGGGGTCGAGGACCGTGCCGGGCGCGGGCACCACCCAGGCCTTGACCGCCTCGCCGGTGGCGGAATCGGGCACACCGGTCACGGCCACGGCCTCGATGTCGGGGTGCTCGCCGAGGACGTCCTCGACCTCGGCGGGGAAGACGTTGAACCCCGACACGAGGATCAGCTCCTTGGCCCGGTCGACGAGGAAGAGGTGGCCCTCGCCGTCGACGACCGCCAGGTCGCCGGTGCGCAGCCACCCGTCGGGGGTGAGCGCCCGAGCGGTGGCCTCGGGGTCGTTCCAGTACCCCGGGAAGACGTTGTCGCCGCGGACCCACAGCTCGCCGGGGTCGTCCTGCAGGGACGGTTCGCCGTCGGCGTCGACCAGGCGCACCTCGATGCCGGGCAGCGGGACCCCGATCGACCCGTACGGCGAGTCGGTGCCGGTGGAGGCGGTGACGACGGGCGATGTCTCGGTGAGCCCGTAGCCCTCGTCGAGGTGGACGCCGAAGCGGGACTCGAAGCGCTCGGCCACCTCGACGGGCAGCTTGGCGGCGCCGGACGTGGCCACCCGCACCGAGGCGAGCGCGTCGTCGGGCGCCGACTCGAGCTCGAGCCAGGCCTTCCACATGGCGGGCGCCCCGGCGATGTGGGTGACGTGGTGGCGGCGCACCAGCTCGAGCGTGCCCACGGGGTCGAACCGGGGAGCCAGCACCACCGTCGACCCGGTGCGCAACCCGAGGTGCAGGACCACGTTGAGACCGAACACGTGGAACAAGGGGAGCACCCCGAGCGCCACGTCGCCGGGCTGGGGCAGCCGCTCGGGGACCTCCGCCACCTGGTCGAGGTTGGTGATGAGGTTGCCGTGGGTGAGCATGGCCGGCCTCGGCACCCCGACCGTGCCGCTGGTGAACAACAGCACCGCCAGGTCGGACGGGGACCGGTCGACCACGTCCACGGGGTCGGCGGCGGCCAGCTCCTCCCACCGCTGCTCGTCGGCGGAGATGACGTGCTCGAGCTCGGGCAGCGATTCCCGGTCGAGGCCGGCCACCGCCGCCGAGGCCCGCCCGGCCACCAGCACCGATGCCCCGGTGAGGCGCAGCTCGTGGGCCAGTGCCGCGGCGGGCGACGCCGCGTTGAGCGGCACGCTGATGGCACCCAGGCCCATGACCGCCAGATGGGTGACGACGAAGAGCAGGTCGGTGCCCGAGACGATGGCGACCCGGTCGCCGGGCTCGACGCCGAGGGCGCGCAGCCCTCCACGGGCGCGACCGGTCAGGTCGCGCAGCTCGCCGAAGGTCACATGACGGTCGCCCACCACCAGGGCGACGGCGTCGGCGGGGTGGGGGTCGACGATGGAGGCCAGGTTCACGTCCGGGGCCTCCCCCCTCGCGTCCGACGACGCCCGATGGGCGCAGCTCCCTGGGCGTTCCCGCCCGGGGTGACCACAGTAGCCACCCGACGCGAGGCCGGATCGTTCCAGTCCCGGGTCCCATCGGCCGATGGGGAGGAGGAGGATCCATGCGGGCAGCAGCGACACCACGACAGCGATCGGTACCGGGCCGCCTCGTCGCGCTCGCCCTGCTCGTCGTCCTCCTGGTCCTGGCCACGACGTTCGCCCCGTCCGGCACCCCTGGTCCCGCACCCGCCCACGCCGGCAGCGGCGACGTCGGCCAGTACCTCGGCCTGCTCAACCAGGCCCGGGCCCGGGCCGGCGTGGCGCCGCTGACCCTCGACGGCGAGCTCTCGGGCACGGCCCAGGGCTGGGCCGGACAGCTCGCCTCGTGGGGGCGACTCCAGCACGCCTCGGACCTGTCGATCGGGGTCAGCCAGCCCTGGGTGAAGCTGGGCGAGAACGTGGGTCGCGGCCCCAGCACCGGCGTGATCTTCGACGCCTTCCTGGCCAGCCCCACCCACTACCGCAACATCGTCGACGGCTCCTTCACCCGGGTGGGCATCGGGGTGGTGTGGTCGGGCGACACCCAGTACGTCACCCACCGCTTCCTGGCCCCGGGCGGCGGCCGACCTCCTGCACCTCCACCGCCACCTCCGCCGCCGTCACCACCGCCGTCGCCCTCGCCGGCCACGGGAGGCGAGTCGAACGGCGGCAGCGGCGCGGGGACGACCGCCTCAGCCGGAGCCCCGGCGACCGCCGAGGAACCACCACCGCCGCCGCCACCCGGTCCCGGCGACCCCGTCCGCGCCGCCTCCGTCCTCGACGCGCTGCGCGCCCTCGACGGCTCCGCCGCCAGACTGGGCCGGTGAGCGCCGCCATCGAGACCGAGGGGTTGACCCGTGGGTTCGCCCACGGCCTCGCCGTCGACGGTGTCACCTTCTCGCTCGAGCCGGGGCAGGTCCTCGCCCTGCTCGGCCCCAACGGCGCCGGCAAGACCACCACCGTGCGGCTCCTCGACGGCGTGCTGCAGCCCCACGGCGGATGGTCACGGGTGCTGGGGCTCGATCCCTCCGTCGACGGTGATGCCGTGCGTCGTCGCACCGGCGTGCTCACCGAGAACGCCGGCCTCGACGACCGTCTGACCTCTCGTGAGAACCTCCTCTACGTGGCCCGCCTGCGCGGGTTCGCCGTCGGCGACGCCCGGCGACGGGTCGACGACCTGCTCGAACGGTTCGGGATGATCGAGCGGGCCGACGACCTCACCCAGGGCTTCTCCACCGGGCAACGCAAGCGGGTGGCCCTGGCCCGAGCCCTGCTGCACGACCCCGAGGTCCTGTTCCTCGACGAGCCCACCTCGGGCCTCGACCCCGCCGGCACGCGCGACGTCATCGACCTCATCGACGGCCTGGCCGCCGAGGGCCGCACGATCGTGATGGCCACCCACTTCCTGGGCGAAGCCGGGCGCCTGGCCGATCGCATGGCCGTGCTGCACCGCGGCCGACTGCGCGCCTACGGCGCCCCCGAGGACCTGGCGGCCGGCCTGTGGTCCGGCGTCGGCGCCGAGCTCGATCTCGGCGCCCCGGCCGACGACGCCACCGTGGCTCGCCTCGCCGGCGTGCCCGGCGTCCAGCAGGCGTTCTCCCACGACCACGGCGCCCGCTTGGTCGTCGACGACCGCGAGGCCCTCCCCCACGTCGTGGCCCGGGCGGTCGAAGGGGGACTGCCCGTGTACGGCGCCGCCCTGCACCGACCCACCCTCGAGGACGTCTACTTCGCCATCGAACGGCGCATCGCCGACGAAGAGGGGGCCCTGGCCACCGACGGCTTCGCCGCCCCCGACGGGGTGAGCTCGTGATCGGCGTCGACTGGCGGGCGGTCTGGACGATCGTCGGTCGCGACATCCGCGCCGTCCGGCGCTCCAAGGCCATCGTGTTGCCCATGGTGCTGGTGCCCACCGTGTTGCTGGTGGCGATGCCGCTCAGCATCGGGCTCCTGGCCCGCTCCGCCCCCACCACCCGGGTCGAGAGCGCGCTGCGCTCCCCCCTCATCGAGCGCCTGGCCGAGCCCATCCTCGCCCTGCCCCAGGACGAGCAGCTGCTCGTGCTGGTGCTGGGCTACCTGCTCGCCCCCCTGCTGTTGGTCATCCCCCTCATGGTCTCCGCGGTGCTGGCCGCCGACGCCTTCGCCGGTGAGAAGGAACGGCGCACCCTCGAGGTGGTCCTGCACCTGCCCATCTCGGATCGCGACCTGTTCATCGCCAAGGTGCTCACCGCCTTCCTCCCGGCCGTGGCCATCACCTGGATCGGCGCCCTGCTCTACTCGGTGATCGGCGACCTCGTCGCCTGGCCCCTGCTCGAACGCGTCTTCCTGCCCTACGGGCAGTTCGCAGTGATGGTGCTGTGGGTGGCCCCGGCCATGGCCCTGCTGGCCCTCGGGCTGTTGGTCGTGGTGTCCTCCCGGGCCCGCACCACCCAGGAGGCCAACCAGCTCGGTGGCGCGGTGATCCTGCCGCTGATCTTCCTGGCCGCGGCGCAGGCGTCGACGCTGTTGTTGATGCCGGTGCTCGGCGTGGTGGCCGCCGGCGCCGCCCTGTGGGCGTTGGCGGCGCTGCTGTTGGTGGTGAACGGCCGACGCTTCACCCGGGATCGCCTGGCGGCCCGCGTCTGACGACACGCGTCACCCGACCGCTCAGCGGGCGAACACGAACAGCTGCAGGGTGGCGGCGATCAAGATGGCGAGCAGGAGCACGCCGAGGGTGATGACGGTGCCGGGCCTCATGGCTGGGCCTCCTCGCCGCTGACGCGGCGCATGGTGAGGGTGACCGAGGTGGACGTGCCTCGGGCGGTGGTGTCGTCGTCGAGGGCGCGGATGACGACCTGGGAACCGGCGACGAGGTCGAGCCGGCCGGCGGCGGAGTCGCGGTCGAGGGCGAGGGCCATCAGCCCGTAGCTGTCGACGATCAGGCCGATCTCGCCGGCCCCGACCTCGGCGAAGGTGCGAGCCCGCCGGGCGGTGCGCAGGGTGCCGTCGAGCTCGACGGCCACCTGGTCGTCGTGGCCCTCGAGCTCTTCGGGCTCGACGTTGAGCTGGGCGTTGCCGTAGCGGTCGACCCACAGGACCTCGGCGATGATCTCGCTGCCCTCCTCGCGAGAGAGGGGCACCAGGCCGGGCATCAGCGACGCCGGCTCGAGCAGGGGGCCCAGCTCGGTGAGCTCGACGCCGTTGCACAGGTGGGCGGCCGCGGGGGCGAAGACATCGCGACCGTCGAAGGTCGCCGCCCCCGTGTCGAGGCGGTGCTCGGGCGACACGAGCTCCACCGCCCGGGTGGCGCCCCCGCACATGGCCACCGCGGGGGCGAGCAGGCCGTTGTCGGGGCCGACCAGCACCGAGGCACCGTCGCCCACCTCGACGGCGATGGGGCGGCGGGTGGTGCCGACCGCGGGGTCGACCACCGCGACCACCACCCCCGGGGCCAGGAAGGGGACGCTGCGGGCGAGGGCCAGGGCCCCGGCGCGCACGTCGTAGGGGGCGATGTCGTGGGTGAGGTCGATCACCCGCACGTCGGGGGCGATGGATCGGATGACCGAGTGCACGACCCCGACGAACTCGTCGGTGCGGCCGTAGTCGGAGAGGAAGGTGACGGTGTCGAAGGGGGGCGCCATGGCGGGGTCGAGGCTACCGGCGGGCCCGTCGAGGTCCCCAACGGGGGCGGCCCGACGCCCTGGCCGGTCGGGCCCGGCCGGTGCTATCGGCCGAGCTCTCTGGAGCGCTCGGTCGCGGCCTTCACTGCGTCGAGGATGGCCGCCCGCAAGCCGCCGGACTCGAGGGCGTGCAAGCCGGCCGCGGTGGTTCCTCCGGGCGAGGTGACGCCCGCCCGCAGGGCGGCGGCGTGCTCGTCGCTCGACTCGAGCAACCGGCCCGAGCCCAACAGGGTCTGCACCGCCAGCACCTCGGCCACCTCGCGCGACAGCCCCACCAGGACCCCGGCCTCGATGAGGCTCTCGGCCACGAGGAAGACGTAGGCCGGGCCCGAACCGGACAGGCCGGTGACGGCGTCGAGCTGCCCCTCCGACACCCGTACGACGACACCGACCGCGTCGAGCACCGAGGCCGCCCAGTCCAGGTCGTCGTCGCCCGCACTGATGCCGCCGGCGATGGCCGACGCCCCGGCGCCGACCACCGCGGGCGTGTTGGGCATGGCCCGCACCACGGCGATGCCCGCACCGAGGGCCGCCTCGAGGGCCCCGGTGGTGACCCCGGCGGCGATGGACAGCACTCGTCGGGCACCGGCCAGGGCGATCTCCTGCGCGGTCTCGGCTGCGTCGGTGGGCTTCACGGCCAGCACCGCGCCCTCGCAGGCCGTGGGCCGTTCGAGCACGGCCACCCCCGGGAACCCCTCGGCCAGGTCGCGCCGTCGGGCGTCGAGACGTTCGACCACGGCCAGCTCGGAGGCCTCGGCCCACCCGGCACCGAGCAAGCCGGCCAGGAGGGCCTCGCCCATGCGGCCGCCACCGACGATCTGCAGTCTCACCATGGTCGCCGACGCTACCGTCCGGACCGGGGAGGCCCGGGGCCTTTCCGGTCAGCGCGGCCGTGCCCGGGACCCGGACCCGTCTTCCCCGATCAGGTCCCGCTCCCGGGCACGCCGCTCACCGTAGGACAGCGCCGGTCCGAGAACAAGGAAAAACATCGAAACAGCACGAGATGTCCTCAGGCAGCGGCGCCGAGGCCGGTCAGCCCTCGGGGGCGTCCCCGAAGCGGGAGGCGTACCCGATGCGCAGCGCCGGCAGGAAGCACTGCTCCACGTAGGCGTAGAGCGAGCCCAGGATCCGATCGAGCTCACCGTCGTCGACGGCGTGCACGCCCAGGCTGCCCTCGAGGAACACCGCGTCCTCGGCGCCGATGGTGAACGCCGCGCCGGTGAGCTTGTGGTTGCGGCGCAGCAGGTGCTCGTAGAAGGCGGCGTGGTTCTCCTCGGGGGCCGGCATCACGTAGGTCTCGTAGTGCAGGGTCCGCTGGCGCAGGGTGAACCAGATCGAGAACACGTCCTTGGACTCGCCGAGGACCCGCACGTACCACCGGCGCTCGCCCGGCTCGCCCCGTTCGACGGCGGCCACCACCGGGTTCTCGTCCAACTGCGCCGCCAGCCACCCGTCGATCAGATCCTCGAGCGCATCGAGGGTGGCGGGGTCGGCGATCTCGTCGGCCATGGGAGCTCCCTGGGCGGTGGGCGCTGGCGTCAGGTGCAGCTGACGGGAGCGCGGGCGGTGAGGTCGGTGTAGAGGCGCCGCAGGCGAGCCGCGGTGGTGGACCACGTGTAGTGCCGGGCCCGCTCGGTGGCCGCCCGGCTCATGGCCGCGGCCCGGGCGGGATCGCCGAGGATGGCCGCGGCGGCCCGGGCGTAGTCGTGAGGGGACCGGGTCTCGACCAGCGAGCCGGTGACTCCGTCGTCGACGAGGGTCAGCAGCCCCCCGACCGCGGCGGCCACCACCGGGGTGCCGCACGCCGCCGCCTCCAGGGCCACGAGGCCGAAGGACTCCGAGCGGCTGGGCACGATGCACAGGTCGGCCGCCCGGTAGTAGGTGGAGAGCAGGTGGTGGGGCTGGGGCTCGACGAAGCGCACCCGCTCGCCGAGGTGGTGCTCGTCGACGAGGGCGAGGGCCTGGGCCATCTCCCGCTCGCCCTCGGCGCCGCTCGGACCTCCGACCACGACCAGCACCGCATCGGGATGGGCGGCCGAGAGCTCGGCCAACGCCGAGATGGCGACCCCCAGGCCCTTGAGCGGCTGGATGCGACCGACGAAGAGCAGCACCGGGTGCTCGCCGAGACCGAGCGCGGCGCGCGCCCCCCGACGGTCGCCGGGCGAGAAGAAGGCGTGGTCGACACCGGGGGGGACGATCTCGACCCGGCTCGGGTCGGCCCCGTAGAGCTCGACGAGCTGGGCGGCCTCGGCCGTGCCGTTGGCCAAGATGGCATCCGAGCACCCGATGACGTCGGTCTCGGCCACCACCCGCCGGTCCGGTTCGAGGTCTCCGGTGTCGGCCTTGACCCGCGCCAGGGTGTGGAACGTGGAGACCAAGGGCAGCGAGAGCTCGTGCTTGAGTCGGTGCCCGGCCAGGCCCGAGAGCCAGTAGTTGGCGTGGAGGGCATCCGCGCCGTCGCGGCGTTGCAGGTGGTCCCGCACGCCGTCGGCGTAGGCGTCGACCACGTCGGGCAGCTGCTCCTTGGCCAGGTCGTACGGACCGGCGTCGACGTGCACCACCCGGAAACCGGGCTCGACGTCGACGACCTCGGGCAGATCGGGCGACCACCTCCGCACGTAGACCTCGGCGCCCACGCCGGCCTGGGCCAGCGAGGCCACCAGCTCGCGCACGTAGACGTTCATGCCGCCGGAGTCACCCGATCCGGGCTGGGCCAGCGGCGACGTGTGCAGCGAGAGGACGGCCAGGGAACGCACGGAGATCACGTTACGAGCGCCGAGAGCCGGAGCCACACTCCAGGCGGCAGGGGCTCACTCCGCCGGGGAGGACAGGGCGCTCTCGACGGTGGCCTCGCCGGAGCGGTAGCGGCGGGCCAACTCGCCGTTGAGCACGTCGATGGTGCGGTGCAGACGACGCCGGCGGGCCGAGACCTGCCGCTCGAGGGTGTCGAGCTCGGCGGCGAAGGCCACGAGCTCGTCGTCGGCGGCGGCGGCCACCTCGGCGGTGCGAGTCCCCCCGCGGGTGACCCGCTGCAGCTCGGCGGCCAGCTCGGGATCGATCTCGCTCGGTTCGAGGGCCATGGGGATGCGGCCGCCGGCCGTGCCGCGGCCACTCTCCGACAGCACCTCACCGAGCCCTTCCACCAGCCCGGCGAGGTCGCGCCGCTCGCCCCCGGCCCGGCTCTCGAGCTCACCCCGGACGAGGTCGAGGGGGCCTTGCACCAGGCGACGCAGGTAGGACAGCCCGGTCTCGGTGCCCACGGCCGCGTCGCGACGCTGGCGCAGCTCGACCAGGCTCAGCGCCGGCAGGTCCTCGGCACCGATCCCGTCGAGCTCGAGCGCGCTGTCGCCGTCGGGCGTCGGGGTGTCGTCGGTTCCTGACATCGACCTTCTCCTGGCCTCGGGTGACGCGGCGCGGGGCGCCCGACGGCGTCACTGTAGGGCACCCTGCCGCCGCGATCAGCCCCCTCGCGACATCTTGCTCCCGAACGCGTAGCTGTCGGGAAAGGGCGTCACCTGTGAGCGCTCAAACCCGACAGGTTGGTCAGAGGGGGCGTGCATCGGCACCAGCTCACCGGCAGGTGGGCGACGGGAGCGCCAGCGACCCGCCCACACCGCGTCCCGACGAGCGCAGCGAGGAGGGCGCCATGGACAGGGTCAGCCCAGGTAGCCCCACAGCATCCACGCCCACGCCGGCCCGGCGACGAGCCACGCGTCGAGGCGCCGCAGACCGGGACCACCCGCCGCCGCCGACGGCACCAGGGCCGAACCGAGGAAGGTCCCCAGAGGAGCCGCGGCGGCCACCATGCCGCCGAACACCCACGCCGCCTGGCTGTCGAAGGGGCCGAGCTGGAACACCGAGAGGGCGAAGGTGAGCACCGCGACGGCCGCCATCCCGGAGAGCGGCCCCTCGATGGGGGTGCTGGCCCCGGTGCCCACCAGGTAGTCGCCCGCCTCGTAGGCGCTGACGAGGACCAACAGCACCACGAAGCTGACCGTGTCGGTGCGGGCCACCAGCACCGCCGCCGCGGCCCCCACCCCGGTGAAGAAGCCGCTGCGCAGGGTCACCCCGGCCACGGCCAGGACGACGGGACGGCCACGACGGGGGCGACCACGGGTGAAGAGCACGGCGGTGACCAGGCAGGCCACCACCGAGAGCAGCGCGACGAGCCCCACGAAGGCGATGCCGAAGCCGGCGGCCAGGGGCAGCGCCGCACCGACGAGGCCCGACGCCAGTTGCACCGGCCGACGGTGGACCCGCCGCCACGCGGCTGCGGTCTGCAACCCGGCCGCCCCCGCCACCAGGGCGAAGAGCACGGCGAGAGGCACCAGGCCGCCGATAGTGGCCACGAGGGCGACCAGGAACCACACGACCCCGAGACGACCTCGCGGCCCGCCGATGGGCTCGCCCGACACCAGCCGATCGGCCCACGAGCCGGGTGATCGATCGCTGGCGGGCGGCGCCTTGGCCGATGCGGGGGTCGCAGCCCGCCGGCGCGGGGCCGTGGTCACCGCGCTCCCGCAGTCGGCCCGCAACCACCCGACACCGGTGGCAGCACGGCCACCTCGTCGGCCGGTCCGACGGGGTGATCGACCTCGGCGGGCTCGCCGTTGCACCAGACCCGGCTGTTCTCGACCACGGCGGCGAAGTCCGGGCCGTAGGCGGCTACGGCGGCGGCCAGCACGTCGCCCACGGTGTCGCCCGCCATCTCGGCGCGAGCGGCTCCGGCCGCGTCGCGGGCAGCGGCGAAGAGACGAAGGTGGGCCACGCCGAGATGCTAGGCGTGGCTTGCGGTCGACCCGAAGCCCCGGGGGCGCACCAGGGCTGTCGCGAGCGGCGAGTACCGTCGGACCCGATGACCCAGATGCTCCTCGTCCGTCACGGCCAATCGGAGTGGAACGCCCTCGGCCGCTGGCAGGGGCGGGCCGATCCGCCCCTCACCGACCTCGGCCGGCAGCAGGCCTTCCACGCCAGCGCCCGCATCGGCTCGGTCGACGTCGTGTGCGCCTCGCCGCTGCAACGCGCCCTCGACACCGCCCGCATCATCTCCGAGCAGATCGGGGTCGGGCCGGTGGTGGTCGAGGCCGACCTGGCCGAGCGCGATGCCGGCCAGTGGCAGGGCCTCACCCGCGCCGAGATCGAGGACGGCTGGCCCGGCTTCCTCGACACCGGTCGGCGTCCGGAGGGCTACGAGGACCAGGACACCCTCGTCGTGCGGGTGCACGGCGCCCTGGGCCGCATCGCCGCCGAGTACGAGGGCGCCGAGGTCCTGGTGCTCACCCACGGCGGCGTCATCAACGCGGTGGAGCACGACTCCGGGCTCCCGTGGGAGCGCATGCCCAACCTCGGTGGCCGCTGGGTCACCCACCACGGCGACCGGCTGACGGTCGGCGATCGACTGGTCCTCGTCGACGACGACGAGCTCACCGTCCCCAGCCAGATCTGATCCTGGGAGGTGGCCGAGGTGGCCGTCCCGTTCCACGAGTACCCCGTCGAGGTCGTCCGCAGCGCCCGACGTCGCAAGACCGTCGGCGCCGAGATCGTCGAAGGACGGATCCGCTTGCGGGTGCCCGCCGACAGCACCGACGACGAGGTCGCCGCGTGGGCGGCCCACTTCGCCCAGCGCTTCCAGCGCCGCTACGGCCGCGGCGGCCGATCCGGGCACACCGGCGACGCCGACCTCCAGGCCCGCGCCGACACGCTGGCCCGCCGCTACGACCTGCCGCGAGCCACCTCGGTGCGTTGGGTGACCAACCAGCGGCGTCGGTGGGGATCGTGCACCCCGGCCACCGGCGAGATCCGTCTGTCCCACCGGCTCCAGCCGTGGCCGACGTTCGTCGCCGACAGCGTGCTCGTGCACGAGCTGGCCCACCTGGTCGAGCCCAACCACTCCAAGGCGTTCCGGGCCCTCGAGGCCCGCTACCCGCTGCTCGAACGCGCCAACGGGTTCCTGCTGGCCCAGGCCTACGGCGCCCCGACGATCACCGACGGTCCGGCGCCGCAGTGGTGCGACGCCGACGAACCCGATGCCGTCGACGCCCCGGACGACGGCGAGTGCCACGGTCCGGGCGCCACCACCCTCTTCGGGTGAGGCGGCCGCTCGCCTAGCGGCGACCCGCCCGCCAATGGGCTTCGTCGCGACCCATGGCGGTGGAGGGAGCATCGCCGTGGCGGTACTCCTGGAGGATGGAGCGCCAGTGGTTGCGGGCCTCCATGCGCCCCAGCATGGCGCTCATCCCCCACACCACCCGGTCGAGCAGCACGAAGCTGGCCGGCATGTCGAGCGCGGCGATGACATCCGCGTTGGGTCCCCGCACGTCGAGCAACGTCGACAGGGCGTCCACGACGTAGGTGGTGGTGAACGTGTACTCCTCGCTCAGGTAGGCGCGGTACGGCGCGCTCACCACGTCGAAGACGCGGTCGGGATCGAGGCCGTGTCCCGGGTGCAGGAAGCCGGCCGCCTCCATCGCCGCGGTGACGCCCGCCGCGTCGACGGCCAGCACGTGGTCGATGGCGGGGGCCAGCGCCTCCCATTCGCCGGGGGCGAAGGCCTTCACCAGGCCGAAGTCGAGGAAGGTGACGGTGCCGTCGGGATGGAAGCGGTAGTTGCCCGGGTGAGGGTCGGCGTTGAAGACGCGGTGCTCGTGCAAGGAGCCCTGCACGAACCGGAACAGCACCTCGGCGGCCCGCTGGCGCAGCTCGGCCGACGCCGTGGCCCGGAACTCGTCGAAGGTGAGGCCATCGACCCACTCCGAGGTCAGCACCCGGGTCGCCGACCGCTCGGGCACCACCTCGGGGATGCGCACGAAGGGGTGTCCGGCGTAGCGGCGGGCGAATCCGGTCTGGGCGTCCGCTTCGCGTCGGTAGTCGAGCTCGTCGGCCATTCGGGCCCGTAGCTCGTCGACCAGCGCGTGGGTGTCGAGGCCGGGCAGGGCCACGGCCGCCGCCAACGAGTAGAGGCGGTCGGCCTGATCGAGGTCGTGGGCGATGGCCCGGTCGACGCCCGGGTACTGCACCTTGACCGCCACCCGCCGGCCGTCGGGCATCACGGCGCGATGGACCTGTCCGATCGATGCGGCGGCCACGGGAACCGGGTCCCAGTCGAGGAACAGCTCCTCCGGGCGGGCCCCGAGCTCGTCGACCACGACCTGCTCGGCGAGGCTGGGCGCCATGGGCGGGACGTCCTGTTGAAGCTGGGCGAAGGCGGCCTGGGCCTCGGGAGGCAGGCCGTCGACGGCGAAGCCCACCATCTGGCCCAGCTTCATCAGCGCCCCCTTCATCTCACCCAGCTCGCGGGCCACGTCGGCGGCGCTGCGGACGACGAAGCGCTCCTCGAGCTCGGCTCGGCGGCGCTCGTCGAGGCGCGCCCCGCGCACCTTCATCGCCGCCAGGTGCGCACCACGGCGGGCGGTGAGGCGGGCCACCCGGAGCCGGCGGTCCCACCGCTCCCGGCGTGGCGAACGCGTCACGGCCCCCCATACCGACCGGTCGCGACGGCGTCCCCGAATCGACCAGGGGCGGGGGCGGTCGCTGGGATCCGGGCGGCGGCCGGGATCGCTCATGTGGGGGCGGTGGCCAGGATCAGGCAGTGGGGGTGCGGGTAGCCGTGGTCGAGGCGCTTCACCATCGTCGTGCAGCCCTGACCCTCGAGATGGGCGGCGAGGGCCCGGGGCTCGGCGGAGTCCACGCCGGTGCCGTCGGTGGTGCGCGACAACCGGGTGGCCGCCACCTCCTGCACGGCGGCCAGACGGGCCTTCCAGCGAGGTCGGGTGTCGACCTCCTTGATCACCAACAGCCCACCAGGGGCGAGCGCCTCGACGCAGTCGTCGAGCAGGGCTCGGCGGGCGTCGTCGCCGAGGAGGTGGAGCACGTCGGCCACGACGATCGAGCGCCAGCCGCCGTCGAGGCGCGGCACGCGGCCGTCGCCCGCCTCGAAGTGCAGCTCGGCCTCGCCGGGGCGAAGGCGCCGGGCCGCCTGTCGGGCCACGGCGACCTTGTCGCGATCGATGTCGGTGCCCACGACCTGACGGGCCCGTCCGGCGACGGCCAGGTAGGCGGCGAACAGCCCGTCGCCGCAGCCGAGGTCGAGCACCGGGCCGGCCAGGGGCACCTCGAGCTCGAGGGCGGCGAAGGGTGCCGTCCACCACCGCACGGCGGTGCGCACGCGCGCCCCCATGGGTGCCTCGGCGTAGAGCCCCAGCGCCCGCTGGGCGGCCGGGGAGCGGGGTCCCTGCATCGAGTCTCCTTCCGTGTCGAGGACGCGGTGCCGCCGAGCGGAGGTGTCCATCTGGCACCGCAACGTAGTGGCCACGCCCTTACCGGTCCCTTCGTGGGCCACCGCCCGCCGCCGCGCCACCGAGGCCGCCGCACCCCCACCGGTAGGCTCGTCGTGCCCCTGTAGCCAAGCGGTCAAGGCAGCGGACTTTTAATCCGAAGAGCGTGGGTTCGATCCCCACCAGGGGCACCGCCGGAGACCGGAGCGCAGCCTCACTCGTCCCGGGCGAGGAACGACGCCACCTTGGCGGTGACCACGGCGAAGGCGCTGATCCCCACCAGCATCGTCAAGCCGGCCACGATCCGGCCGGCGGAGGTGACCGGGTAGATGTCGCCGTACCCGACCGTGGTGATGGTTACGGTCGACCACCAGAGGGCATCGAAGAACGATCCGAGCCGTTGGCCCTCCCCGACCTCCTCCACCATCGTGAAGGCCACGGCCGCCGAGATCCAGGTCAGCCCGGCCGCGCTGAGGGCCACGGTCGCGGCGTGCTTGCGCAGGACCTGTCGACCGTCTCTCGCGGCGAGGCCGCTGATGGGGCGTGATGTACTCGGCCGTCAGGGTTGGGTCGTCGATGCCCGCCACCGTCGACACACTAGGAGCCGACCCGAGCGCGGTCCGTCGAGGCGGCGCCCGCTGGCCATCCGGCCGGTGCCTGACGGGAGGCGGGTGGGCGGCCGTTGGCTTCGATCGCTCCACGCTGGGGGCGAACGGGCCCGACAACCCCCCGAACGGAGGGTCTCGTCGGGCCATCCGCCCGTCGACCAGGGATTTCGCCGTGCTCTACGATCAGCCCCGCTGGAGCCGCTGGAGCCGCGACGTCGTCGCTCCTCGATGCTTCGGTCCCACCCGGGCGCGCCGAGCGTGACCGGCCCCACACCAGCGACGAGAACCATGTTGTTGCACAAGCAGTTCCGCTTCGAGTCAGCCCACCTGCTGCCCAACGTCCCGGAGGGGCACAAGTGCCGTCGTCTGCACGGCCACTCGTTCCGGGTCACGGTGTGGGTGCGAGGCGACGTCGGCGAGGAGTCCGGTTGGGTCATGGACTTCGCCGACCTCACGGCCGCCTTCGCCCCCCTGCACGACCAGCTCGACCATCGCTACCTCAACGAGATCGAGGGCCTCGAGAACCCCACCAGCGAGCGGTTGGCGATCTGGATCTGGGACCGTCTCGAGCTCCCCGGCCTGGCCCGGGTCGACGTGCACGAGACGTGCACGTCGGGCTGCCGCTACGAGGGCCCGACCAGCTGAACCCGGCGACAGGTCGACAGAGACCCGGGCGGGCCGGAACCCGGGAGGCCCAGGGTCAGACTGCGGTGGCGACGCCGGTGCGGGCCGCCTCGAGGACCAGTTCCCACTGCTCGACGCTGAGCTCGCCGCTGACCCGCTGGACGACGTTGCCCTCGCTGTCGACGACCACGAAGGCGGGGAAGCCCTGGATGCCGTAGGCGGCACCGCCGGTACTGGCCTCGTCGTCGACGAGGGTGGGCACGCTCCACCCCTCCCGCACCAGCCACTCACCGGGCGGGAAGTTCAGTTGGCTCGAACTCGAACCGGTGGCCATGGCCACCACGTCGACGTCGTCGGGCATGCCGTTGGCGTCGAACCACTCCTGCAGGCGGGGCACCTCGGCCTGGCAGTTGCCGCACCAGTGGGCCAGTCCCAGCACGATCATGGGCTTGCCGGCGGGAGTGATGGTGATGGGCGAGCCGTCGAACATCTCTCCCTCGACCGTCGGCAGAGGCATGCCGGCCGCGGCATCGGCACCTCCTCGTGCCGCCGGGGGCAGCGCGGTGCCCTGCACCTCCACGGTGCCGAACTCCACGTCGCCCTCGGGCACCACGGTTCCGCCGCTCGGAGACGCCGAGCCGCCCTCGGGTCCCCCGGTGCTGGATCGCGACACGGCCACGGCGACCACACCGGCGATGACGACGATGACGGCCAAGGCGATCCAGAGCGCAGGACTGCGGTTCTGTCCGGACTGCGACGCCTGGTGCACCTTGGCGGAGTGCGAGGTGGATCGAGAGGGACGGTTGCTCACGGAGCACCTCCGGGGTCTGGGCTCGCCGGTGAGGTCGGGCGGGCCACGAAGAGCAGGGCGATCATGACGAGGGAGGCCGAAAGGGCCATGAAAGGCAACGAGACGAAGCCGAACTCCCACACGTAGCGGGCGGTGCAGGGGGCGTCGGCGGTGCAGAAGGCCGTGTCGGAGGCGGGCGGGTAGGCCTGGATCCAGGTGTGGTACGCCGAGATGACCGCTCCGATGACGAGCACCGGCACCGCGTAGACGCGGACGGCGGCGTCGCGGCGGACGGCGGCGATGGCCAGGATGACCGCGAAGGGGTAGATGGCGATGCGCTGGTACCAGCACAGCTCGCACGGCAGGTAGTTCTCGACCTTGGAGTAGTACAGCGACCCCAGGGTGGTGACGGTCGCCACGATCCAGGCCAACCACAGCGCGGCACGGCCGATCTCGTCGCGGATGCTCACCAGCCACGCGGGGCGACGGGTCCGCCACACCAGCGCCCCCACGGCGATGGCGACGGCTCCCGCCATCGACAGCAGGGCCAGCAGGGCGAAGAAGGTCGAGAAGGTGTCGACGGTCATGTCCCGGCCATCCTCGCACGGCGCGCCGGCCGCCACCCAGCGCCGCGCAGCCGTCGAGGACGGGACCAAAGACCCCTCACGACCCAGTCTCCGGGCCCTGCCTGGGGCCCGGTACCCCGACGACGATGCGCAACGACCGTGCCGGCCCTCGGCGGCACGGCGACCCCCTCAGCGCTAGGAGTCCCATGGCCCCCAACGAAGACCGGAGCATGTTCACGGTGTTCGCGTCATTGACCGCCGTGATGGCGTTCCTGATCGCAGCAGTGGGCATCGTCGTCGTCGTCAACGACGACCCCAGCACCAGCACGGTCGCCACCGCCGCCCCGGTGACGGTGACCCTCACCGAGTTCGCCGTCGCCCCCGCCATCATCACCGCCCCCGCCGGCGGGAGCCTCAACGTCGTCAACGGCGGCTCGATGGCCCACAACCTGGTCGTGGTCGACCAGGGCCTCGGCACGAGCGACCTGGTGGGCGGGCAGTCCGAGCTGCTCTCCCTGGGGAACCTGTCCCCGGGCGAGTACACGGTGATCTGCGACATCCCCGGCCACGAGGCCGCCGGCATGGTCGCCACCCTCGTGGTGACCGAGGCCGGCGCGGACGCCGGCGAGCTGGCGGTGGGAGCCGACGCCGGGGGCACGGCCGACGCCGCCCACGGAGGCAGCGCCGAGATCGACTTCGCGGCCATGGACAAGGCCATGATCGACGGGGCCAACGAGTACCTCGACGCCTTCGCCGAGTTCGGCACCGGTGTGCCCACCGAGGGCCGCGGCAACGAGCTGCTGCGCCCCGAGGCCGGCCCCGACGGGGTCAAGGAGATCACCCTCGAAGCGTCGCTCATCGACTGGGAGGTCGAGCCCGGCAAGTGGGTCAAGGGCTGGGCCTACAACGGCATGATCCCCGGGCCGTCGATCCGCATCGAGCCCAACGACACCGTGCGGGTCACCCTCATCAACAACACGCCGCTCGGTCAGGACATCCACTGGCACGGCATCACCGCACCGTTCCCCATGGACGGCGTGGCTCCCATCACCCAGCCCATGGTCGAGCCCGGGGAGACCTTCACCTACGAGTTCACAACCCCCGACCACCACGAACTGGGCATGTACCACCCCCACAACGGCGGCGCCCACACCATCGTCAACGGCATGTACGGCCAGTTCCAGATCGGCGACGTGCCCCTGCCGGCCGGGCGCACCATCTCGGGGCGCACCATCCCCGCCGACCTCCAGGTCGACCGCCACATCCCGATGGTCCTCAACGACGCCGGCACCATCGGCCTGAGCCTGAACGGCAAGAGCTTCCCGGCGACCGACCCGATCGCCATGGCGGCCGGCGAGACCCTCATGGTCACGTACCACAACGAGGGGCTGAGCTGTCACCCGATGCACCTGCACCGCGTGCCCCAACTGGTGATCGAGAAGGACAGCTGGCCGCTCGACCAGCCCTACTGGGCCGACACCGTCAACATCTGCCCGGGCGAGCGCTACACCGTGCTGATCATGCCGGAGGCCGAGGACGCCGGCATCTGGGCGTACCACTGCCACATCCTCACCCACGCCGAGACCGAGGAAGGCCTCAAGTACATGGTCACGGTCCTGGTGGTCACCGACCCGAACGCCACCGAGGCCTGACGCCCGGGGGCGGACTCCCCCGAAGACGACGAGGCCCCCGGCTCCGAGCCGGGGGTCTCGTCGCGTCCTCCCCTCGGGAGCCGACGGGAGCCCTGCCGAGGACGCGCCGGGACGTGCGGCCGCGAGACGGGCCGGGCGGGTCAGCCGGACGCGGCGTCGGCCGGCACGATACGCCGACCGCTCACCCGCTCGGGGTGCACGGCCACGAAGTGGGGCTTGTCGTGCTCGGACCAGGGCTGCAGCTCGAGGGCTTCGGCCCGAGCCAGCTCCTCGGGCGTCTCCACCACCCGGGCCCACCCGGTGACCACCACGCTCCAGGCCGCACGGCTCCCGGGATCGGTCCAGTCGATCTCGAACGCGACCGGCGTCCCCCGCACCGTGGCGTCGAACTTCGTGCCCGGGGCGGTGCGGAACACGATGTGCTCGCCGTCCATGGCGTAGTTCACCGGGAAGATCACCGGGTGCCCGGCGTCGACCACCGCGATGCGCCCGATGTCGGTGGTGCCCAGCAACTCGAGGCACTCGGCACGGTCCATGACCTCGATCCCGGTGCGGGCATCGATGAGTCGCATGGCTTCACCTCCGTCGGGGCGGGCCAGTCCCCGCCGTCTCGTGTGGCCATCGTGGCAGACCGATCCCGTCGGCCGACAGGGACCAACGTCCAGAGTCGGCCCGACGCTCGAACCCGGCCCCATAGGGTGGGGTCGTGGCCGACAACCCCAGTCCTGCCGTCGTCGTGGCCGTCGACTTCGCCGACCCCACCGACCGCCTGGTGCGCGAGGGCCTCACCATCGCGGCGGCGACCGGCGGCGATCTCGTGCTCGTGCACGCCGCGGCCGAAGAGCCGGCGTTCGTCGGCTACGACACCGAGGACTTCGAGCGCCACACCCGCGACGCTCGAGCCGACGAACTCACCGACGAGCACCGGGCTCTCCGCGAGCTGGCCGAGCGCACCGACGCCCTGGCCCCCACGATCTCGGTGCGCTCCCTCCTCGCCATGGGCCCCACGGCCGAGACGCTGCTCCGCGTCGCCGACGACGTGGGCGCCGGCCACCTGGTGATCGGCAGCCACGGTCGGGGGCGCCTGCACCACCTGCTGGTGGGTAGCGTGGCCGAGGAGCTGCTGCGCCGCACCACCGTCACGCTGGTCGTGGTGCCCGTCCGCTCGACCTGAGCAGTCGGGACCTTCCGCCCTTCCCGCCGGTGCACGCGGTGACGCACGCTCGCAGCACAAGGGGAGGACGCCTTCCCCCTGTGATCCCGGGGCCGGACCCGCCGGCCCACCGAGGAAGGACCATCATGGACGTTCGAGAGCTCGAGGTCAGCGTGGCCACCAGGGGTGAGATCCCCCAGGCGGCACGAGAGTACGCCGTGGAGAAGATCACCCAACTCGGGCGCTTCACCCGCAAGCCGATCCTCTTCGCCCAGCTGAAGCTCTCCCTCGAAGCCAACCCCGCCCAGGCCCGCCCGGCCGTCGCCGAGGCCACCCTCGACGTGAACGGGCAGCCGGTGCGGGCCCACGTGGCCGGCGCCGACCTCATGGAGGCCGCCGACCTGCTCGAGAACCGGCTCCGCCGCAACCTGGTGCGCCACACCGAACGCCAGGAGCCGGGCGCGGAGCGGCCGGTGTCCGCCGAAGGCGAGTGGCGCCACGGCAGCGAACCCACCCGCCGACCCGACTACTTCGACCGGCCGGTCGAGGACCGTGAGGTCGTCCGCCACAAGACCTTCGCGCTCGATCCCATGACGACCGACGAGGCCGGCCTCGATCTCGAGCTGCTGGGCCACGACTTCTACCTGTTCACCGAAGTCCACACCGGCGCCGAGGCCGTCCTGCACGTCCTCGACGACGGTGGCCTCGAGCTGCAGCAGGTGGGCGGTCGCACCGATCGGCCCGCGGACTGCCACGAGTCGATCGCCATCGGCCCCCCGGCGCCGGAGCTCACCCTGCCCGAGGCCGAGGAACGCCTCGATGTGGGCCACGAGCGCATGGTGTTCTTCGTCGACGCTGAGACCGGTTCGGGCCAGGTGGTCTACCGCCGCTACGACGGTCACTACGGTCTGATCACGCCGGCCTGACCGGTATCGACGACACGGAGTCGTCCCAGCGCCCGAACTCGGGCCTGGGACGACGAGCCGGGAGGAGCGCGACGATGAGCAAGATCGTGGTCGGGGTGGACGCCTCGGAGGGGTCACGTGCCGCGTTGCGGTGGGCCCACCAGGAAGCCGGGTTGCGCCGTTGTCCCCTCGTGGTGGTGACCGTGTGGCAGTACCCGGTGCTCACCACCCTGCCGGCGTTCGGGGCCCTGCCCCCCATCGAGGACCTGAGCCAGGAGGCCGAGGCCGCCCTGCGCCAGGTGCTCGACGAGGAGGGCGTGGCCGCGACCGACGACGTCGAGATCGAGACCGTGGTCGCCGAAGGGGCGGCGGCCGCCGCGCTGCTCGAGGCGGCCGACGGTGCCGACCTGCTCGTCGTGGGCAGCCGGGGTCACGGCGGCTTCACCGGCATGCTCCTCGGCTCGGTCAGCCAGCACGTCGTGAGCCACGCGCCCTGCCCGGTCGTCGTCGTCCGCCACTGACCACCGACGGACGACCCGTCACCCTGGCCCGGGTCGGCCCGGGGTGGACCACCGTGCACTAGACACAAGGCATGACTGCGGTGGCAGGGGATCCGACGCGCCTGGAGGGACTCACCGCGGCGGAGGTGGCCGAGCGGCGGGCCGCCGGACTGACCAACGACGTCCCGGATCCGACCAGCCGGACAGTGGCCCAGATCGTCCGGGCCAACGTCTTCACCCCCTTCAACTTCCTGCTGGGCTCGCTCCTCGTCGTGATCCTGGCCGTCGGGCAGTTCCGTGACGGCCTGTTCGGCATCGTCCTGGTGCTCAACGCCCTCATCGGCATCGTGCAGGAAGTCAGGGCCAAGCGATCACTGGATCGGCTGGCCGTCCTCAACGCCCCCCGGTCCCGGGTGCGGCGCGACGGCGAGGTCATCGAGATCCCCTCCAAGGACCTGGTGGCCGACGACCTCATCGTGCTCCAGCTCGGTGACCAGATCGCCGTCGACGGGGAGGTGCTCCTCGAGACCGGCCTGGAGATCGACGAATCGCTGCTCACGGGAGAGGCCGACCCCGTCGACAAGGGGATCGGTGACGGTGTGATGTCGGGCAGCTTCGTCGTGGCCGGGAGTGGGAGCATCCGAGCGACGAACGTCGGCAGCGAGGCCTACGCGTTCAAGCTCTCCAGCGAGGCCCGTCGCTTCTCGCTGGTCAAGAGCGAGCTGCGATCCGGCATCGACCGGATCATCAAGATGCTCAGCTGGCTGATGGCACCGACGGCCGTGCTGCTGGTGACGGCCCAGATCGCCGCCGACGTCGGTGTCGTGGCCGCGGTGCAGGGGTCGGTCGCCGGTCTCGGCGCCATGGTCCCCGAGGGGCTGATCCTGCTCACCAGCATCGCCTTCGCCGTGGGTGCCACCCGGCTGGCCGGCAAGAAGGTGCTCACGCAGGAGCTGGCGGCCATCGAAGGGCTGGCCCGGGTCGACGTGATCTGCCTCGACAAGACCGGCACCCTCACCGAGGGTGCCCTCACCCTCGCCACGGTCGAGCACCTGAGCGGCGACTCGGGTTCGACCCAGCCCGACACGGGCGCCGTGCTCGCGGCCATGGGCGCGGCCGACGACCATCCGAACCCCAGCCTGGCCGCCATCGTGGCGGCCTACGACCGGCCGCCCGGGTGGACCATCGACGATCTGGTGCCGTTCTCGTCGGCCCGCAAGTGGAGCGCGGCGGCCTTCACCGACCACGGCGCGTGGTTCCTCGGCGCTCCCGACATCCTCCTGACGCGGGCCCCCGACGGCCACGCCGCGAACGAGGCGAGCGAGCGCCTCGAGCACTATGCGAGCCGTGGCCGACGGGTCCTCCTCCTCACCCAGGCACCGGGAGGGCTCACGGGGGAGCAGCTGCCGGCGGTGCTCGAACCCACCGCGCTCGTCGTCCTCGACGAGCAGCTCCGCGAGTCCGCTCCCGCCACCATCGCCTACTTCGGCGAGCAGGGCGTGGCCGTCAAGGTGATCTCCGGCGACAGCCCGATCACGGTGGGCGCAGTGGCCGAGCGGGTGGGCGTGCCCGGGGCCCACGAGCCCGTCGACGCCCGCGACCTACCCGACGACGACCAGGAAGCGCTGGCCGAGATCCTCGAGTCCCACTCGGTGTTCGGGCGGGTCACCCCTCAGCAGAAGCGAGCGATGGTGCACGCCCTGCAGAGCAGGGGCCACACCGTGGCCATGACCGGCGACGGGGTGAACGACACCCTCGCCCTCAAGGACGCGGACATCGGCGTGGCCATGGGCTCGGGTTCCGCGGCCGCTCGGGCCGTGGCCCGCTTCGTCCTGTTGGCCAACGACTTCTCCGTCTTCCCGTCGGTCGTGGCCGAGGGTCGACGCGTCATCGCCAACGTCGAGCGGGTGGCCAACCTCTTCCTCACCAAGAGCTTCTACGCCATGAGCCTGGCTCTGGCCACCGGCGTGGGGCAGCTCCCCTTCCCGTTCCTCCCACGCCACTTCACCATCATCTCGACGCTCACGATCGGGATCCCCGGCTTCTTCCTCGCGCTGGCGCCGAACAGCCGGCTGGCCCGACCGGGGTTCCTGGGCCGGGTGCTGCGCTTCGCCATCCCCGCCGGCGTGGTCGCCGCCATCGCCACCTTCGCCGCCTACCTCGTGGCGCGAGACGGCTCCGACGACGACCTGGCCGAGGCCCGCACGGTGGCCGTGATCGTGCTGTTCGTCGTCGCCCTCTGGGTGCTGGGGTTCCTCAGCCGCCCCCTCACCAGTTGGCGCGGAGGGCTGGTGGTCGCCATGGGGCTGCTCTTCGTCGTCGCGCTCGCGGTGCCGTTCTCGCAGGACTTCTTCGCCCTCGTCCTCCCGGATGCCATGACCATCGCCGCCGCGGTGGGGATCGGCGCCATCGCCGGGGGGCTCCTCCAAATCGGCTGGCACCTGAGCGGCTGGGCTCCGCCACCGGCCAACGCCCCCCACGACGTCTGACCCTGCACCGAGCGCGCCTACTCGACGCTGCGCCGATGCCGTTCGTTGAGCCGTGCCGCGTAGACGGCCGCCTCCGTGCGACGCTGCATGCCCATCTTGGCCAGGAGGTTCGACACGTAGTTCTTCACCGTCTTCTCGGCGAGGAACATGCGGTCGGCGATCTCGCGGTTGGTGAGGCCCTCGGCCAACAGATCCAGGATGCGTCGTTCCTGGTCGGTGAGGTGCTCGAGCTTCTCGTCCTCGCCGGACCCGGTGCGCAGGCGCTCGAGCACCTTGGCGGTGACCCCGGGGTCGAGCAACGACTGCCCTGCCGCCACCTTGCGGATGGCCTCCACCAGCTCCGTGCCCCGGATCTGCTTGAGGAGGTAGCCGGCGGCCCCGGCCATGATGGCGTCGAACAGGGCCTCGTCGTCGGCGTAGGAGGTCAGCATCAGGCACTGCACCTCCGGCATCTTGGAGCGGATGTCGCGGCAGACCTGCACACCGTCGCCGTCGGGGAGCCGCACGTCGAGCACGGCCACCTCGGGCGCCGCGGCCGGCACCCGGCGCAGCGCTTCCTCGGCCGTGCCGGCCTCGCCCACGACCTCGATGTCGCCCGCAGCTTCGAGCAGCTCGCGCAGCCCACGGCGGACGATCTCGTGGTCGTCGAGGAGGAACACCTTGATGGTCACGAGGCCATTCTGCCTGCTGGCGGGCCGCCGACCGGCATGCGGTGCCGACCGGGAGCGGCCTGGGAGCGTCCGGTGACCCACCGGTAGCATCCCCGCATGCCCACGCCGAGCGTCGACCACAAGGAGCTGCAGCACCTCCTCGACGCCATCAACAGCGTCGGCTCCGAGCTCAGCCTCCCGGTCGTGCTGCGGCGCATCGTCGACGCCGCCACCGTGCTGGTGGGGGCCCGGTACGGCGCCCTGGGAGTCCTCGACGAGACCGGCACGGGCCTCTCGGAGTTCCTCACCACCGGTCTCGACGAGGAGGCCGAGGCCGCCATCGGGCCCCTCCCCCAGGGCCACGGGATCCTCGGGCTGTTGATCGTCGACCCCCGCCCCATCCGGCTCCCCGACCTCACCGCCCACCCCGACAGCTACGGCTTCCCGCCCAACCACCCGCCGATGACGACGTTCCTCGGCGTCCCCATCCGCGTGCGCGGCGCGGTGTTCGGAAACCTGTACCTCACCGAGAAGGCCGACGGCGCCGCGTTCACCGACGTCGACGAGGAGCTGGCCGTCGGCCTGGCGGCCGCGGCCGGGGTCGCGGTCGAGACCGCCCGGCTCCACGACCAGGTGGGGCGGCTGCGGGTGGTCGAGGATCGCGAGCGCATCGCCCGCGAGCTCCACGACACCGTCATCCAACGGCTCTTCGCCACCGGCCTGGCGCTGCAGAGCGCCGCGGCCCGCACCTCCGACTCCGCCATGGCCGAACGGCTGGCCCATGCCGTCGACGACCTCGACGACACGGTGCGCCACATCCGCACCACCATCTTCGAGCTGCAGCGCGACCGCATCCCCGGACGCAGCATCCGCCGAGAGGTCCTCGACCTGGTCACCGAGACCACCGAGTCCACGTCCCTCGAAGCCGTGGTGCGCTTCGAGGGACCGGTCGACCTCACCGTGCCCGAAGGAGTGGCCGACCAGCTCGTGGCCGTGGTCCGCGAAGCCGCGACCAACGTCGTGAAGCACGCCGAGGCCTCGGCGGTCGACATCCGGGTGCGCGTCGGCGACGACACCCTCACCCTCACCGTGATCGACGACGGGGTCGGCGTGCCCCTCGAGCGCCGAGCCGACGGCAACGGGCTGGGCAACCTCCGCCACCGGGCCGAGCGCCTCGGCGGCTCCATGGCCGTCGACCACGGAGTCGACGGTGGCACCACCCTCGAGTGGCGCGTCCCGCTCAGCCCCTGAGTTCCGGGCTCCCCCCGACCTCGGCGCCCCGCTGCACCAGGGTCACCGCCCGGGCCACGACATGGTCGATCGGCGCATCGGTGTCGAGCACCAGGGCCTCGGGCCAGTCGTCGGTGTCGGCCGCCATGGCAGAGGCCACCGCCTCGTCGGCGTCGGACGCCCCGCCGCCCGCGGCCCGGCGGGACCGGATGCGCGTGGCCGCCACCTCCGCCGGGCAGACGCAGCGCACCTCGACCAGGTCGACCTCGGCCTCCGCGGCGAGACGACGAGCGGCCCGGCGGTGGGCCTCGTCGCTCCAGGATGCGTCGAGGACGACCGTGGTGCCCCGTCCGAGAGCCACCCGAGCGCGGTCGAGCATGGCGTCGTAGGTCGCCGAGGTGGTGGCGGGGTCGTAGAGGCCCTCTCGGTACCCGGCCGGGGCCGGCCGGTCCCCGGGGATCCCGGCGCGTTCCTTGCGGGTGAGATCGGAACCCAACACGATCGCGTCGGTCTCGGTGCTGAGGACCTCGGCCACGGTCGACTTGCCGGTGCCGGGCAGACCCCCCACCAGCACCAGGCGCACCTCGGCGGCGGCCAGGTCCCGGCGGGCCAGGTCGACCAGGGCGCGGGCCTGCTCGGTGGCCGCCGCCTGCGCCGTCCCGGCGTCGAGCTGACGGGCGCGCAGAGCCAGCACCTTGGCGCGGATCAGCGCCCGCCGGGCGGCGAAGAACGCCACCAGCGAGGCCGGGGCCCGGTCGCCGGAGTAGCGGCGGTAGGCATCAGCGAAGGCCTCGCCGAGGTCGGCTCGACCCAGCCGCTGCAGGTCCATCACCAGGAAGGCCACGTCGTCCCAGACGTCGACGTGGCGGAGGCGATCGGAGAACTCGATGCTGTCGAGCACCCGGGGGCCGTCGTCGAGGCAGAAGACGTCCTCGGCCTGGAGGTCACCGTGACCGTCCACGACGTGCCCCCCGGAGGCCCTCTCGGCGAACAGCGGGGCCCGGCCCGCCAACCAGCGCCGAGCCGCCCCGGCCACCTCGGCCAGCACCGCCGGGTCGAGGACGGGCGCGTCGCCCTCGGCCCCGGCCCGCAGCTCTTCCAGCTCGCGCTCGAGGGCGGTGGTGGCCGCCGCGTGGCCGGCGTCGACCTGGAGGGTCGGACCCCGGCGGGCGTCGGCATGGAAGTCGGCGATCGTGCGTGCCAGCGCGTCGAGCCCCTCGGCCAGGCCCGGGTCGTCGTCGGTCACCAGCGTGGCGAGGCGGCGATCGGGAGGCAGGCGGACCATCTCGACGAGGTGGTCGCGTAGGCGGCCCTCGGCGTCGACCACGTCGAGGACCCCCAGGTACACGTCGGGGCTCAGACGGCGGTTGACCTGGACCTCCCGGTGGCACGCCTCACGGCGCTGCTCGCGACGGCGGAAGTCCAAGAAGTCGAAGTGGACCGGCTTCTTGAGCTTGTAGACGCGATCACCGACGAACGTGAGCACGGAGATGTGGGTCTCGACCACGGCCGCCGGGCCCACCCAGCCGGCCGCCGGACGCGGGGCCACCGCGGCGGCTCAGGTCGGGCCGGTCGCGGTGACGGCCGGCATGCTCTGGTGGGCGCCGCGACCGTCGCCGTGACCGGGCTGACGCCAGAAGCGCCGGCCGCTCACCAGCTCGGTGCTGATGGTCACCCACTGGTCGGCGGTGTCGCCGACCCAGAGGGCTCGGTCCCCCACCGGTGGCGGCTGCTCGGGCGGTTCGCCCAACACGGCCGTCGAACCCCGTACCAGCACGCTCCAGGCATCGCCGGTGCGGGCGTCGTAGTCGTCGGCCTCGAACGCCACCACGGCCCCGGCCAACGCGGCGTCCAGCTTGGTGCCTCGCGCCGTGCGCACGACCAGACGCTCCCGGTCGACGACGAAGCTCACCGGCAACACGACGGGCAGGGCATTCATCGACAGGCCGAGGCGCCCCACCGGGACGGTGCGCAGCAGGGCGAGGCAGTCCTCTCGTCCCAGCACCTCGAGGCCGTTGCGGTCCAGCTCCATGGGGTCAATGCTGGCGGCGTCCCCACGAAGCCCACTAGGGCCGAACGACCCCGGTACTGTCATCGCCATGCCCGCTCCGGTGGTGCCGATGAAAGCGGTCGCCACCGACCAACTGCCCCCCGACGACGACCGCTGGGCGTTCGAGGTCAAGTGGGACGGCATGCGCGTCGTCGCCGAGGTCCGAGCGGCCACGCCCGGTGGCGACGAAGGGGCGCTGCGGCTGTGGTCGGCCAGCGGGTCCGACGCGACCGACCGCTTCCCGGAGCTGGCCGGCCTCCCCGGCGCGGTGCACGAGGCCGGGTCCGTCGTGCTCGACGGCGAGGTGGTGGCCCTCGATCCCACCTCTGGCCGGCCCGAGTTCGGCCTGCTCCAGCCCCGCATCCAGGCCACCACCCCCGGTGCGGTCCAGCGGGCGGCGGCGCGCCAGAGCGTGCAGTACATCGTCTTCGACGTGGTGTCGGTGGACGATCAGCCCCTCCTCGACCACCCCTACCGAGACCGCCGGAGCCGGCTCGAGGAGCTCCTCGAGGCCGGCCCCAACTGGCGGGTCGGCCCCAGCCAGCGCGGCGACGGCGAGCTCCTCCTCGACGCGGTGCGCCGCCAGGGCCTCGAGGGCGTGGTGGCCAAGCGGATCGACAGCCCCTACGTGGCCGGCAGCCGTTCGTCGGCCTGGCGCAAGATCAAGGTGCGCCTCCACCAGGAGCTGGTGGTCGGGGGTTGGCTCCCCGGCGAAGGAGGTCGGGTCTCGACCTTCGGCGCCGTGCTGGTCGGCTACCGGGATCCACCGGCGCACGGTGCAGAGCCGGCCGGTCCCCTGCGCTACGCCGGACGGGTGGGCACAGGCTTTCGCCAGCGCGACCTGATCACCACCCTGACCGAGCTCGAGCGCCGGCAGCGACCCAACTGCCCCTTCGATCCGCCTCCCCCCGCTCCGGTGGCCCGCCTCGCCCGCTGGGTGGATCCGACGCTCGTGGCCGAGGTGGCCCATGCCGAATGGACCCGCGACGGAGTCCTGCGCCACCCCTCGTTCCTCGGCTGGCGCACCGACAAGGACCCCTCCACGATCGGACGTACCCCGTGAGCACCGACCGCCACCACACCGCCGGGCCAGGAGGCGACGAGGCGGCCGAGTCCGATCCCGGCTCCTCCGCCCTCACCGACGGCGCGCCGACCGCACCGACCGACCCCGCCGTGCGGCGGGCCCGATCCACCTCCCTGCCCCTGCTGTTCCTCGTCACCGGCGCCATGTCGCTCGGCTACGGCAGCATCCTCACGCTGCTCGCCGACATCCGCGACCAGTTCGGGTTCGACGACGCCGCCGTCGGGCTCATCGCCTTCGCCGGCTTCCTCACCGGCTTCGCCAGCCAGGTGGGGCTCTCCCGCTTCGCCGACCGCGGCCACACCGCCACCATGGTGCGCACCGGCATCACCATCGCTGCGCTGGCCTCGGGGTGGATGCTGGTCGCCGACCAGCTCTGGCAGTGGGTCGGCGCCCGTCTCCTGCTCGGGCTCGGGGCGGGCATGGTCGGTCCGGCCGTCCGCCGCCTGGTGATCACCCGGGATCCGGCCAACGTCGGCGCCAACCTCGGGCGCCAGGCCGCCTTCGACGTCGGCGGCTTCGTGGTCGGGCCCCTCCTGGCCGCCGCGGCCGCCGAGCTGCTGGGGCTACGAGCGCCCTTCGGTGTCCTCATCGTGCTGTACGGGGCCGTGCTGGTGCTCCTCGCCCGCATCGACCTGACCTCCGCCGAGACAGAACGCTCGCACCGGGCCATGCGCAGCCTCCTGGCCCGACCCGCCGTCCAGGCCGCCCTGGCCGGCGCCATCGCGTTCTACCTCACCATCGGGATGTTCGAGGCCCTCTGGTCGTTGCTGCTACGCGACCTCGGTGCCGCCACCTGGCTCATCGGGGCGACCCTCAGCTTGTTCACCATCCCGATGGTGCTCTTCGCCCCCCGAGGAGGTCGCGCCGCCCAGGAACGAGGACCCATCACGGTGCTCTCGGTCTCCATCACGGTGGCAGCCGCCTGCACCCTCGTCTACGGCTTCGGACCGTTGTGGTTGCTCATCGTCATCTCGGGGGTCCACGCCCTCGCCGACGCCTACACCCTTCCGTCGAACCAGGTCGGCGTGGCCCTCGCCAGCCCGCCCGACCAGCTGGCCAGCGGCCAGGGGCTGCTCGGCGCCACCGGCCTGGCGGTGGCCGGGCTGGCGGCCCTCGGGGGGGCGGCGGTGTACGAGGCGTTCGGGCGGGCGACCGTGTTCAGCGGCACCGCGGCGCTGATGATGGTGTTCCTGCTCCTCGCCCGCTGGCGCTTCGCCGTCCACGTCCGCGACCAGGCCGTCGCCGACCCGGCCTGAACGACGATGCCGATGGCCGGGGCCGACCGTCGACGGCGTGGAAGAGTGGGCCGATGAGCCTCGGGGACCACGGCCAGCCGGACACCGCGGCGGACCCCCGTGCCCTCGGTGACGACCAGATCCGCCTCGAGATGCCCGCCGACTCCCGCTTCGCCCGGGTGGCCCGGGTCGCGGTCTCGTCGTTGGCCGTCCGCCTCGGGTTCGACGTGGGCGTGGTCGAGGACCTGCGCATCGCGGTCGACGAGGCCCTCGTGCTGTTGCTACGCGACCTCCCGGGGCCGGCGACGGCACCGACCGACGGTCCGCCCGTCACGGTGGTCATGACCCTCACCGCACGCGTCCCCGACCTCCAGGTCGAGCTGCGGCTCGACCCGCCCCCGACGGGCGCACCGAGCAGCGACGACGTCACGGACGACGACGACCCGCTGTCCCGGTTCGCCGAGCTGGTGCCGCCCCGCGTCACCTCGTCGGTGACCCGCCACGACGGCATCGTGCGCCTGGGCCTCGACGACTGAGGTCCCCGACCGGTCAGCGGCCGGTGTGGCCGAAGCCGCCCTCGCCCCGAGCCGAGGCTCCGAGCTGGTCGAGGTCGGCCACCTCCACGAGGGCCACGTGCTCCACCCGCTGGACGACCAGTTGGGCGATGCGCTCGCCCCGCCGGACGGTGAACGCCTCGTCGGGGTCGGTGTTCACCAACAGCACCTTCAGCTCGCCTCGGTAGCCGCTGTCGATCAGGCCCGGGGTGTTGAGGCAGGTGACGCCGTGGCGCAGCGCCAGGCCGCTGCGGGGCTGCACGAACCCGGCGTGGCCCTCGGGGATGGCCACGCTGACGCCGGTGGGCACGAGGGCCCGGCCTCCCCCGGCGGCCAGCACGGCGTCGTGGCGAGCGCAGAGGTCGAGGCCGGCGTCGCCGGGCGTGGCGTAGGCCGGCAGCGGCAGGTCCGGGTCGAGGCGGACGACGGGGAGCTCGAGCACGGCGCCGATGCTACGGGCCCGCGTGCCTCGGGTCAGGCGGAGCCGTCCAGGCGGAAGAAGTGGTCGCGGTAGTAGGCCAGCTCGGCCACGCTCTCGCGGATGTCGTCGAGGGCGCGGTGGCCCTCGGCCTTGCGGGGTGCGCCCTCGAGCAGCACCGGGTTCCAGCGCTTCAACAGCTCCTTCACGCTGGAGACGTCGACCGACCGGTAGTGCAGGAACTCCTCGACCTCGGGCAGGTAGGTGGCCAGGAACCGACGGTCGGTGCCGATGCTGTTGCCGCACAAGGGCACGGAGCGGGCGTCGCCGATGTGCTCGCGCAGGAACTCGAGCGTGGCGGCGCCGGCGTCCTCGAGGGTGACGGTGGAGGCCGCGATGGCGGGCAGCAGCCCGCTCTTGGTGTGCATGGCCACGACCACGTCGTCCATCTCGGCCAAGGCGTCCGGCGGCTGGTGGACGACCAGGTCCGGTCCTTCGGCGACGATCGTGAGGTCGTCGTCGGTGAGCAACGTCGCGATCTCGACGATGCGGTGGCGGGCCGGGTCGAGCCCGGTCATCTCGAGGTCCATCCAGGCGAGCACCCGACGAATCTAGTGCCCGGTGCCCGCGGGTACGCCTGCCCCATCCCTCGCGACACCAACCGGTCAGGGAAGGGCGCCAACAGGTGACGCCCTTTCCTGACCGGTTTTGCGAGAACTCTCCTGACGGGTTCGCGAGAGCGTTCCCGACCGGATTGCGAGAAGGCGAGCGGAGCAGGGCCGATAGGGTCGATCGGCGTGACCGATCCGCATGCCCACGATCCCTCGGCCGTCCGAGTTCCCAAGCAGGAGCAGGAAGAGGCCTCCACGGAGATCACCGAGGTCGGGCGGGGCATCCTGCGCCTGCAGCTGCCCACCAACTTCACCGGTCTCGGTCACGTCAACACCTACGCCATCGAGGACGGCCGCGGGGTGACCCTCGTCGATCCCGGCCTGCCCTCCGAGGAGTCGTGGGCGGCCCTGCTCGACCGCCTGGCGGCGGCCGGCATCCCCCTCGCCCGCGTCCACACCGTCTACGTGACCCACTCCCACCCCGACCACTTCGGGGGTGCCCACCGCCTGGTCGAGGAGGCGGGCTCCGATGTGCTCACCTCGACCATGTTCCGGCGCTGGGCCGACCTGCTCGACCTCGACGAGACGCCGCTCGAACCCCGCGACCCGGCCGACGAGGGCGAGGCGATCACCCTGCTGGCCGCCGAGGAGGACCTCGACGAGGAGGCCCGCCGCGAGCTCGAGGCCTCCTTCCCCGGCCTGGCCGGCTTCCGCGACCGGGTCCGCACCGCCATCGCCGAGGGTCGACTGGACGAGGTGGCCTGGATGAAGGTCCCCCGTCCCACGATCGCCGTCGACGACCGAGCGGTCGTGCGCATGGGCGATCGCGACTGGGTGGCGCTCACCACGCCCGGCCACACCCACGACCACCTGTGCATGTGGTCGCCCGAGGACGGCATCGTGCTGTCCGGCGACCACGTGCTGCCCACCATCACCCCTCACATCGGGGGCCTGTTCGGGGGCGATCCGCTGGCGTCGTACCTCGAGAACCTCGACAAGGTCGCCGCCCTCGAGGGCATCACCCAGGTCCTCCCCGCCCACGGGCACCCCTTCTCGGACCTGGCGGGCCGCTGCCAGGCCATCAAGGACCACCACGCCCGGCGCCTCGCCCAGCTGGCCGATGCGGCCGACGAGGTCGGGTTCGCCGGTGTCACCCGCTGGTCCGAGGAGCTGTTCTCCCCGCGGAGCCGGGGCCAGATGGCCGACAGCGAGACCCACGCCCACCTCGAGCACCTCCGCCTGGCCGGCCGCGCCGAGCGTCGCACGGTCGACGACGAGCTGCAGTTCCGCGTCCTGGCCTGAGCCTCGCGGTGCCGAGCACCACCCCGACACCCCAGCGACGATCGACCGGCGTGCGGCCGTCGGCCTGCTGACGTGACCGTCACCGCCCGTGACCTGTTCCGCGACCGTCAGGTGGTCGCCGCGCTCGTCACCACCCTGGGGGCCACCGCGGCGGCGGTCACCCAGGTCACCGCCCTCGGGATCCTCGTCTACGACCTCACCGGACGAGAGCTGGACCTGGGCCTGTTGGGCCTGGCCGAGTTCCTCCCCGCCATCGTCCTCGTCCTCGTCACCGGCGCGGTGGCCGACCGCCTGGACCGCCGCCACGTCATCGTGGGCGGGCTGGTGGGCGAGGTCGCCTGCTCGGCCGCCCTGGTCGCCCTCGTCCAGTCCGGCAACCGCTCGGCGACCCCGATCTTCGCCGTCGTCGTGGTGTTCGGCGTGGCTCGGGCGTTCCTGGCGCCGGCCACCCGCTCGCTCACGGCCGACAACGCACCGCCGGGTGGCCTGCCCCGTCTCGTCGCCTTCAACGCCGCCACCTGGCAGGTGGCGCTCATCGGCGGTCCGGTCATCGCCGGGGTGCTCTACACGGTGGGGCCGTCGTGGCCCTTCGTGGCCTGCATGGTCATGGCCGGGGTGGGGGCCGTCGCCGTGGCCTTCACCCACCCGACCGACCACACCCGCGAGATCGATCACGGCGACGCGGCCGCGAGCCCTTCCATCGAGGACTCGCCCGCCGGCGGACTGGTCGACCTGGCCGACGAGGCCCGCCCGGCCGAGGCGCTCGACGTGCTCGGCGAAGCCTCCGCCGAGGGCGTCATGGCCGGCCACGACGAGGGGACCGCGGGCCCCACGGTGGCCACCGAGCCCCGGGCCCGCCTGCGCCAGGCCGTCGAGGGCCTGGTGGTCATCCGCCGTCATCCGGTGCTGCTCGGCGCCATCTCGCTCGACCTGTTCGCCGTGCTCTTCGGCGGCGCCGTCGCGCTGCTGCCGGCGATCGCCCGCGACCGGCTCGGGGTCGACGCCAGCGGGGTGGGCTGGCTGCGCGCCGCCGGCGGCATCGGGGCGGCGGCCACGACCCTCTGGCTGACGGTCCGCCCGGTGCAGCGTCGGGTCGGCACCACCTTGTTCGCCATGGTGGCGTTGTTCGGGGTGGGCACCATCGTCCTCGGCCTCACCCGCAGCTTCGCCGTGGCCTTCGCCGCCATGCTCGTGCTGAGCGCCGCCGACGCCGTGAGCGTCTACATCCGCTCCACGATCGTGCCGCTGGTGACCCCGGCGGCTGCTCGCGGCCGGGTGCTCGCCGTCGAGGGGGTGTTCGTCGGTGCCTCCAACGAACTCGGCGCGTTCGAGTCCGGCGTCGTGGCCGCCCTGCTCGGCACGACCGTCGCCGTGGTGTCGGGCGGCACCGCCACCCTCGCCGTCGTCGGCATCTGGATGGTGGCCTTCCCCGCCCTGCGCCGGATCGACCGCTTCAGCGACCTGCGCCCCGACGCCACCCGGCGCTGAGTGCACGGACGTCGCTCGGGGCCCGCAGATCGGTCAGGCGATGGACCACTTCCCGGTGAGGGTGCGTCCGGTGACGACGCCCTCGGAAGCCAGCTTCAGCAGGTGAGCGTGCACCGAGTAGCGCGCCACGGCGTACCGCTCGGGGTCCACGTCGGTGTAGATGTCGGGCACCAGCACGTCGATCTTGGCCGTGCCTCGGGCCCGGAGCGCGTCGAGCACCATCTGCTCGCGCTCCACCCGATGGTCGATGTACCACTGCAGCGCGGGCTTCGGATCCTCGATGAGGTGCCCGTGGCCCGGGGCGATGGACTTGAGGCGCAGGGCCTTCACCTTCTCCAGCGACTCGAGGTAGGCGGCCATGTCGCCGTCCGGCGGCTTGATGACGACCGTCGATCCCTCCATCACGTGGTCGCCGGTGAAGAGCATCCGCTCCTCCTCCAGCATGTAGCAGAGGTGGTTGGAGGCGTGACCGGGGGTGTGGTGGGCGGTGAGCCGGAACTCGGTCGCCTCGAGGCGGTACCCGTGAGCGATGCGCCGGTCGACCTTGAGGCCGTCGCGGCTGCCGTAGGCCAGGATCTCGGCACCGGTATGCGCGGCCAACGCCGCCGCACCGGGAGCGTGGTCCGGGTGGGTGTGGGTGCACAGGATCCACCGGATGCGGTCACCGCCGCAGCCGGCGATGGCCTCGAGGTGGTCGGCGTCGTCGGGTCCGGGGTCGATGACCGCGATCTCGTCGATGCCCACCAGATAGGTGTTGGTGCCGGGGCCCGTCATCATCCCGGCGTTGGCGGCCACGATGCGACGGACCAGGGGGGACAGGGCGCGGGCCACGCCCGGCACGATCGGTGGCGGTCCGGGGGCCTCGTCGGCCTCGTCGACGGCATCGGCCATGTCAGCTCGACTCCCTCTCGTCGCTCGCGGAGCGTTGTGCCCGGCGGCGAGCCATCAGCGCCATGTCGTCGACGCCGACCCGCGGCGAGCCCCCGGCCGGTCCCACGTCTTCGTAGCCGTGGTCGCCCGGGACCAGGAGTCGCAGCTCGCCATCGGGCGCGGTGGTGAACCGGGGCAGGATGGCGGAGATCTCGGTGATGGCGTCGGCGGCGGCCAACGCGTCGGCCGCGGTGGGGTGCGCTTCGAGCCACTCCAGGCTGCGCAGGGTGGGGAAGATCATCTCCATCTCACCGGCGCGGTGACGGGCCAGGGCGTCGGCGGGACGCACCCAGACGTTGGCGATGACCTCTCGGTCGTCGTGCAGGGCCACCTGGTGGTCGGGGGCCCGAGCGACGAAGAAGCGGGTGTCGTAGCGGCGAGGAGCCCCTACGGGCGTGATCCACCGGCTCACGTAGCGCAGGTCGTCGACCGCCAGATCGACCCCCTCTTCGTGGCAGATCTCGACGAGACGACGTTCGCCGCGGTCGACGGTGAGGCGGTGGGTGGCGAACCTGGCCTCGACATCGGGCTCGTCGAAGCGCAGCAGCTCACGCTGGCCTCGTCGGCGGGCCAGGAGCACGCCGGCCTCCTCGAAGCTCTCGCGCAGGGCGGCCACCCAGAACGCCAGCCCACCCTGGGCCACGCCGACGCGGGTCGAGGCCGCAGCATCGTCGAGACCGCAGCACACCGCACCCACCTCGGGGCGGCGGTCGTGGTCGTCGACCCCACCGCCGGGGAAGACGTAGGCCCCACCGACGAAGTCGGACCGGAGGTTGCGACGCAGCATGCAGACCTCGAGCCCGGCGTCGGCGTCGCGCACCAGCATGAGGGTGGAGGCGTCGCGCACCGGCACCGAGGCGACGTCGACACGGTTCGCAGTGAGGCTCATCGGCCACCACCGAGCGGCGGCGGGCCGTCGTCGGAGGGACGGTCGGTGGGGGTGACGTCGCCCACGAACTCGACGTCGACGATACGACCCCGCCCGGCCAGGCCGCCGGCGGCGAGGCCCGACCGGCGCTCCCAGCGCCGGATGAGCCGGTTGCGCAGCAACGCTCGCACGGGGGGCACGACGAGCAGCAGCCCGAGCGCGTCGGTCACGAAGCCGGGGACCACCAACATGGATCCGGCGGCGAGGAGCAGGGCGCCGTCGACCATCTCGCGAGCGGGCAGATCGCCGGACTGCAGGGTGGCCTGGGTGCGGCGCAGCACGCCGATCCCCTCGCGCCGCACCAGCCAGGCCCCGGCGAAGCTGATGACCAGCAACAAGGCGATGGTGGGCAGGGCCCCGATCTCGGACGCCACGGCCACGATGACGTACAGCTCGACGAGCGGGACGACCACGAAGAGCACGAAGAGCAGGCCGACCATGGCGTCCCATCCTACCGGCCGACCCCCGTTCTCCCCGGGCGGCGGCCCCTATCCTCGGCGCCGTGGACGATCCCGCCGAACCCCGCGCCGACCGGCACCCGCCCGTCGGCGGCGGTCCCGATGGGACCGGGGGCCGCCCCGCCACGACGGTCGGCGAGCCCGGCCGGCCCCCCTCGATCGACGCCCTGGCCCGCTCGCTGGCCGGCACCGGGTTGCCGCACCCGGTCCTCGTCGAGGTGGCCCGCGAGGCGGTGGCCGCCGGCGACGCGGCGTCGGCCGCCGCCCGGGCCGACGAACGCTCCCGACGTCTCCTGCGACCGGTCGTCAACGCCACCGGCGTGCTGCTGCACACCAACATGGGCCGGGCCCCGCTGGGCCACACCCAGCCGGAGGGCTACACGAACCTCGAGTTGGACCTCACCTCCGGCGAGCGGGGTTCCCGCCACGACCACGTCGGCGCCCTGCTGGCGACCGCCTGCGGGGCGCAGGCCGCCATCGTGGTGAACAACGGGGCGGCCGCGGTCTTGTTGGCGCTGGCCGCCCTCGCCCGCGACCGCGACGTGGTGGTCTCGCGCGGCGAGCTCGTCGAGATCGGCGGCGGGTTCCGCATCCCCGAGGTCATGGCCACGTCCGGCTGCCGACTGGTCGAGGTGGGGACCACCAACCGCACCCGCCTGGCCGACGTGCGAGCGGCGGTCGACGCACCCCAGGCCGACGTGGCCGTCCTGCTCAAGGTGCACCAGAGCAACTACCGCATCACCGGGTTCACCGAGGCGGTCGGGGTGGCCGAGCTGGCCGCGGTCGGGCCGCCCGTGGTGGTCGACCTCGGTTCGGGCCTGCTCGACGCCGCCTGCCCGTGGCTGGCCGACGGCCCACCGGCGTGGCTGCGCTCCGAGCCCGCCGTGCGCCAGACCCTCGCCGCCGGCGCCGACCTCGTCGTGATCTCCGGCGACAAGCTCCTCGGGGGACCTCAGGCCGGCGTCATCGCCGGGTCCCCGGAGCTCGTGGCCCGCTGCGCGGCCCACCCCCTGGCCCGGGCCCTGCGCCCCGGAGGCCTGGTGCTCGGCGCCCTCCAGGAGGTGGCCCTGGCCTACCTGCGCCGCGACGCGGGCGCCCTCCCCTTCTGGCGGATGGCCACCCTGGACACCGACACCCTGCAGCGTCGGGCCCAGACCATCGTCGACTCGCTGGCGACCGCAGCCCCCGCCCCCACGACGGATCGAGCTGCCGAGGTGGTCCGGTGCGCCTCGGTGACCGGTGGGGGCACCCTCCCGGGGATCGAGATCCCGTCGGTCGGGGTGGCCGTGCCCGGCGACCGGCGAACGATCCTCCGATCGGGCCGACCCCCGATCGTGGCGCGGGTGGAGGACGGACGCACGGTGTGCGACCTGCGCACCGTCGACCCGGCCCACGACGAGGCCCTCGTCGACGCGCTGGCTCGCGCCCTGGCCGATCCGGGCGGCTCGTGACCGACGGTGCCGTGGTGCGGGTGGTGGCCACCGCCGGGCACGTCGACCACGGCAAGTCGACGTTGGTGCAGGCCCTCACCGGCACCGACCCCGACCGCTGGGCCGAGGAGAAGGCCCGCGGCCTCACCATCGACCTCGGGTTCGCCTCCGCCCGGCTGCCCTCCGGTGCGACCGTCGCCTTCGTCGACGTCCCCGGGCACACCCGGTTCCTGAAGAACATGCTGGCCGGGGTGGGGGCGGTGCAGGCGTGCGTCTTCGTCGTGGCGGCCACCGAGGGGTGGAAACCCCAGAGCGAGGAGCACCTCCGGATCCTCGACCTCCTCGGCGTGGAGCACGGCCTCGTCGCCCTCACCAAGGTCGGGCTGGTCGACGACGACACCGCCGAGCTGGCGGTCCTCGAGCTGGCCGAGCGGGTGGCCGGGACCTTCCTCGCCGACGCCGAGGTCGTCCCCGTCGATGCCGTCCACGGGACCGGGCTCCCCGCGCTCACCGCCGCGCTCGACCGGCTGGTGAGGGCCACCCCACCGGCCCCCGACCGGGGCCGGCCCCGTCTGTGGGTCGACCGCAGCTTCGCGCCGAAGGGGGCGGGCACGGTGGTCACCGGCACGCTCGGGCACGGCGCCCTGGCGGTCGACGACGAGGTGGTGGTCCTGCCGTCCCGCCGCCCGGCGCGGATCCGCCGCCTGCAGTCCCTCCACGTCGACGTCGACCGCATCGGACCCGGTACCCGGGTGGCGGTCAACCTCAGCGGGATCGACCATGGCGACGTGGGCCGCGGGGATGCCCTGGTGACCCAGGACGGGTGGCACACCACGACCACGGTGGATGCCCTGCTCACCACCCTGCCCACGCTCGGCCATCCCGTCTCCCGGCGAGGGGCCCATCTGCTCCACCTGGGCAGCGGCGAGCTCCCCGTGCGCCTCCGGGTGCTGGGCGACGATGCCATCGAGCCCGGCGCCACCGCCCCCGTCCGCGTCCACCTACCCCGCCCCCTCCCCCTGGTGCCCGGCGATCGGTTCGTGCTGCGCGACGCCGGACGAGGCGAGACCGTGGGCGGCGGGGAGGTGCTCGACGTCGACCCCGTCCGGCCGGCGTCGCACGCCCGCCCCGACCGCAGCATCGATCGGGTCGTCGCCGAACGGGGGTGGGTCGAGGTCGAGCACCTCGAACGGCTCACCGGCGTGCACCGCGCCCCCGACGTGGGACGTTGGACCGTCGACCCCGCCGAGCTGGCCCGCACCCGCGAGGAGCTGCGCGGGGCGGTGGCCGCCGCCGGTCCCCACGGTCTCGACCTGGCCCCGATGGACGAACGGCGCCGGGCGGTGCTCGACACCCTCGACGACGTGGTCCGTGACGCAGGGCGGGCCCGCGTCGCGGCGGAGGATCACGCCGAGCCCTTCGCCGATCACCCGTGGTTGGCCGCCGTCGAGGCCGAACCCTTCGCGCCGCCTCCACCCGACGGCGTCGAGCCCTCTGACCTCCAGGCCCTCACCCGGGCCGGGCTGGTGGTGCGCACCGGTTCCGTGTGGTTCGCGGCGTCGGCGATCGAGACTGCGGCCGCCCGGGTGGCCGACCTGTTGGCCACCCGACCCGAAGGCGTCACCGTGGCCGAGGTGCGCGAGGCCCTGGGAACCTCCCGCAAGTACGTGATCCCGCTGCTCACCCACTTCGACGAGACCGGCCGGACCCGACGGCGGGGCGATCACCGCATCGCCGGACCCCGCTTGGCCGTCGGGCGGTGACGCCTCGACCCCGCGCCACCCGACCACAAAAATGCCCCGACGCCGGGGCGGACGTGAGTCCGCACTCCGGCGTCGGGTACACAGCGATCCACCCGTCCCCCCGAACGGGTGGATCGCAGGGCTCGAGCGTCAGCCTGCTCGTTGAGTGAGCAGCTGCTTGCGCTCCAGTTCGTTGAGGCCGCCCCAGATGCCGTGGGGCTCACGGATCGAGATGGCGTAGTCGAGGCACTCCGACTTCACCGAGCAGGAGGTGCAGATCTCCTTGGCTCGGCTCTCACGGAAGATCTTGTCGTCCTTGCGCTCGAACTGCGGAGGAGGGAAGAAGACCGCCGCCTGCGGTCCTCGACACGCCGCCTTGAGCTGCCAGGAATCGTCGCTGCGCTGCGCACTCACTCGTCCTGACCCCCTTTCCCGGTTGGCGAACTTACCGCCGGTCCTGGGGCAGAACAAGGGATTTTTGCGACGGATGTCACTCGGCCGGAGCGTCACCCGCTTCACCGGAGGCGCCCTTGGGCCGACGTTCGCGGTAGTCGCGGGCCGCGCCCTCTTCGGGTTCGACCTCGAGCACGAGCCCGTCGATCCCCACCACGCGCACCCGATCGAGCTCCTCGATCGGCGTGGCCCGGTTGGTGGACGCCCGCCACAGGGCCTCGCGGATCTGCACCACCCCGTCGGGATCGACGCTCGAGACGGCCCGTCCCATCTCGCCGATCATCCACTCACGGCCGATGGTCGGCGTCGAGAACCGGGTGCGCACCATCGACGGCATGCCGCCGACGAACGCCAGCACGACGCCGACGATGCCCACCACCAGGGTGATCCACGACAGCGACAGGCCGTCGAACAGGAAGATCGACGACACCGCGAACATCACCACGCCGGCGCCGGTCCAGAAGCGGGGGACGCCCGTCTGGACGTCGACCGCGAAGGCCAGCATGGACGCCACCAGCAGCGCCAGGGCCCACCACCGCACGGGCAGGATGGCCAGGCCGTAGCAGGCCAGGACGAAGGACCCCGCCCCGACCACGCCGGCCACACCGACGCCGGCGGTGAAGAGCTCGAAGATCATGAGGGCCAGGCCCACGGTGATCAGCAGGTAGGCGACCGCCGGGCTGGCGACGGTGTGCATCATCTGGTCGACGAGCGAGAGCTGACCGAACTGGACCTGGGTGACGGGCTCGCGTCGGGTCTGGTCGCCCTGGGTGATCTCGCGGGTCTCGACCTCGGGCAGGTTGACGAGGAAGTCGCCGATGGTGGGGGCCTCGACGGTGGTGACCCCGAGCTCGGCCGCCTCCTGGGAGCTGACGGTGCGGTCGGCGATGAGGGCCAGGCGCTGCTCGTCGAGGGTGTCGGTGAGCGGCACCCCCGCGTTGCCGAGACGGGTGCCCGGCGCCATGCCGACCTCGCCGGCGGCGCCGACCAGCTGGGCGGCGGTGCCGGTGAGGTTGGAGCCCGACGGTCCGACCCACACGTCGACGGGCACCGAGGCCGACCCCATGCGTTCGAGCAGCTGCACCATGCGGCTGTCGTCGACGACGACGCCGGTGGAGTTCACCTGCAGCACGAGGGCCACCGCCCCTTCCTCCTCGGCCTCGCCGATGGAGGTGGTCACGAAGTCCACCATCACGGGGTCGAGCAGGCCGCTGACCTTGACGACGGCGACGTAGCCGGCATCGGAGCCGGTGGTGGGTCCCCCGTCGCTGTCCTGGGCCGCGGCCGCACCGACGGGGCCCACCAGGGCGAGCACGACCCCCAGCATGGCCACCACGGCGCCGGTCACCGATAGTCTGCGCACCGAAGGTCCTCCGAGGAGTGTGAGTGGATCCTGCGCAGTTCTTCGCAGCATCGCGCCTGCTCATCGTGGCCGGGAAGGGGGGCGTGGGCAAAAGCACGGTGAGCGCGGCCCTGGCCCGCACCGCGGCCCGCGCCGGTCTGTCGACCCTCGTCGTGGAGGTCGAGGGCAAGAGCGGGTTGTCCAGGCTGTTCGGCCGGCCGAGCTTCGGCTACGACGAGGTGGTGCTGTCCCCCGGTGGCGGACCGGGCGGCGACGCCGATGTCCGGGCCCGCACCCTGACCCCCGACGACGCCCTCCTCGAGTACCTGGCCGACCACGGGATGCACCGGATCAGCCGACGGCTGACCTCCTCGGGTGCCCTCGACGTGGTGGCCACCGCCGCACCCGGCATCAAGGACATCCTCGTGCTGGGCAAGGTCAAGCAGCTCGAACGCGAGGGGGTCGCCGACCTCGTCGTCCTCGACGCCCCCGCGGCCGGCCACGCCATCTCCTTCCTGCGCTCCGCCCGGGGGCTGCTCGACGCCGTGCGGATGGGCCCCATCCGCACCCAGGCCGCCGACGTGCTGGAGATGCTCACCGATCCGCAGCGGTGCCAGGTGGTGCTGGTGACGCTGCCCGAGGAGACGCCGGTGAACGAGCTCGTCGAGACGGCCTTCAGCCTCGAGGACGAGGTCGGCGTGAGCCTCGGGCCGGTGGTGGTCAACGCCCTCTACCCCACCCGTGGCGGCCTCGACGTCGACCCGGTCGAGGCCGCCGCCGCCGCCGGCGCGGCCCTCCACGCCGGTGAGGCCGAGTCCCTCGCGGCGGCGGCGCGCTTCCGGCGAGCCCGCACCGCGCTGCAGGCCGAGCAGATCGAACGGCTCGCCGGCGCGCTCCCCCTGCCCCAGCTCCACCTCCCGTTCCTCTTCTCCACCGACCTGGGCCCGGTCGACGTCGACACCCTCGCCGACGTCCTCTCCACCCAGATCGAGGGCCTGACCCCCCTCCCCGAGCGATGAGCGCCCTGCCGAGCCTCGGGGCCGTGGTCGACCACCACCGCATCGTGGTGTGCACCGGCTCCGGCGGCGTCGGCAAGACCACCACGGCCGCGGTGGTGGCCATGGAGGCGGCCCGGCGAGGACGGCGGGCATGCGTCGTCACCATCGACCCCGCCCGCCGGTTGGCCAACGCCATGGGGCTGGCCGGCCTCACCGACACCGCCACCCGGGTCGACGGCCCCTGGCCGGGCGAGCTGTGGGCCCTGATGCTCGACACCAAGTCCACCTTCGACGCCCTCGTGGCCAAGCACGCCGGCGACCCCGACCAGGCCCAGGCCATCCTCTCCAACCGCTTCTATCGCAACATCTCCGGCGCCCTCTCGGGCACCCAGGAGTACATGGCGATGGAGAAGCTCTACGAGCTGCACCACGAGGGCGGCTACGACGTGGTCGTGGTCGACACGCCGCCCACCCGCAACGCCCTCGACTTCCTCGAGGCCCCCCGTCGCCTCACCCGGTTCCTCGACCACCGCCTCTACAAGCTGCTGATGACCCCGACCAGGGGGCTGGCCCGCGCCGTGAACGTGGCCGCCCAGGCGTTCCTGCGCACCGTGTCCAAGGTGGTGGGCGGCGACGTGGTGGCCGACTCCATCGAGTTCTTCACCGCCTTCGACGGCATGGAGGCCGGCTTCAGCGAGCGCGCCGACGCCGTGGTCGAGCTGCTCACCCACGACGAGACGGCGTTCGTGCTGGTGACCGCCCCCCGCCGCGACGTGGTCGAGGAGGCCACCTTCTTCGCCGAGAAGCTGCACGAGGCCGACATCCCGGTGCGGGCCCTCGTCGTGAACCGGGTCCACCCCCACTTCACCGATGCCCCGGCCGACACCCTCAGGATGCGCGCGGCCACCCACGCCGGCTCCGACCTCGGTGAGCTCTACGCCAACCTGGCCGAGTTCGCCACCGTGGCCGCCAGCGAGGACGGCCACCTCCACGGCCTCTCGACCCGAGTGGCCCCGGCCCCGGTCGTCAAGGTGCCGTTCCTCGACACCGACGTCCACGATCTCGAGGGCCTGGCCCGCATCGCCCGCCACCTCTTCCCCGAGGATCGCTGAGCGGCCTGCGGCTGCAGTTGCGGCGCAGGCGACCCCACCACCGACGACCCTGGTCAGTCGACGGGGTCGAGCAGGGCGGCCTCGGCGGCCTCGACGGTGTCGGCCACCGCCACGATGCGATCGAAGCCGGTCGTGTGCAACAAGCGGGTGAGGGTCGGGCGGCTGCAGGCCACCGTGACCTCGCCGTCGGCCTCGCGAGCCCGGCGGATGCCACCGATCAGCGCACCGAGGCCGGAGGAGTCCATGAACGGCACGTCGGAGAGGTCGATCAGCAGCCGCGGGCTGGAGGCCAGCTCGGCCAGCGCCTCGCGGAAGGCGCCGACGGTGTAGGCGTCGAGCTCCCCCACCGGGCGGCACAGCGTGTACTGCCCGGTGTGCTCCACCGTGATCTCCAGCAACGAACAACCCTCCGCACGACGACGTCCGGCGCCAGGACCGGTGGAGGACCGATGGTAGCGGCGGGCCGGGGGCAGGACCACCGTCGGGCGAGGTGGTCGGTTGGGTGGGCGAGCCGCGCCCGACTACCCTCTCGCAGCGTGCCGACCGTGCTCCTCGCCACCGATGCCGACTGGATCTTCGACGAGGTCGACGCCGCCTTGGGCGACGCCGACACCACCGTCTACCGGGTGCGGGCCGGCATCGATGTCCTGGGCGCCATCGACGAGGTCGCGCCCGATCTCGTCGTGCTCGACCAGCAGATCGGCAACATGGGCGGCATGGCCACCTGCATGGCCATCCGCAACGCCGAGGGCATCGATCGCATCCCGATCACGGCGGTGCTGATGCTGCTCGACCGGGGCCACGACGCCTTCCTGGCCCGGCGCCACGATGCCGACGGCTACCTGGTGAAGCCGGTCGACGCCTTCCGTCTCCGCCGGGCGGCCACCACCCTCCTGGCCGGCGAGAGCTGGTTCGAGGAGATCGACCCGGTCTCCAGCCAGCCGGCCGATCTCACCCTCCGCGGGTGACCGCAGGGCCCTTCCGGGATTCGTGGGCCATCCGCAGCGTCGGGTAGGCTCGTCCCTTCTTCGGGCTGTGGCGCAGCTTGGTAGCGCGCTTCGTTCGGGACGAAGAGGTCGTGGGTTCGAATCCCGCCAGCCCGACCACCCGCCCCGCCTCGTGCGGGGCGGTTCCCTTTCCGACGTCGGACCGCGCGCCGACTTCCGACCGGCGGTGGCACCCGGTCCGATGCGGGATCCCACGCGGTGTCGGACGCGGCGTCGGACGCGACGGGGGGCGGTTCGACCCGGCCCGACGGGGCCGCCATCATGGCCCGGTGACCCTCATCGAGCTGCAGGCCCTGATGGACCGCCTCTACGGCGAGGCCGACCGCGACCGGGGCCTCGCCCCCACGGTGGCCTGGCTGTGCGAGGAGATGGGTGAGCTGGCCCAGGCCGTGCGCAAGGGCAGCACCGAGGAGCAGCTCCACGAGCTGGGCGACGTGCTGGCCTGGCTGGCCTCGTTGGCCAACCAGCTGGGCCTCAGCCTCGACGAGGCGATGGTGCGCTACACCCTCGATCCGCCGCCCTGAGCGCGGGCGGGGCCGGTCAGCGGCGGGCCAGCAGCTCTTCGGCGATCTGCACCGCGTTGAGGGCCGCGCCCTTGCGCAGGTTGTCGCCCGAGAGGAACAGCGACAGACCGTGCTCGACGGTCGGGTCGACCCGGATGCGGCCCACGAAGGTGGGATCCACGCCAGCGGCCTTGAGCGGGGTGGGGATGTCGGCCAGCTCCACGCCCGGGGCCTTGAACAGCAGACGGCGGGCGTCCTCGGGGGTGATCGGTCGGGCGAACGAGGCGCTGATCGACAGCGAGTGCCCCGTGAACACCGGGACCCGCACGCAGGTGGCGGCCACGGCGAGATCGGGCAGCCCGAGGATCTTGCGGGTCTCGTTGCGGAGCTTCTGCTCCTCGTCGGTCTCGCCGAGGCCGTCGTCGACCAGACCGCCGGCGAAGGGGACCACGTTGTAGGCGATGGGCTCGGGGAACTTGTCGGTGGCGGGGTAGTCGACCGCGGTGCCCGACATGGCCAGCGCGGTGGCACCGTCGCCGACCTTGCGGATCTGCTCGTCGAGCTCGGCGGTGCCGGCCAGGCCCGCCCCCGAGACGGCCTGGTAGGTGCTCACCACCAGCGTGCGGAGGCCGGCCTCGGTGTCGAGGGGCTTGAGCACCGGCATGGCCACCATGGTCGTGCAGTTGGGGTTGGCCACGATGTTCTTGGGGATGACGTCGAGCGCGGAGGCGTTCACCTCGGGCACCACCAGGGGCACCTCGGGGTCCATGCGCCAGGCCGACGAGTTGTCGATCACCACGGCGCCGGCGGCGGCGACCCGTGGGGCCATCTCCTTCGACGTGGAACCGCCGGCCGAGAAGAGCACGATGTCGAGCCCGGAGTAGTCGGCGGCGGCCGCGTCCTCGACCTCGATCTCGCCGTCACCCCATGGGATGCGGCGGCCCGCCGAGCGGGCGGAGGCGAACAAACGAAGCTGTGTGACAGGGAACTGCCGTTCGGCGAGGATCGACCGCATGACACGGCCGACCTGCCCGGTGGCTCCCACGATCCCGATGCGCATAGGGCTCCCACCTTACCGGGAGCGCCCACGAGGTCCCTCCCCGGTTCCGGCCAGGGGCATCGTCCGGCCGCCGGGCGGGGCTCAATCGATGTAGGCGGGGCCCTCGTCGAGGCGGAAGCCGTCGTGGAGGACCTGGATGGCCTGCTCGGCCTGCTCGACGGCCACGACGACCGAGATGCGGATGGCCGAGCTGGCGATCATCAAGATGTTGATGTCGTGGGCGGCGAGGGTCTCGAACACGGTGGCCGCCACCCCGGGGTGGGTCTTCATGCCGGCCCCGATGACGCTGATCCGGGCGATGTCGGGATCGCCGGTGACCTCGTCGGCGCCCACGGCAGCCGCCTCGCGCTCGCACACGGCCATGGCCGTGGCCAGCTCGTCGTCGGGCACCGTGAAGGAGATGTCGGTCCGGCCCGCCTCGGAGGTGTTCTGGACGATGAGGTCGACGCTCACCTGCTCGCCGGCCAACGCCCGGAAGACGCGGGCGGCGATGCCGGGGCGGTCCTCCACACCACCGATGGTGACCTTGGCGTCCGAGGCGTCGTGCACGACCGCCGAGACGATGGCCTGCTCCATGTCGTCGTCCTCCTTGGTGACACGCGTGCCGGGCTCCCACGTGAACGCGGAGCGCACGTGGAGGTCGACACCGTGGGTGCGGGCGTACTCGACGGACCGCATGGCCGGCTTGGGACAGCCGTTGGCCGTCATCTCCATCAGCTCGTCGAAGCTGATGGTGGTGAGCTTGCGGGCGTCGTCGACGACCCGGGGATCGGTGGTGAACACGCCGGACACGTCGGTGTAGAGCTCGCAGACGTCGGCGCCGAGGGCGTGGGCCAGCGCCACCGCGGTGGTGTCGGAGCCGCCGCGGCCGAGGAAGGTGATGTTGCGCTCGGGCGAGATGCCCTGCGCCCCACCGACGACGGCGACCGACCCCCGATCGAGCGCCTCTCGCACCCGTTCGGGCCGGACGTCGACGATCTTGGCGTCCATGTGGGTGGAGTCGGTGAGGAACCCCGCCTGGGAGCCGGTGAAGGACTCCGCCGGTACGCCGCGGTCGGCGATGGCCATGCACAGCAGCGACATGGCCTTGCGCTCGCCGGCGGTGATCAACATGTCCATCTCCCGCCCCGGGCGGGTTTCGGACACCTCACGGGCCAGGCGCAGGAGCTCGTCGGTCTCCTTGCCCATGGCGGAGATGACGACCACGACCTGGTTGCCCCTGCGGACCGTGCGAGCAACGTGGTCGGCCACGGCGCGCATGCGCTCGGGATCGGCCACCGACGTGCCACCGAACTTCTGAACCAGGAGAGCCACGGCGCTCCACGCTACCGGTCTCGGCAGGGCGCTCCCGAATCCCCACGTCACGGGCGGTACCGTCGGAGGCGCCATGGCCCCGACCTCCCGACGCACCCACGACCCCTCCCGCCGACCCGCCGCCGAGGCGACCGCTCAGCGCCGGCGGGCCTCGCTGCGCAAGAAGCGCATCGTCGCCATCATCATCGCCGGCGCCCTCGTGCTGTCCACCGTCGCCGGGGTGATCGCCGCCTCCACGTCCACCACCACGGACTCGACGGCCCCGACCTCCACCACCCTCCCCACCACCACGGAGGTGCCGGCCACGGGCATCGAGCCGACGGGCGCGCCGAGGGGAGAGGCCCTCACCGGGGCCACGCCGTGCCCCCCGGTCGACGGCTCCGCGGTGCGCACCACCTCGTTCGCCGAGCCCCCGCCGATGTGCATCGACCCGACCCGCTTCCACACCGCGGTGGTGACCACCGATGCCGGGGCCCTCACCTTCCAGCTCAACCCGCAGCGGGCGCCGGAGTCGGTGAACGCCTTCGTGGTCCTGGCCCGCTACGGCTTCTACGACGATGCCCCGATCACCGCTATCGCCCCGCGCGGCTGGTTCGAGGCCGGCGGGCTGCTCGCCGGCGACGGACCCCCGGCCGGCTTCACCATCCCCGACGAGGCACCCCCGCAGGGCCAGATCTTCACGCCCGGCACCATCGCCATGGTCGGCGACGCCGGCACCGCCGGACCCAACAGGGGGGCGTTCCTGGTGGCCACCTTCGAGAACGCCCCCGCCATCGACCAGGGCGTCTCGTCGTTCGGCATCCTCCTCGACGGCACCGCCACCCTGGCAGCCATCGACGCCGCGGCAACGGCCGACGGGCGGCCGGCGCGGCCGATCACCATCGAGTCGGTCACCGTCACCGAGAGCGACCCCATCCCGTGAGGCGCCTGGGCCCAGGTTCCCCGGGCCGGAGCTCGCGGGGCGAGGCACCCGCGGCCGATCTGCCGGGTGCGCCGCGGTAGCGTCCCGGCCCGATGGGAACCTCCAAGCGTGAACGTCAAAAGGCCGGCCACCAGGCTCGCCAGTCGGCCATCGCCCGGGCCGAGGCGGCGGCGGCGCGTCGGCGGCGCTACGTCCAGGCCGGGGTGCTCGCCCTGTTCGTCCTCGTGGTGATCGGCGGCGCCGTGGTGCTGTCGAACCGCGACGACGGCTCCGACACCGCCGCCCCGACGACCACCGTCGACCCGCAGGCCGGCACGCCCGTCGAGCTGCCGACGCCGCCGGGACCCGGTGCCACGATCGAAGGCGAGACCCCGTGCCCCGAGGCCGACGGCTCGTCGGAGCGCACCACGTCGTTCAGCGCCGCCCCGCCGATGTGCATCGACCCGGCCAGCAGCTACACCGCTCGCTTCGACACCAGCGCCGGGCCGATCAGCGTGGAGCTCGATGCCGCCTCGAACCCCGAGACGGTCAACAACTTCGTGGTGCTGGCCCGCTACCACTACTACGACGACACGGCCATCTTCCGGGCCGACCGGAGCATCGAGATCATCCAGGGTGGGGCGCCCACCACCAACAGCGCCAGCGACCCCGGCCCGGGCTACACGATCGCCGACGAGGGGGGGCCCTACACCTACGAGCCCGGTCAGCTGGTCATGGCCCGCACCGCGGCGGAGGACTCCGCCGGCGCCCAGTTCTTCTTCACCGCCGGCCCCGCCTCCTCGGCGCTCGACAGCCAGGGCACGTACGTCGTCTTCGGCACCACCGACGAGGCGGGCCTGGCCGTCGTCCAGCAGATCCTGGCTTCGGCGGTCGACGACCCCACCAGCGGCCTGGGCGGCACCCCGGACCCGCCCGTGGTGATCGAGGGCATCGAGATCACCGAGTCCTGACGGAGGTGCGCCCCGGCCCGGCGGCGACGCCCGGGCGCCCCGTCAGAGGGTGTCGGCGGGGAGGTCGGCGAGGGTGGCCTGGTGGCCGCCGTGGTGCACGGTGACGAGCCCGTCGCCGATGCTGCGCCACGTGCCGTCGGGGTCGCGCACGATCCCGGAGCGCTCCGGGAGGCTCACCAGGTGCAACGACGGGGGGGCCAGCTCGACGGTGCGGCGGACCTTGTCCGGTGACCAGGTGTCGGCGCGGGGGATGACGGCCACGCCGGGCACGACGCCGAGGCCCACGGTGAAGGCCCCGCCCCGGGTGTCGACCATGGGATCGCAGAGCACGTCGGCCCCGGCCCCGCTGCCGGCCAGCACGGCGCCGTCGTGCCAGGCGTCGACCAGCGCGGTGAACAGCGGCGTGTCCTTGAGCACCGAGCGCAGGTGCATGGGAGAGGTGCCCACCATGTACACGAAGCGGGCTCGACGGATGACCTCGACGTGCTCGGCGACGAGAGCGTCGGCCCGGCTGTAGACGGGCACCTCGCGCACTTCGGCCCCGAGGTCGCCGAACCAGCTGGTGGCCGCCTCCACCGCCCGCTGGGGCCCCTCGTAGGCGAGGCCGGTGGGGAGCAGGGCGACCTCGGCGCCGCCCGAGGCCTCGAGCAGCTCGGTGTCGAACTCGCAACCGGCGGTGAACTCGCCGCCACCGACGAGGGCCAGCAGGCCGGTCATCGCGACCCCTCCCACCCTCGGTTCGGGGTTCCCGGTCGAACCCCGCCGCTCTCGCTCACACCGATCGACATCACGGCCCTTTCCGACTCGCTCGTACCGACAGTCTGGCCCGTCGGGCGGCTCCCGCCCGCCGGCCGTCACCTCGCCGGGCCCGATGGCCCTGGACCCTCGAACCTACCGACCGGTAACATGCGGGAGCACGCAGGCGACGGAACCTGCGCGGGGAAGGGAACTCGTCATGGCGATCGCACGCATCGGCATCATCGGATCCGGGATCATGGGCTCGGGCATCGCCGAGGTGGCCGCCACCTCGGGCATCGAGGTCGTCCTGCGGAGTCGCCAGCGGGCCTCCGCCGACGCCATGGTGGCCGCCCTCGAGAAGTCCCTGAACCGGCAGGTGGAGAAGGGGCGCCGCCAGGCCGACGATGCCGCGGCCGCCTTGGCCCGGGTCACCGCCACCGATTCGCTGGCCGCGCTGGCCGACTGCGACCTGGTGATCGAGTCGGTGGTCGAGGACCTCGACGTGAAGAAGGCCCTCTTCGCCGAGCTCGACGGCATCTGCGCCCCCGGCACCATCCTCGCCACCAACACCTCGACCCTCCCGGTGGTCGAGATGGCGATGACCACCGAACGCCCCGACCGGGTGTGCGGAGTCCACTTCTTCAACCCGGCACCGGCCATGAGCCTGGTCGAGATCGTCCGTCCCCTCACCGCCAGCGACGACACCATCGCCCAGGCCCGGGCCTTCGCCGAGGCGTGCGGCAAGGACGCCGTGGAGGTGAAGGACCGGGCCGGCTTCATCGTGAACGCCCTGCTGTTCCCGTACCTCAACAACGCGGTGCGCATGCTCGAGAGCGGCACGGCCAGCCGTGACGACATCGACACCGCCATGAAGGGCGGCTGCAACTTCCCGATGGGGCCCCTCGCCCTGCTCGACCTGGTCGGGTTGGACACGTCGCTGGCCATCCTCGACGCCCTCTACGACGAGTTCCGCGACCCCAACTACGCGGCCATGCCCCTGCTGCGGCGCATGGTCACCGCCGGCCACCTCGGCCGGAAGTCCGGTCGGGGCTTCTACGACTACGCCACGCGCTGACCCGATCCCCGCGCCGAGCCCACCCGACTCGGGAGCGAGCCTCGCCCGCCCGGCTCGACCACCCCGGCCGGGCGGGTAGAACGAGGGGCGTGCCCGTCGAGCCGCCCCGCACCCCGTGGGAGTTCCCCGATCTGGCCGACGTGCCCGGGGGCGACGACCTGGTGGCCGTCGGTGCCGACCTCGAGCCGGGCACCCTCGTGGCCGCCTACCGCCACGGGTTGTTCCCCATGCCGCTGTCCGGACACCGGGCCATGGCCTGGTGGTCGCCGGACCCACGGGGCGTGCTGCCCCTCGACGGCCTCCGGGTCACCCGGTCGCTGCGACGTTCGCAGCGGCGCTACGAGGTCCGCGTCGACACCGCCTTCGACGACGTCGTCGAGGCCTGCGCCGACCCGGCCCGCGACGGAGGATGGATCTCCGACGAGATCCGCCGGGCCTACGCACGCCTGCACGAGCTGGGCTGGGCCCACTCGGTGGAGACGTGGGACCCGGCCACCGGCACCCTCGTCGGCGGCCTCTACGGCGTGCACGTCGACGGCCTCTTCGCCGGGGAGTCGATGTTCCACCGTGCCCCCGACGCGTCCAAGGTGGCCCTCGTCGCCCTCGTCGAGCACCTCCGATCCATCGGCGTCGTGCTCCTCGACGTGCAGTGGCTCACCGACCACCTCACCAGCCTCGGCGCCGTCGAGATCCCCCGCGTCGACTACCTCGCCCGCCTCCGACAGGCACTCGACACCACCACCGCGCCCTTCGCCTGAGCGGGCCTTCCCCGAGATGTCCCGCGGCCTTCGACGTGGACGCCCGGCCCTGTCGGCTCCTGTGTCGACGTCGCCGGGCGAGGTCGACGGGACCACAGGGTCCCCCATGCGAGTTACCGGACGGTCATCGTTGTGACAGCGGGGCCGATCTTGGGGAACGATTGGGAGATGGACGCCGCCGAGTCGCCCACCCCGGCCCACCACGAGCGCGACCGCCCCTGGGTCATGCGCACCTACTCCGGGCACTCCACCGCCAAGGCGTCCAACGAGCTGTACCGCACCAACCTGGCCAAGGGCCAGACCGGCCTGTCCATCGCCTTCGACCTGCCCACCCAGACCGGCTACGACCCCGACGACCCCAAGGCCCGGGGCGAGGTCGGCAAGGTCGGCGTGCCGGTCGCCCACCTCGGGCACATGCGAGAGCTGCTCGACGGCATCCCGCCCGGCGAGATGAACACCTCGATGACGATCAACGCCCCGGCGGCCTGGCTGCTCGCCCTCTACGTGGCCAACGCCACCGAGCAGGGCGTGGCCACCGATTCGCTGCGGGGCACCACCCAGAACGACATCGTCAAGGAGTACCTCTCCCGGGGCACCTACATCTTCCCGCCGGAGCCCTCCAAGCGGCTCATCGTCGACATGGTCGCCTACTGCGCCCACCACGTCCCCAAGTGGAACCCGATGAACGTCTGCAGCTACCACCTGCAGGAAGCGGGCGCCACGCCGGTGCAGGAGATCGCCTACTCCCTGGCCACGGCGATCGACGTGCTCGACGCCGTACGGGACTCCGGCCAGGTCGAGCCGGAGCAGTTCCCCCAGGTCGTCGCCTCCATCTCCTTCTTCGTGAACGCCGGCATCCGCTTCGTCGAGGAGGTGTGCAAGATGCGGGCCTTCACCGAGCTCTGGGACCGCATCACCCTCGAGCGCTACGGCGTGACCGACCCCAAGGCCCGCCGCTTCCGCTACGGCGTGCAGGTCAACTCCCTCGGCCTCACCGAGGCCCAGCCCGAGAACAACGTGCAGCGCATCGTGCTCGAGATGCTCGCCGTCACGCTCTCCAAGGACGCTCGGGCCCGCTCGGTGCAGCTCCCGGCCTGGAACGAGGCGCTCGGACTCCCCCGACCGTGGGACCAGCAGTGGTCGTTGCGCATGCAACAGGTCCTGGCCTTCGAGACCGACCTGCTGGAGTACGACGACCTCTTCGCCGGGTCCCACGTCGTCGAGGCCCGCACGGCCGAGCTGGTCGAGGCCGCCACCACCGAGCTCGACGAGGTCCTGGGCATGGGCGGCGCCTTCGCGGCCATCGACGAGCTCAAGGGCCGTCTGGTGGCGTCGAACACCGAGCGGGTCCGCCGCATCGAGTCCGGCGAGCTGGTGGTGGTCGGCGTGAACCGCTTCACCGAGACGGCCGAGTCCCCCCTCGGCGGCGAGGAGAACATCCTCAAGGTCGACCCCGCCCTCGAGGCCCGCACCATCGCCGAGGTGCAGGCCTGGCGAGCCGACCGTGACGCCGACGCGGTCGCCGGGGCCCTCGACGAGCTGCGCCGGGTCGCCGGCACCGACGAGAACATCATGGACGCCACCATCGCCGTGGCGGCCGCCGGGGGCACCACGGGCGAGTGGGCCGGCGCTCTGCGCGAGGTCTTCGGCGAGTACCGGGCCCCCACGGGTGTCGCCGCGGCCGCCGGGACGGGCGCGCTCTCCACCGGCCTGCAGGCCGTCGCCGACCGGGTGAAGGCCGATCCCGGCGGACCTCCTCGCCTCCTGGTCGCCAAGCCCGGCCTCGACGGGCACTCCAACGGCGCCGAGCAGATCGCGGTGGCCGCCCGCGACGCGGGCATGGAGGTCATCTACCAGGGCATCCGGCTCACCCCCGAGCAGATCGCGGCCGTCGCCCGCGACGAGGACGTCGAGGTGGTCGGCCTGTCGATCCTCTCGGGCAGCCACCTGGACCTGGTGCCCGACGTGGTCGACCGCCTCCGGGCCGCCGGGGTCGACGCACCCGTCGTCGTCGGCGGCATCATCCCCGAGGACGACCGGCCCCGCCTGCTCGCCGCCGGCGTCGCCCGGGTGTACACACCCAAGGACTTCGAGCTCGCCCGCATCATGGGCGACATCGCCGATCTCGCCCTCGAGGCCCGCTGACCGGCCCGCCGGGGTGCGACGACGGTCGACATGGGGTGCCCGCCACGAGGCACGATGGTGGGCAGGGCGCCGACGAGCATGAGGACGCGACCGGCGGGGAAGGTACGGGCCCGGCAGGGGCGTGCTCCGGGGGGAGACCACGAGTGATCGACGAACCAGCCACGGACACCTCCGCCGCTCCCGCCCGCCGGCGTGGTCCGACCGCCGCCCGGGTGGTGCTCGCCCTGGGGCTCGTCCTGGTGGCGGTGGCGCTGGTCGTCACCGCACTGGAGACCACCAGCACTCCGATGCCCGGCCCCGTCGAGGTGGCGGCCGGCGTCGATCCGGGTGAACCCGGTTCCGGGGGCCCCGAACGGGTCGAGCCGCTCGGTCCCCGGGTCCTCGCCCCCGACCGGGCCGACCCGACGGCCTCCACCGCGACCGCCCCGACGACGTCTGCTCCGGCGATCACCGCGGCCCCGGCCCCACCGCCGCCACCGACGGGTGGCTCGGCGACCCGGGCCCCCACGTCCTCGGTCGCGCCCGACCCGGTCGCGATCCCGGCCCCCGGGTCCCTCCTCGAGGACCCGACCGCTCCACTCGACCCGATCACCTCACCCACCTCCACGCTGCTGCCACCGCTGCTCGACCCCGACGAGCCGCTCGTGGTCCCCTTGCCGGGGCCCGACCTCACCGTCCCCCTCCTGCCCGGGATCGATCCCGAGCTCGGCGGCCTGGACGACCTGCTCCGCCCCCGGTGAACCGGCCCCGAGGCTGGGCCCGCATCGGTGTCCGGGGACGGGTCGTCGCCGCCTTCCTGGTCATGCTGGTGCTGGCCGAAGGGGTGTCGCTCGTCGTGTTGCGCCAGGTCGGCGAGGCCCGCATCGACGAGCAGGCCACCGACGAGCTCCTGGCCGCCGCCGAGCCGTTCCGGACCAGCGTGGCCGACACCCTGGAGCCCGGCTCGGGCGCGCTCACCGAGGTGTTCGACGACTACCTGAGGACCCGACCGGCGCGCACCGACCAGGCCTACCTGGCCCTGCGGCGAGGTGAGCCCTACGCCGTCTCCGCCGGGGCACCCGTCGAGCTCGACCGGCTGCCGGAGGTCGAACGCTGGGCCGACCTCTCCACCACGACCGAAGGAACCACGACCACGGCGGCCGGAGCGACGCGCTGGTTGGCCGTCCCGGTCGTCGCCGGGTCCGACGTGCTCGGCACGCTGGTGGTCGCCCAGTTCACCGATGCCCAGAGCCAGGCGCTCGAGTCGACCGTGGTGACGGTCAGCCTGGTCACGTTGCTGTTGCTCGCCGGCGCCGCGCTCCTCGCCTGGGTGGCGGCGGGGCGGGCGCTGGTGCCCCTGCGGCGCCTGGCCCGCACCGCCGAGTCCGTCAGCGGCGGCGGCGACCTCGACGCCCGGATCGAGGTGGTCACCGATGACGAGACGGGACACCTGGCGCGGTCCTTCAACGCCATGCTCGACCGCCTCAGGGGGGCCTTCGACAGCCAACGGCAGTTCCTCGACGACGCCGGCCACGAGCTGCGGGCGCCCATCACCATCGTGCGGGGGCACGTCGAGCTCCTCGACGACGACCCTGCGGTGCGCCAGCAGGAGGTGGCCCTGGTGCTCGACGAGCTCGACCGGATGGACCGTCTCGTCACCGACCTGCGCCTCCTCGCCCGATCCCAGCGACCCGACTTCCTCAGCACCGCACCGGTGGACGTCGACGCCTTCGTCACCGCCGTGGCCGCCAAGGCCGGGGCGCTGGGCGAACGCACCTGGGTGGTGTCCGCCGACAGCGAGGCCACGGTGCGGGTCGACGCCCAGCGCCTCACCCAGGCCGTGCTCAACCTCGCCGACAACGCCGTGCGGGTCACCGACGCAGACGCCACCATCGAGATCGGGGCCCGTCGCGACGGGGACGCGACGGTCACCTTCTGGGTGGCCGACGACGGGCCCGGCATCGATCCCGCCGACGTGCCCCACCTCTTCGACCGCACCCAGCACACCGTCCCCACCCGGCCCGGGGGCACCGGGCTGGGCCTGCCGATCGTGGAGGCCATCGTGCGCGCCCACGGCGGTAGGGTCGCCGTGCACAGCGATGTCGGCGTGGGGACCCGCATCGAGCTCACCCTTCCGGAGGCGCCCGCGTGAACCGTGTGCTCGTCGTCGACGACGAGGAACGCATCACCGCGTTCGTCGAGAAGGGGCTGCGCAAGCACGGGTTCACCACCATGGCGGTGCACGACGGCGACAGCGCCGTCGATCTGGCCCGCGACGGCGACTTCGACCTGGTGGTCCTCGACGTCGGCCTGCCCCGCCGAGACGGCTTCGAGGTGCTGCGCTGCCTGCGCGAACGCGGCGAGCGCCTCCCGGTGATCCTGCTGACCTCACGCGACGGCATCGACGACACCGTGCGGGGCTTCGACGTCGGCGCCGACGACTACCTCACCAAGCCGTTCCGCTTCGACGAGCTGCTGGCCCGGGCCCGGGCCCGGCTGCGGGAGCCGGGCCGGGCCGAACCCACCACGGTGTCCGCGGCCGGGGTCACCCTGGACCTGCGCACCCGCCAGGCCACGGTCGACGGCGACGAGGTCGACCTCTCGACCCGCGAGTTCACCCTGGCCGAAGCGCTCATGACCAACGCCGGCGCCGTGCTGACCCGAGAGCAGCTCCTGAGCCGCGTCTGGGGCTACGACTTCGAGGGGAGCTCGAACGTGGTCGAGGTGTACGTGGGCTACCTGCGCCGCAAGCTGGGCTCGTCCTGCATCGAGACGGTCCGGGGGACCGGCTACCGGTTCCGGCGCTGAGCCTCAGGTCGGGCAGCCGCGGCCTGTGAAGAACGCGGCAGTGGCTGCCCCCGACGGGGCAGCCACTGCGCTCGGACCACCCGGGAGGGGAGGCCTCGTCGCCTCCCGCCAGGGGGTCGCCGTCAGAGCCCGAGGTCGGCGGTGACGTCGGTCTCGACGCCGACGTCGGCCGAGAGCCCACCGTCACCGGGGGCGGGGAGAGGGAGCGGCAGGCCGTCACCGGGCAGGGGGAGCCCGCCACCCGGGAGGGGCAGTGCGCCACCGTCGGGCAGCGGCAGGGGCAGCCCGCCCACGTCGGGGAGGGGCAGGGGCGGCACCGGCACGGGCAGAGGCGGCAGCGGCAGGGGCAGCCCGCCCGGCGCCGGCGGAGCCGGGGTGTCGCCCTCGCCGCCCTCGCCGCCACCGTCGGTCTCCGGGGGCACGCTCACGCACCCGGGGGCGGGGACCGGCGCACCGCTGACCGACACGCAGACCTCGGCCTGGGCGGGGGCCGGCGCTCCCGGCTGAGCGGGCGGATCGGCGGGGGGATCGACCGGCGCGTCAGTCAGGGGGGCCGTCGTGGGCGGGGCGGTGGTGGGCATGGGCTGCTCACCGGCACCTTCGTCGATGGCGGTCGTGTTGAGGTTGAGCGCCGGGTCGTTCGGCGTGCAGGTGGCCACGCCGAAGTTGGTGTCGGCCACCACCTCGGACCACACCTTCCACTCGATGAGGTCGTCGGCCGGGGCGTCGGTGATCGTCTGGTCCACCACCACGGTGGGGATCTCCACGGCGCTGGAGCTCACCGGGCCGGTGAAGGTCACGACCAGGTCGGTTCCGACGATCTCGTGGCTGCCGGCCATGTTCCCGCCCTCGAAAGCGACCGCATCGGTGGACACCACCTCCTCGGGGATGGGGGTGGTGACCTTGAGGCTGTTGATGGTCACCTCGACGGGCATGGCGCCGAACCCCTGGTCGATGCGCAGGGTCTGGGCGCCGCCGGGGGCGATGGGGTCCACGGCATCGTCGACGCCCATGGGCACCACCATGTCGACGGCGGAGCCCCCGAGCGAACAGGTCGCGGCCACGTCCGTCTGGACCGGGTCGGCCGACGCACCGCCGTGGAGCCACACGGCCCCGCCGGCGGCGACGAGCAACGTCGCCCCTGCCCCGGCGGCCAACGCTCGGCGGCCCCTCGTGCGGGGAACCATGGTCTCTCCGGTCGTGGTCATGCATCCTCCTCGTGTCGTCGCCCTGGGCGATCCGTGGGGGTGAGGATGGACGGGAACCCTGTGGCCGGCCTGTGGGGGCGATGAGAACCTTCTCAGGATCCTCGGCGCGCCGATCGCGGGCGGGACGGTCCGCCACGCGCGATCCTCTCGGGGTGCAGAAGCCCGCCCCGACCGGCCCGCCACCGGGCGCCCCTCGTCGCCGGCACGCCGACCGCGCTCACGAGACGCCGCCAGGAGCCGACAGGCAGCAGATGGATCGACGCACACCGCTCGCGGCCGGAAGCGGCCTGCTCGCCGTGGTGGCCGGCGTGTCCGCCGCTCTCGGCGCGCCCGCGGCGGTGGGCCTGGTGGCGGCCCTGGCTGGGGCGATGGCGGCGGTCCTGGCCGTGGGCGCACTGACCCAGGCCCGGGCCAGCGAACGGAGGGCGGTGGCGGCCGAGACCCAGATCGACGGCCTGCGCGGTGAGCTCCACGTGGCCGATCAGGGGCGACGAGACGCCGAGGCCCGCCTCGAGTGGCGCACCCAGCTGACGGCGGTCCGACGGGCCACCGAGGACGACCACCTCACCGACGCCACCACCGGGCTGCTGGCTGAGGGCTGGTTCGTGGTCGCGCTCGAGTCCCGGCTGGCCGGCGCCCGCCGCAACCTCCGTCCGGTCGCCGTCGTGGTGCTCGACGTCGTCGTCGGCCTCAGCGGCGGACGACCCGCCCCGGCCGACCCCCGCCGGGTGGCCGCCGCCGTCACCGCCACGATCCGCGAAGCCGACGACGCGTTCCGTCTGCGCGACGGTGTCTTCGCCCTGCTGTTGGACGACACCACCGACACCGGCGCCATGTGGACCGCCGAGCGGGTTCGCGATGCCATCGCCGGCGTCGAGCCCGATGCCGTGCTCTGGGCCGGAGTCGCCTGCTACCCGGCCCACGGCCTCACGACCGACGAGGTCCTCGACCGAGCCGACACCGCGCTCGATGCGGCCCGAGAGTGGCGCCAGCACCGCATCGAGGTGGCGACGAGCGTCGAGAGCTGAGCCGCGGCGGCCCCACGGGACCGCCGCTCCGGCACCAAGACCTCAGGCCGGACCCTTGACGATGCGTCGGACGTGGCCGCCCCCGGAGCGCCACATCACGGCGTCCACCGCGTAGTGGTGCAGGTTGAAGTAGGCGAACAACAACACCGCCACCAGCGGCCCGGCGGCCGTGGAGGCCATGGCCCCACCCAGCCACATGGGCAACCAGTACGACAGCAACATGCCCGTGGCCAGCGCCGTCCCGAACACCGTGGCCCACCACACGACCGGACGCGGCTCGCGGCGCTCGGCCCCCCAGCTCACTTCGGCCCGATGCGCGCACACCAGGTACTGCAGACCGTGGAGGGCACCGAGCACCAGGAAGGTGCTCACATGGCCAGGGGTCCACACGAAGAAGAGGTAGGCGACCAGGTAGGGGGTCCACATGGTGGCGGGCGGCAACGTCCGGGCGTGGACGGCGAGGCGCACGAAGGCGCCCCCCACCACCACCAGCGAGACGACGGCCACGACCTCGAGGGCTCGTTCCGTGATCGGGGGGAACACCTCGAAGCCGCCGGCGAAGCCGTAGCTGGCCGGCCGGTAGCCCCGGGTCCACACGATGGAGGCATTGAGGAACCACAGCGGGTACAGCCCGTAGCGCAGCACCCGGGTGGACGCCCGATCCAGGGGCAGCCCCCCGAGCGAGGCCCCGACCCGCGCCACGCCGTAGGCCTGCTTGACGTAGTGCCAGCCGGTGAGGGTGAAGACGGAGACGAGCAGGAGGCGCACGCCGAGCACGGCCAGGCCGCCGGCACCGAGCACGGCTGCCACCACCACCGCGAACGACACCACCCCCAGCGCCGCCGGCACCCCGACGAGGGCCGGCCAGTTGCGGCGCACCTCGGCCCGTCCCTGCCCGTAGGCCAGGTGGTAGCTGATCCCGAAGTGGGTGCCGGTGATCGCGAGCAGCAGCCACATGAAGGGGCCGGTGATGGTCGGGATGCCGTCGCCGCCCAGGCCGAAGGGGCGGGCCAGCACCACCCAGGCCACGATGCCGACGCCGCCCACCAGCCACCCGTCGAGCCGGGGGCTGACGAGGCGTCGTCGGCCGGCCCCGGCTCCGGGGTCTGCCGGTGCGGCCTGTGGACCGGGGCTCGATCCGCCGGCCGAGGAGGTGTCCCCCTCGAGGGGGACGACCGTCGCCACGGTCAGGTACGACGGCGGGACGCGACGAGGAGGAAGGATCCGCCGACGACCAGCGTGAGGCCGATCGCGCCGCTCAGCCAGGTGGCGGCGTCGACGCCCGTGTAGGGCAGGGTCTCGGCGGGCGCCGCCGAGGCCGTGGCCGGGCGGACCTCCTCCGCCCCGACGACCTCGACCCCGTCGCCGTCGACGACGACCTCCTCGACGATCACCACGTCGTCCTCGACGATCACCACGTCCTCCTCGACGGGCCCCGCCCCTTCGTCACCGACCTCGTCGGGGCACTCGTCGGGAGCGACGAACGCGACACCGCCCACGCTGTCGGTGGGGCACTCCTCTTCGGGGACGACCTCGTCCTCCGGGCAGTCTCCGGGGGCGCGGATGGAGCCCGGGGCGCACGCGTCGTCGCCACCGCCCTGGTCCTCGCACTCGTCGGGGCTGGCGTCCGGCGGGCACTTGGCGAAGACGGCGCCGGCGTTGCCGACCGACCCGGAGGCGCCCACCGAGGCCAACGGCGTGAACAACAGCACGAGCCCGAACACGATCACGAGGATCGGCCCGATGGTCCGGATGTCGGTCCAGCCGGGACGCGACGGGTCGGTGGATGAGCTCTGGGTCACGAGACGTCCTTCAGGTTGGTCCAAGGATGTGGGTGCGCCGCCCGCAGGCGGCGACCCGAGCAGCATGACCAGCGGGCGCGAACGGAGCGCGAACGGCCCTCCCGACGGCCCGGCGCCATCGCTCCGGAGCCGCCCGGAGCTCGGCCTCAGACCTGCTCGTCGAGCTCGGCCAGGACCTCGTCGGTGTCGGCCCCGAGGTCCCGGGCCGGGAAGCGCACGCGGCCCGGCGTGGCGGACAGCCGGGCGATCACGTTCTGCATGCGCACGCCCCCCACGTCGACGAGCACGTCGCGGGCCAGCACGTGCGGATCGGCGGCCACCTCGGCCTGGCCGTACACCGGGGCGGCCGCGGCATGGGCGGCCTCGGCCTCGGCCAGGACCTCGTCGAGGGACCGACCGGCCACCCAGGCCGCGACGAGGGCCTCGACCTCGTCGCGGTGCTCGACCCGCCCCTCGAAGCTCCAGAAGCGCTCGTCGTCGCCGGCCCCGACGAGCGCCATCATGCGCCGGGCCACGGGTTCGGCGGTGGCCGAGATCGCCACCCACCTCCCGTCGGCACATCGGTAGGTGCCCCGCGGGACGCTGTAGGGGATGCCCGACCCGAGTCGGGGTTGCTCGTAGCCGGTGGCCGCGTAGGCCGACGGCAGGGCCCCCATGAGCTGCAGCATCGTCTCCAGCAGGTTGACGTCGACCACCTGGCCCACACCGCTGTGGACCGCGACCATGGTGGCAAAGGCAGCGGCGAGGGCCGTGACCTCGTCGGTGAGGGCGATGGGCGGCAACAGGGGTCCGCCGTCGGGCTCGCCGTTGACCGAGGCGAAGCCGCTCATGGCCTCGGCCAACGTGGCGAACCCCGGCCGCCCGGCGTAGGGCCCCGTCTGACCGAAACCGGTCACCCGGGTGATCACCAACGTCGGGTGCTGCTCCAGCAGCTCCTCCGGTACCAGGCCCAGGGCCTCCAGCTTGCCGGGCCGGAGGTTCTCGACGAGCACGTCGGCGGTGGCGACCAGTTGGCGCAGGCGGGCGATGCCCTCGTCGGTCTTGAGGTCGAGGACGACGCTGCGCTTGCCCCGGCCCGCCAGCTTCCAGAAGAGGGTCACGTCGTCGACCGGATCGCGCCAGCCCATGGCCCGGACGGTGTCGCCCGACCCCGGCCGCTCGATCTTGATGACGTCGGCCCCGAAGTCGGCCAGGTGGCGAGCGCACCCGGGGCCGGCCAGGACGGTGGACAGGTCGATGACCCGCAGATCGGCCAGGGGCAGCGGGCCGGGCGCCGGGGCGGAGCGACCCGCGGACGAGGGAGGGGGCACCGGGCGCTCAGGCGGGAGCGAGGTCATGTGGGGGCGACGGCGGGGATGGCGAAGCAGCGGTCGCCGAGCTCGCCGAAGGCGTAGCCGAAGTACATCCCACCGAACATGTGGCGCGTCTTCTCGGTCCACAGCAGCGCCTCGGGGGTGGAGATGCGGTGGAAGACCTGGAGGATGCCACCCTCGAACACCCGGTACTCGGCCCACGCCCCGGGGAAGTCCTTCACGCAGGCCACCTCGACCCAGGGGATGTCGCGGCTGACGCTGATGTGGCGCACCCGGTTGCGGTGGCTGTGACCGGCGAAGTAGCCGCGGATGTTGCGATGGGCGGCGACCACCTCGATGAGGCGCTCCGAGGAGTCGGGGTCGATGCCGAAGTAGTCGTCGGCCCGGGTCGAGGAGTCGGGACTCCAGACGTGGTGGTGGCCCATCAACAGGATCGGTCGATCGGCCTCGACGGCGAGGTCGTGCAACCAGGTCAGCTGGTCGCCGGTGACCCGTCCGCCGGCCCGACCCTCGGTGGAGGTGTCGAGGAGGGCGACCGTGACGCCGGGGAGGTCGAGCCGCTGGGTGGGGACGGCCGCCAGATCGGTCCCGTGGTAGCTCTCGTGGTTGCCTCGGACGTGCACGAGCGCCTCGCCGAACGCCTCCTCGTAGAACTCGAGGAACTGGTGGTACTCCTCCTCGGTCCCCTGCGAGGTGAGATCCCCCTTGACGACCACCGCGTGGGGGGCGAGCTGTTCGATCTCGTGGATCGCCCCGCGGTTCATCGTCTCCGGATAGGGCTCCTCGCCGTCGGCCACCCGGAACGTGGGCCCCATCTCCAGGCCTTCCATCACCCCGCACTCGGTCTCACCGAAGTGCACGTCGTTCACGGTGGCGAAGGTGGACAGGCGCTCGCCCGCCGGGCGGGCCAGGGTGCGGAACACGAAGCCGTCGTACTCGTACACCGTGTCGGGCAGCAGGTCGTCGTACACCCGCACCTCGAGGCCGTCGTGCACGACAGCATGGTCGTCGGCGACGGTGGTGAGCTCCATGTCCCCATTGTGGCCGCGGTCGCCGGGGGTCCAGAGATCGGTGTCGCGGAGCCGGTCGCAGCTGGTGCCGCCGGCAGGACCCGAGGCTCAGCGGCGAACCGCCGCCCCCTGGGCCAGGCGGGCGGCGAAGAGCCGGTCACCGACATCGCCGCACATGGCTTCGGCCTCGCCGAGCCAGTTGGCGGCGGTGTTGTGGTCGCCCACCAACGCCGCCAGCCCGGCCAGCTGGGCCGACACGGGCCCCCACACCGACCCGCCGCCGCCATAGCAGTTGAGCACGACGTACAGGTCCCGGTACGGGAGGAGCAGCTCGGACAGCGGCCCGGCCAGCGACCGCTCGCCGAGGCCTACCGTGGTCTCCGCCAACATGGCCAGGGTGAGCAGGCGGTTCGAGTCGTGCGGCACGGACGCGAAGCCGTCGGCGGCGAAGCGGCCGAGCTCGGCGGCCGCGGTCGTCGCCTCTCCCGCCTGGAGGGCGGCGAAGGCCTTCACCGCCCGATAGCAGGGCACCCGAGGGTTCTCGAGGGCGGCCCGGTCGAGGAGGGGGATGACCTCGCCGGCGCGGCCCTGCAGCGTGCACAACAGGACCCGGTGCACCCCGAAGCAGGCCATCGCCCACGAGCTGTCACCTTCGTCCGTCGCCCGCTGCAGCGACTCCACGCTGGCGGCTTCGGCCGCCTCCAGGTCGCCTTCGAGCACCAGATCGAGCACCTTCCAGGTGGACAGCGCCCACGACCAATAGGGGTCGGGGAAGCGTTCGAGGTGCCGGGTGGCCCGGAGCATGGCCTCGCGGGCGGCGGCTCGGTCGCCGAGCACCAGCGCGTCCTCGTGGCGGTAGACGAGCGCGGCCGCGGTGACCTCGGGCAGGTGGCAGCGCTCCGACAAGGCCAACGCCTCTTCGCCTTCGCGGAACCGTTCGGCGGTGCGGTCCTGGGCCACCCGGTAGCGCTGGTCGAGCAGGGCGCGCGCCATCACCGCCGGGTCGCCGTGGCGACGAGCACGGTCCAGGGCCTCCTCGGCCGCCCGCTCGCGCTCGTCGTCGCGATCGGTCAGCAGCAGCGCCAGCGCCAACGAGCCGAGGAGCGGGATGCGCAGGTCGTCGTCGCCGGCGCTCAGGCCAACCAGGGCTTCCTCGACCAGCGCCACGTGGCGGTAGCGCGCCGGGTCGGGTGCACCCACGCCGCCCCCGCCCACGATGGCATGGACGGCCTCGGCCAAGCGGCGCGGCAGGGCGTAGAGGCGAGCGAGCTCCACGGCCTCGCCCAGGGCGTCGTCGGCGCCGGTCAGATCGCCGAGGCCGCGCCGGGCGCGACCGCGCACCACCAGCGCCCCCACCCGGTCGGCCGGCGCGGAGACGCGCGCCGAGAGCACGCCGCCCGCCAGGTGCTCGGCCATCTCCCAACCGCTGCGGTCGAGGGCGTCCTCGGCCGCGGCGAGCGCCCAGGTGCGGGCGGCGTCACCGTGGCCCTCCCCCGATCCGGCGTAGTGCCGGGCCAGCTCGATGGGGACGCCCGGGCGACCGGCCCACGGCAGGAGGGCCTCGGCCAGGCGGAGGTGGAACCAGGCCCGGCGGGCGGGTCCCAGCCCGGCGTCGACTGCGTCGCGCACCAGGGCGTGGCCGAACCGGACCCCGTCGCCGACCTCCACCAGCAGGCGGGCCCGCACCGTGGCGTCGACGGCCTCGTACAGGGCGCGATCGTCGAGCCCGGTGGCTTCCGAGAGCACGGTCAGATCGACCGACGAGCCCGCCAACGCCGCCACCGACACCACCAGCTCGGCCTCGGGGGCCAGGGTGGCCACGCGCTGGCCCACGAGCTCGGTGAGACCGGGAGGCAGCGCCGCCGGGTCGAGGTGGCCCTCGGCGCTGGCGGCCGTCTTCACCAGCTCGGCGAGGAACAGCGGGTTGCCACCCGTGCGCTCGTGGACGACGGTGGCGACCTCGTCGGGTCGGACCACGCCGGCGTCGGCCAGCCAGCGGGCCACCGCGTCGCGGTCGAGCCCGTCGAGCTCCACGACGGCGCTCGGCACCTTCCACGCCAGATCGGCGAGGGCGGCGGCCAGGGCCGGATGGCGCTCCCGGCAGGTGGCCACGAGCGTCACGTCCCGATCGCCGAGCTGGACCAGCACGTGGGCGAGCATCGCCAACGACTCGGCGCCGGCCCACTGCAGGTCGTCGACGACCCACACCAGCGGGCGGTCGGCCAGGCGGTCGACGACCGCCGTGACGGCACCGAACAGGCGCGAGCGGGTGATGCCCGGGGCCGCATCCTTGTCGCGGTGACCGAGGCGGACGGTCCCGAGGCCCAGCAGCGCCAGGTCGTCGCCCGACCGGGCGATCTCGGCGGTCACCCCCTCGTCGTCGGACAGGGCGTGGCGCAGCGCCGCGGCGACCGGCTCGTAGGGCAGTTCCGGAAAGGGGTCGCAGGCGCCCCACAGCACCCTGACGCCGTCGTCGCGAAGGCGTCCGCTGATCTCGGCGACCAGTCGGGTCTTGCCGACACCCGGCTCGCCCTCGATGACCAGGACCTGGGCTCGCCGATCGTCACGGTGGAAGGTGGCCAGAAGGTTCTCGAGGAGGGCGTCGCGCCCCACGAAGGGCCCGACCTGGCGATCGTTCGCGCCGCCCACGGCCCGCCTCGTCTCGGAGGACCGCTCATCGGACCGCCGGCTCACGTCCGAGCCGTCGAGGAGCTGCTCGCGAACGGCGACGAGGCGGGGGGACGGGCCCACCCCCAACTCCCGGCGCAGGGCCTCGACGTGGGCGTCGTGGGCCTTGCGGGCCTCGTAGTGGTCTCCGCTGCCGACCAGCGCCCGGAGCAGCAGGATGAACGCGTCCTCGTCGTAGGGGTCGGTGGCGAGGAGCTGGCGCAGGGGGGTCAGGGCCTCGAGGGGGGAACCGGCCTCGACCTGGGCCCGAGCGTGGAGCCGGGAGGCTCGGCGGCACATCTCCTCGATCTCCCGACGACGCTCGTCGGCCCACACCAGGTCGACACCGGGGAGGAACCCGCCGACGAGCGCCTCGGCCGCGCCGGCCGCCAGGTCCACCGCACGCGAGGCCATGCCGTCTCGCAGGGCCACCTCGGCCCGCTGGGTGTCGAGGCGGGCGGCGTCGACGTCGATGCGGGCGTGGGTCGGGATGTCGAGGGTGATCACCCCGCCGTTGGTGACGAGCACCTCTCGACCCGCACCGCTGGCCTCGAACGCCGCCCGCAGCTTGGCCAGCACCCCCCGCAACGCCCCCTGCCAGTGCGGCGAGAGCTCATCACCCCAGAGCAGGTGGGCCAACTCGTCGCGGGCGATCGGCCGGTGCCGCTCGAGGGCCAGCACGGCCAGCGCCACCTGCACCTGGGGACGGCTCACCACCACGGCGCCGGTCGGGCCGGCGATCGTCACCCCACCACAGAGCTGCAGCCGCACCTGCTCGAAGCTACCGGCCAGCCCCGCGGCAGGCAGACCGGGCTGTGGTCAGGGGCGGGTGCCGGTCAGGGGCGGGCGCGGCGGGCCGGGACGGGCTTGGCCCACCAGCGACCCGAGAAGCGCCAGCGCGACGGCTGGTTGCTCGGAACGGAGTCGGCCACGACGAGGCGGGGCCAGCCCGCCTCGAGCGCGGCGGCGACGGCCACCGCCTCTTCCACCGTGGGGACCGGCGTGATGCCGGCCACCTGAGGGGTGCTCGTCTCGGGGATCTCTGCGTCGGTCATCGACAGGTCCTCACAACGGCACGTTGCCGTGCTTGCGGTGCGGGAGCTCCTCGCGCTTGGACTTGAGCATCTCGAACCCGGCAATGACCTTGCGTCGGGTCTCGGCGGGATCGATGACGTCGTCGACGAACCCTCGCTCGGCGGCCACGTAGGGGTTGGCGTAGCGCTCGGTGTACTCGTCGACCAGCTCGGCGCGGCGGGCGACGGGATCGGCCGAGCTCTGCAGCTCCCGCCGGTAGAGGATCTCGACGGCGCCCTGGGGCCCCATCACGGCCAGCTCGGCCGACGGCCAGGCGAAGGCGAGATCGGCCCCGATGGACTTGGAGTTCATGACGACGTAGGCGCCGCCGTAGGCCTTGCGGGTGATCACCTGGATGCGGGGCACGGTGGCCTCGCAGAAGGCGTACAGCAGCTTGGCGCCGTGGCGGATGATGCCGCCGTACTCCTGGTCGACGCCGGGGAGGAAGCCGGGGACGTCGACGAACGTGAGCAGCGGGATGTTGAAGGCGTCGCAGGTGCGCACGAAGCGAGCGGCCTTCTCGGCCGACTCGATGTCGAGCACGCCGGCGAGGACCATGGGCTGGTTGCCGACGACGCCGACGGGCTGGCCGTTCACCCGGGCGAAGCCGCAGACGATGCTGCCGGCCCACCGGGGGAAGTACTCGAAGAAGTCACCGTCGTCGACGACCGCCTCGATGATCGTGTGCATGTCGTAGGGCACGTTGGGGCTGCTCGGCATGATGTCGTTCAGCTCCGTGCACAGCCGGTCCGGCGGGTCGGCGGGCACGTCGATCGGCGGCATCTCGAGGTTGTTCGAGGGCAGGAACCCGAAGAGGTACCGCACGTCGTCGAGGCAGGACTTCTCGTCGGGCGACACGAAGGTGGCCACGCCCGACTTGGTGGCATGGCTCTTGGCCCCGCCCAGCTCCTCGAGCGTGACCTCCTCGCCCGTCACCGTCTTCACCACGTCGGGACCGGTGATGAACATGTGGGAGGTCTCGTCGACCATGAAGATGAAGTCGGTCATGGCCGGGCTGTAGACCGCCCCGCCCGCGCACGGACCGAGGATCACCGAGATCTGCGGGGTGACGCCCGAGGCCAGCACGTTGCGGTGGAAGATCCCGCCGTAGCTGGCGAGGGAGACCACGCCTTCCTGGATGCGGGCACCCGCGCCGTCGTTGAGGCCGATGAGCGGCGCCCCGACGGAGAGGGCCAGGTCCATGACCTTGTGGATCTTCTCGGCGAAGACCTCGCCGAGAGCCCCACCGAAGACCGTGAAGTCCTGGGAGAAGATGAACACCTTGCGCCCGTCGATGGTGCCCCACCCGGTGATCACACCGTCGGTGTAGGGGCGCTCCTCGATGCCGCTCTCGTGGGCCCGGTGACGGGCCAGCATGTCGAGCTCGTGGAAGGAGCCCTCGTCGAGCAGGTACTCGATCCGCTCCCGGGCGAGCAGCTTGCCCTTCGAGTGCTGGCGCTCCACCGATCGCTCGGAACCGGCGTGGATGGCCTGGTCCTTGCGCTCGGCGAGCTCATCGAGCCGTTCCTGCATCGATCGTTCCGACATGGGACGGGATAGTACCGACCGCCCGGGCCCCCTCCGAAACGGCGGGCTCGTCGGGGGTGTCCGGCGGCGTTCCCGGGCGGCTCAGAGATCGAAGATCTGGTGCAGTTCGTAGGGGGCCACATGGTCGAGCTGGCCGTACGTGCACGAGGCCGGATCCCGGTCGGGCCGGAAGCGCACCAGCCGGGTGGCGTGGCGGAAGCGGTCGCCCTGGAGGTGCTCGTAGGCCACCTCGGCCACCAGCTCGGGCCGCAACGGGTGCCAGGAGAGGTCCTTCTTGGCGTTCCACCGGCTGGGGGCGCCCGGCATCCGGGTGGGCTCGGCCCCGCCGGCGGCCCCTCCCCACCCTCGCCACGGATGGTCGGCCAGGGCGTCGCGCTCGTAGGGGGCGACTTCGTCGACGAGCTCCCCTCGACGACGCGCCGTGAACGACGTGGCCACCCCGACGTGGTGGAGTCGCCCGCCGTCGTCGTGGAGGCCCAACAGCAACGACCCGATGCCGTCGCCGCTCTTGTGGCGCCGGTAGCCGGCCACCACCACGTCGGCGGTGCGCTGGTGCTTGACCTTGAGCTGGCTGCGCTTGTCGGGCGTGTAGACGCCGTCGAGCGCCTTGGCCATCACGCCGTCGAGCCCGGCCCCCTCGAAGCGCACGAACCAGTCCTCGGCGATGGCTCGGTCGGTCGTGGCCGGCGTGAGGTGCACCGGCGGGCGCACGCCCGCGAGCGCGGCCTCGAGCAGGGCTCGGCGCTCGGCCAGCGGACGGCCCATGAGGTCGGCGTCGTCGAGGGCGAGGAGGTCGAAGGCCACGAAGCTGGCGGGCGTCTCGGCGGCCAGCCGGTCGACGCGCGAGGCGGCCGGGTGGATGCGCTGCTGGAGGGCGTCGAAGTCGAGGCCGTCCGGGGTGGCGATCACGATCTCGCCGTCGACGACGCCGCGGTCGGGGAGCGCGGCGGACAGCGCCGCGACGAGCTCCGGGAAGTACCGGGTGAGCGGACGTTCGTTGCGGCTGCCCAGCTCGAGCTCGTCGCCGTCGCGGAAGACGATGCAGCGGAAGCCGTCCCACTTCGGTTCGAAGTGCCACCCGTCGCCCTCGGGCAACCGGTCGGCGGCCTTGGCCAGCATCGGCTTGACGGGCGGCATCACCGGCAGGTCCACGGCTCGACCGTACCGCCCGGCCCTTGCCGTCGAGCGGGGATCAGCCGGTCCCGTCGGGGTGCCGGGCCCGGCTGGGCTGCACCCGGGCCGGTTCGCCGGCGGCCTTCGGGAAGTTCGGGGGCCAGGGCGCATCGCCGAGACCTTCGGCCTCGTCGCGGGCCGCCAGGTCGAGCAGGGGCTGGAGCGAGAACGCCTGGTCGTCCATGGGCTTCTCGAGGTCGCCGACGTCGGCCCAGCGCGCCGGCACGGTGGCCAGCGTGAAGTCGGCCAGCTCGACGGCATCGAGCTCCTCCCACCGGAACGGCGCCGACACCCTGGCCTCGGGGTTGGCCCGCACCGAGTACACCGACGCCACCGTGCGATCCCGAGCGTTCTGGTTGTAGTCGAGGAACACCCGGTCGCCTCGCTCCTCCTTCCACCACTTCGAGGTGGCCAGGTGGGGCACCCGCCGCTCGACCTCGCGGGCCAGGGCCAAGGCGGCCCGCCGCACCTCGAGGAAGCCCCACATGGCGGCGATGCGCACGTTGACGTGGATGCCCCGCGATCCCGAGGTCTTGGGCCACCCGACGAGCTGGTGCTCCTGGAGGACGTCTCGCACCACCCCGGCGACCTCTCGGACGGCGGCGAAGGGGACCCCCGGCTGGGGATCGAGGTCGACCCGCAGCTCGTCGGGGTGGTCGAGGTCGAAGCGCCGCACGGCCCAGGGGTTGAGGTCGAGGCAACCGAGGTTCACCGCCCAGACGACGTGGGCCAGGTCGGCGGGGCAGAGCTCCTCGGCCGTGCGACCGCTCGGGAAGGCCACCGTGGTGGTCCTCAGCCACTCGGGGCGGCTCTTGGGCACCCGCTTCTGGAAGAACACCTTGCCCTCGGCGCCGTCCGGGAAGCGCTTCAGCACCGTGGGCCGGAGGTGCACGCCGCGCAGCGCCCCCTCGCCGACGAGGAGGTAGTGCTGGACCAGGTCGAGCTTGGTCTCGCCGCGAGCCGAGAAGAACACCTTGTCGGGATTGGTGACCTTCACCTCTCGGCCGGCCACCTCCACCATGGTGAACGGGCTCGCCATGGCCGCACAGGCTAGGTCGGCCGGCCGTCTCGAGCCCTCTGACCGACGGGCGGATGCCGGGGGCGGGTGACACTCCGGGCGCGGACCCCTTACCCTGTGAGGGAGGCACCCGTCGCCACACCCCGCGCGGCGTGCCGGACGAAAGGACGCCCCGTGTTCGCAAGCATCGGTCCCCCCGAGATCCTCATCGCCCTCCTCGTGATCGCCCTGCTCTTCGGCAGCACCAAGCTGCCCAAGCTGGCCCGGTCCCTCGGCTCGGCCAAGGGCGAGTTCGAGAAGGGCCTCAAGGACGGCGAGCAGATCAGCGCCGAGTCCGACGACGAGCCCACCAAGGACGCCAGGGACACCAAGGCCTGATCGCGGTCTCGGGCCTGGTCGACGGCCCGGCCTCGCCCGCTCCGACCCACCTCAGGATGCACAGCCCGGCGTCGGCCGGGCTGTGGCGCGTCGGGGCTCAGGTCCGGGCGGCCGCCAGCCGCTCGGCCCGCGCGGCCAGGTCGGGGGCGTCGAGCGCCGCCGCCACCTCGGCGAAGCCCGGGGTGGGGCCGGTCCAGGCCAGCTCGGCCACCGATTCGATGGTGGGGGCATCGGTCTCGATGGTGGCGATGCGGCGGAACAGCAGGGCCAGGTCGAGGTCCTGTTGGAGGGTGCTGGCCAGCTTGGCCGCCCCTCGCACCGACACGTCCCAGTCGGTGGCCGCCGCCGGGATCTCCTCGAGGTGCCCGTAGCGGGCCAGCACGGAGGCCGCCGACTTGGCTCCCCATCCCGGGAGCCCGGGGAACCCGTCGGCGCTGTCGCCGACCAGCGCGAGGTAGTCGGGGATCGACGCCGGCGGCACGCCGAACTTCTCCTCCACGCCGGCGGCGTCGAGGACCACGCCCTTGCGTCGATCGAGCTGCACGATTCGGTCGCCGACCACGCACTGGCCGAGGTCCTTGTCGGGGGTGCAGATGCGCACCTGGTCGACGGCCGGGTCGGTGGCCGCGATCGCCGCTGCCGCCCCGAGGGCGTCGTCGGCCTCGAACTCGATCATGGCGAAGACGGTGAAGCCGGCGGCCGCGAGCGCGTCCTCGAGCAGGGGGAACTGCGCCAGCAGCTCGGGGGGCATGCCCTCGCTGGTCTTGTAGCCCTCCCACAGCTCGTTGCGGAACGACTCGACCACGTGGTCGGTGGCGATGCCGACGTGGGTGGCGCCCTCCGCGAGCAGTTGGAGCATCGAGCCCACCACGCCGCGGGTGGCCGCCACCTCCCGTCCGTCGGCCGTCACGTGCGACGGCACGGCGAAGTGGTACCGGAACAGCTCGTAGGTCCCGTCGACCAGGTGCACCTGCATGACGGCAGCCTCGCACGACCGAGGAGGAGGTGCCGTCCGGGGGTCAGGACGGAAAGGCGGGCATCAACGCTCCACGCGACCGACGCGAACCCCGAACACGTGGGCGACGTCGCCGGACGCCAGCCGGGTGCTGTGGTCGAGCTCCAGACCGGCGGAGCGGCCGAGCGTGCGGAGCTCCGACGCCGTGCGCTCCTTGCCCCCGTCGGTGAGCGCCGCCATCAACACGTCGGCGGCCACGGCCATGTCCGGGCGAGGAACGATCGTGCGCTCGCTGTCCACGACCACCACACGCGCTCGCCCCTCCGCCGCCTCGGCAACACGCTGGAGGATCCGGGACGCGTCGCGGTCGTCCCAATCGTGAACGACGTTGACCAGGAGGTAGGTGTCGAACCCCGGCGGCACCTGTTCGAAGGCATCACCACCGACGGCGGTCAACCGTGGATGGTCGACGGCACGCTCGACGACGCCGGGGAGATCGAGAACGGTCGCCCGCCGACCGGGCAGCATCTCGAGCAGGGTCGCAGCCAGGGCGCCGGTGCCGCCGCCCACATCGCAGATGCTCTCGGTGCCGTCCCAGTCGAGGGCGGCGGCCAGCACGAGACCGTGCATGCGACCACCGGCAGCCATCGCCCGATCGAACGTCGCCCACCGGTCGGGATGGTCGGCCATCCACTCGAAGAAGGGGGCCCCGTTGGCCTGCGCGAAGCCGTCGGCTCTGCTGGAGTCGGCGGTGAGCCCGGCAACGGCGGTGACGACCTCCTCGCCGCCGGAGAAGTCGACCCAGGCCCTCCAACCGCCGGGATGATCGTGTCGGAGGAAGGCGGTGACGGCGTTGGGTCGAACTCGACCTCGTCGATCCATGCCGACCCACCCGCGTGTGGCCGCGAAGCGAAGGAGCCGCTCGAGCATGGCCGGATCGGCGTCGAGCTCGGCCGCGAGATCGAGGATGCGTCTGGGGCCGGTGAGCGCTTCGGGGACCCCGGCCTGACAGATGGCCACCAGAACTCGGTGGTCGAGCATCCCGAAGACGCCCTCGAGGATCCTCGCCGGAGGCGGTGCCATGGATGCGTGGACCCGACCGAGGAGGGCTCGGATGCGGTTCCCGACGAGGGTGACCCTGCCAGATGGAAGGAACGGGACGCCCAGCACGTCCTTCGAGGTGGGCGCTGTGGCGAGGACGCTGGTCGTGTTCACAGGATCTCTCTCGGGGTGAGTGGGTGGCTGGCGCCGGATCGGAGCTCGGCGCCAGCCCGCTTGTCGGTTTGGATCAGGCCGCGGCAACGAGCGGGTCCGCTTCAACGGGCGCTCTGGTCTCGAGCGCGAGCTGGGGCAAGCGGCGGTCGAGCCAGCCGGGCAGCCACCAATTGCGCTCGCCGAGGAGCTCCATGGTGGCCGGCACGAGGATCATGCGCACGAGTGTGGCGTCGAGGAGGACGGCCGTGGCGAGCCCGAGGCCGGCGAGTTTCGCGATCACGTCGTCGTTCAAGAGGAAGGCGCCGAAGACGACGACCATGATGGCCGCGGCGGCGGAGATCACCCGAGCGGTCGTGGCCAGTCCCTCCACCACGGCGTCGCTGTTGCTGCGCCCGCGCTGGTGCTCCTCGCGGATTCGGCTCAGGAGGAACACCTCGTAGTCCATCGAGAGGCCGAACAGCATCGCGAACATGAGGATGGGCACGAACACGGGCACTGGGGTGGCTTCGGGGATGCCGAGGAGCTCTCCGAACCGTCCGCCCTGCACGGCCAAGGCGACCACCCCATAGGCCGCGGCGATTCCCAGGAGGTTCAGCACCGCCGCCTTGAGGGCCACCAGTGGTGCCCGGAAGACCGCCAGCAACAGAACGAAGGACAAGAGCAGGACGGCGGCGATGAACCACGGCAGGCGGCTTCCCTCGTGGTCCGCCTCGTCGATGAACAGCGCCGTGAGTCCACCGACGAGCACCCCGGTGCCCGTCTCCGCCGACACCGCCGGGAGCACCTCTGCCCGCAGCCGACGAACCAGAGCTTCGGTGGACGCGTCCTGGGGACCACCGACCGGCACAACCGTGAGCAGCGTGGTGGTGCCGCCGTCGTCCGTGGCACCGGGCAGCACCGCGGCGACGGCCGGATCGTCGACGAGTCGATCGGTCGCCACCTGCGCGGCCACCGGGGCATCACCGGCCGGGGCATCGACGGTCACCAGGAGCGGCCCATTGGCGCCCGCCCCGAAGGCGGCGGCCGTCAGATCGAAGGCCCGCCGACTGGTGAGCGACGTGGGGTTGGTGCCGGCATCGGGGAATCCGAAGCGCAGGGTCGTCACCGGTGCGGCGAGACCAACGAGAATCACGACCGCGAGCAGGCCGAGGACGACCGGACGGCGCTGGACGCTTCGGCTCCAGCGAGCCCATCGCTCCGAGCGTCCGGAATGGCGCCGAGCTCCAGGCATGTGGAAACGGTCGATGCCGTGCCCGACGAAGCCGAGGACCGCAGGAAGCAGGGTCAGCGCTGTGCCCATCACTGCTGCGACGGCGATCACCATCGCCAAGGCCGCGCCCCACATGTACTCGAGGCCGATGATGCCGAGCCCGAGCAACGAGATGACCACCGTGCCCCCGGCGAAGACCACCGCACGCCCGGCGGTCGACATGGCCGTGACCACAGCTTCGTGCGGACTGGCTCCGGAGGCCAGTTCGTTGCGGTAGCGGGTGACGATGAACAACGCATAGTCGATGCCCACGCCGATGCCGATCATCGTCGCCAGCATCGAGCCCCATTCGGGGATGTCGATCAGGTGGGCGATCAGCATGGCCAGGCCCGATCCCACTCCGAGGCCCACCAGGGCGAGAGCGATCGGCACCCCGGCAGCGAGGACCGACCCGAAGGCAACGAGAAGGACCAGCAGAGCAGCGATGAGGCCGAGCCCTTCCTTGCCGGCGTCGCCCTGCTCGGCGTACTGGACGGGCCATCCCCCGAGCTCGATCTGCAGTCCGTCGCCGCCGGCAGCGACCGATCGGTCGATCAGCGCCCCGACGGCATCCGGGGGAACGGCTTCCGCCCGATCGTCGAGGGTCACCGCGACGAGCGTCGTTCGACCATCGGGTGCCGGTAGGGGCGCACCGACGTCGGCGACATGGGCCATGCCGGCCAGGCCGGCACGAAGTTCCTCGAGCCGACGGGTGGCATCTTCGGTCGCCAGACCGGTCGACGCCTTGGCGACCAGGTACACGGCGTCACCTGCCCGGTCGGGGAACCGGTCGGTCATGAGCTGGCGGACCGCAGCCGAGTCGGAGCCCGGCATCGAGTAGTCGGCGCGATGCTGGCCACCGGCGACGAACGCCAGTGCGGTCGCCAACGCCAACGCCATGGCCCAAGCAACGACGACCCGGCGGCGTCGGTGGTAGCACCACGAGGCCAACCGTGCGATCCCGCTGGTGACCGGAGTCGAGCTGTGGCTCATCGGGTCACCGCCGAAGAGTTGACCGTGAAGGCCGCCGCTGTCCGACGTGCGTAACGTCGTCGGCTCATTCGCCAGATCAACTCGATCATCTTCGGGGTGCTGTCGAACATCGCTTGCGTCTCGTCGGCGCTGAATGTCGAGACGAGCCACGGGACGGTGAAGGCCAGCTTGCGGGGGTCGTGATACTTCACAGCGCGTGCGTTCAGGGCCTCGAACTCAGCGGCAGTGAAGTGCCGCTCGAAGAGTGGCACCACGTCATCGTCCTCGGTTTCCAGATGTGACTGCACCAGCCGCGCCATCTGGACCGATGCATCGATGGCAACTCGTTGGTTCACCGACCAGTCGCCGTCGAGAGCCAGTCCTTCGATGGCTTCCCCGAGACGGCCGCCGACGTCGTCGAGGTGGTCATGATCGGCGGCCAAGCCCGTCTCGTAGGCGGCGAACGTCGGTACCCGCTCGGCCAGGGCCGGGAAGAAGATGTCGTCCTCGATGACATGGTGGTCATGGAGGTACGCCGCAAAACCTCGGTACCACCAGTGCAGGGCACGGGCCCGGCTCCGGTCCCCCGTGGGGATCTGGCCGATGGTCACGGCGAGGTCGCCGGCACTCTGGCGGAGCGCTCGGTGGATGAGGCGGAAGGTCGTGGTGTCGGGGGCGTCGTCCATGGTGTCTCCTCAGTCGTCGGAACGGACTGGAAGCACCGTGGGGCACGCCGGTTGGCGGGGACTTGGCGGGCACTTGGCGTGGGGCGGGCTCATCCCCGGTCGCGTACGTCAGCGGCGGCTTTCGGCAACCTGTCGGGCCACGTAGACCAGATCGTGGGTGGAGGCCAGGGCCTCAACTCGCCGCAACGCATCCTCTCCGCGGGAGCGGTCGCCCGGCCCGGCCATGTCGAGGAGGAATCGCCCCTGGTAGAGGAGCGACCGTGCGAGCCAGGCCGGCGTTCGCAGCCGCTCGTGGCCGGCGACCGCCTCGTCGAAGAGAGTTCGGGCTCGCTCCGTGTCCCCGAGGAGCACAGCCGAACGGGCCAGGGCCAACCCGACGAGACCGGCGCTCCCGCCGCCGGATCCCGTCGCCGCCCATCGCCCCTCGAAGGGCTCGAGTTGAGACGCGATGGCCGATGCTCCAGCGATGTCACCGAGGCTGACCCGGGTGTGCAGGCCATAGGTCGCTGCGCTGAGCATCGTGTAGTCGTCGGCGAACGGGATGCCGGTGTCGATCTGATCGACGACCGACGCCGCCATGTCGAGCCGACCAGCCTCGGTCACCAGCCATCCGGAGAACTCGGCGGCGAGTCGCCCGTAGTGAGGGCTGGCGGCCGCCGCCGCCCTGATCCGGGGCATGGTCGCGTCGATGCCACCTCGGTCAGCGGCGATGGCCGCGACCTGAGCCATCTCCATGAGGTCGGCATCCATTCGCCGGGTCCGTCGGTAACGGAGGGCCGCCTCGCTGCACAACGCCTGTGCCTCCTCGTACCGGCCGTGCGCGAGCGCCATGGCGCCCTGGAACCATCCGAGCTGAGCGAGCAACGGACCTCCGCCGATCCGGTCGGCCACGGCGCGGCACTCGGCGATGTGCGACGCGGCGCCGTCGTGGTCAGCCGATTCGTAGTGCGTCAGCGCGAGCTGAAAGCGAGCGATGAGTGCGAGGTGGTCGTCGAGCCCGTGCGTCTCGACGAGCTCGAGCACCTCGAGAGCGGACCTTCGACGCTCAGCGAGCTTGGTCGGTTCGAGGGGCCCACTGGCGTTCAGCATGACGCGACCGAGGACGTAGGGGTCGCCCGAGGCCCGGGCGGCCTCCACCGCCTCCGACCGGACTCCTTCGATCGCGGCGCTGTCTCCATAGGTCAACTCGACGGCAAGAGCCCCGAGCACGAGAGCCCGGCTCACGAAGTCGCCATGGTCGAGGAGGTCCGCAGTGCGCCGGAGAGCGGCGATGCACCGGGGATCGACCGTCCCGTAGCTCTGGTTGGGCCACAGATGGGGGCTGCCGAGCAGCGCCGCGGCCCGGCCGAGTGCCGCCACGTCACCTGCCACCTCCGCCAGTTCCATTGCCTCGAGCGCCGCCCTCCTCGCCGCTTCCACCAGATCGGCTTCGAAGCGGACGGCCGCCAGGTTGCACAGGGCACCGATCCGTCCGGCGAGGTCGCCGGGACGGAACGAAGCCAACGACTCGACCACGCGAGCCCAGTGACCGGCCGCGTCCTCGAAGCCGAACTGGTCGCTGGCCAGGCGGGCCGCCTCCGTGGAGGCCTCGATCGCCAACTCGGCCGTCCCGGCCATGGCCCCGGCCATGGCGTGGTGGGCGACCAGCGCAGCGCTCGAGCCCAGTACCGGGCCGGTGCGCCGGGCGACCGTGCGAGCGACGGCGGCATGGATACGGGCGCTGCGAACGGAATTGACCTCCGCCGCCAGCGCGTCGCAGACGAGGGCGTGGGAGAAGCGGAAGCGGCCGCCTTCCTCGTCGACCACCAGTCCAGCGTCGAGAGCCGGGGCAAGGGCATCGAGGGCTGCATCCAGCGGCTCCTCCGCCACGGTGGCCACCACAGTCAGCTCGAACCGGCGGCCGACCACCGACGCAACGGTCAACAGCTGCTGGGTGGGGGCGGGCAGTCGGGCGACCCGGCGCCTCACCACGAACTGCACCCCGGGCGGGATGGCGGTAGCAGCACGAGCCGCTGATGCATCCGTGAGCCGACCCTCGGAGGCCAACAACTCACTGAGCTCTTTGACGAACAGGGGATTGCCCCCCGTGCGGTCGTGGACCAGGGCGGCGACGTCGCTCGGCACGTCGACACCTGTTCGAGCGGCGAGCCACTCGGAAACTGCGCCCTTCTCGAGGCCGAAGAGCGGGACCTGCACGATCCCGGGGGTCCGGGACAAGGCGCCGAGTGCATCGACCAGCGCCACCCCGCTGTCATCCTCGAGCGGCCTGACCGTCACCACCACCAGGATCGAAAGGTCGGTCAGCTCACCGGCGACGTGAACGAGGAGGCGAAGGCTGTCGGCATCGGCCCATTGGAGATCGTCGATCACCAGCAACAGAGGCACCTTCGCCGAGCGCAACGTGTCCACGACGGCGCGATACAGGGCGAAAACGGCACCCGGGGCGACCTCGGACGACTGGTGGTATTCGTCGGGCGGAACGAGAACCCGGTCGACGACGCCTGCCTCGCGGACCTGTTCGGCGAGATGGGTCGCGGACCAGAACGACGGTGTGGCGCCGCTCTCGGGACAGCGGGCCCACGCGGTGACGAAGCCGCGCTGTCGGGCCGCGGCGGCCACCTCCTCGACCAGTCGCGTCTTCCCGACTCCCGGTTCCCCGAGCACCACGGCGGCAGCACCTCGACCGGCCGCGGCGCCGGCGAGGGCCGCCATGAGGGCGGCCAGCTCCCCGTGGCGGCCTATCAGCACGGGCCGGTCGGGTACCGCCACCGGCGACGCTGATCCCGAACCAGCGTCGTCGACGGGCGACGACCTCCGTGGCGGCTCGTCGGGCGCCGACGGGCTCGAAGGGCGCCACTGGAGCGCCATCGAGTGGTTCAAGAGATCGGCCTCGAGATCCCGCAACTCCGGGCCGGGGTCGAGACCGGCCGTGTTCGCCAGCGCTCGCCGAACTCGCTCAACCACACGCAAGGCCTCGGCCTGTCGGCCGGACCGGTACAGACCGAGAGCAAGGAGGGTGTGGAGGTGCTCGTCGAGCGGGTACTCGGCGACAGCCGACTCCAGCATGCCCACGACCTCGATGTGGTGGCCGAGACCGAGACGAGCCTGCGCGGCGAGGGCCAACGCGGCAAGGCGCCTCGACGAGAGGCGGGCGGTCGCCTCCACCACGAACGGCTCGTGGGCGAACTCGGGCAGCGGCGGACCGGTCCACAGGGCCAGGGCTTGATCGAGAGCTGCTACGGCGCCCGCCGGGTCGCCGGTGCGGAGACGGGTTCGGCCGTTGGCCACGAGATCCTCGAAGTGCAAGACGTCGACCTCGCGCCGACTCACATCGAGGCTGTACCCGGGGGCCTGCGTCCGCAGCACCTTGGCCGCCTGTCGCGGCCGACGGTCGGGTTCGAGCGCCCGGCGGAGGTTCGACACATAGGTCTGCAACGACACCCGCGCCTTCGGAGAGTCGTCCCAGAGCAGTTCGACGAGGCGATCAGAGGCGACGACCCTGCCGGCTTCGAGCAGGAGTACGGCCAGCACCGAGCGCTGCTTGGGAGGGCCGAGTTCGACCACCTGCCCGTCCACACGGACTTCGAGCCCGCCGAACAGTCGGTGGTACCGAATGGGGGAGCCCGCTCCTCTCGCCGAAACGGAACGGCTCTCATCGCCCACCGCCAGGGTCGGCCCCCCGGGATCGCCGTTCATGAGCCGGGGATCGTAGTCATCCGTGCGATGAGAGCGCATGCGCCGCTCCGGCCCCCGATCAGGTCGGTCCCTGCCGGGAGGGGCGAAGGATCGAGATCAACCCCCGGTCACGTCGAGGATCGCTGGGTCCGGTCGAGCCCGACCCGCTCAGAAGAGGAGCTCCTCGCCGGCGGTCGAATCGACACCGAGACCCTGGCCCAGGATCTGATCCGAGCGCGCGCCACCAACGTCGGTGCCGAACCTCCTGTGGCGCTGGTGTCCCCACCGAGGATCCGGCATCATCCGTCGGTGGGACTGCCCGGCAGGACACCGATCGAACGGGCGCCGAGAGTGCTCGCCTGGATGGTGGGGGCCACTCTCGCGCTGGCTTCGTGCGGAGGGGGCGAGTCGGGCGGACCCGCGACGGCCGACGCTCCTCCCCCCACGTCCGAGACCGATGCCTCGACGACGCCCCCGCCCTCGACGCCAGCCGTCGCGGCGGCGATCGAGTTCACCTGGACGACGTCCTACGTCGGCGATGGGTACGGGGTGAGGGTCGAGGTCAGCGGCACCGTGGGCGAAGGGTGGGCGTCGTACACGATGAACGGCGTCCCGTTGCTCGGCTCCGACGGCGGGGACTACGCCGACCTGATCCCGATGATGGTCGGTGCGGGGATCAACGGTTTCGTCGACCCGCCATCCGGTTCGGACACGATCGACTCCGCAGGTGTCACCGAGGTCGTTGTCGACGGCGACCTCCGCTGGTACCGCCTCCCTTGGCTGCTCGACGAAGCACCGTCCGCACTCGACGACGCCGAATGGGTGCAGGTCGACGCGTCCTCGGACACACCCCCCATCGACCTGGTCACCTACGTCGTCGCCGAACGGTTCGACACCGCCCTCGCTGAGCTCCGTCGGGCGGCCGGCGCCGGTGCGACGTACACGCCTCCTCCGGGGGACGATGAGATCGCCGCCCTCTTCGGACCCTGGGTCGGCGCCGACGGCGCGATCGAACCGACGGGCAACGCCGAAGAGGGTGAGGCCCGCTGGGGCGTCACCTACACCTACGAGCCAGACGGAGTGGACGGGTTCGCCCGAGGCGAGGTGTCGTGGCACACGACAACGGACAGCCGACCTCCAGCGCTCGCTCCCGACACGTCGATCACCGCCGGACGAGTGTCGACGGCGATGCGCTGAGCCGCTCGGCGAACGCGCCGTACCGCCGGAGCGTCGCCGGCGTGCGCTGTGGGCCGGCAATCGGACGAGGGCTCAGAAAAGGAACTCCTCGCCCGAGGCGCGCACGGTGACGTCGCTGATGGAGATGCCCCAGGGCTGGTCGATGACCCAGACCACCTGGCGGGCGAGCTCCTCGGGGCTGATCGCCCAGTAACGGATGTCGTCGGGGTCGGTCATCTCGGCGGGCAGAGCGCCCTCCATCATCTGGCCGATGTGGCCCCAGTAGCTGTCGGCGTTCTGGCCAAGCAGCCCGACCACCGCGGCGCCGTTGACGATGGAACCGCCGAGACCGGTGCCGGGCACGCCGGTGGGCTTGACCGTGGTGACCTTGATCCGCCCCTGGGACTCGGCCCGCAGCGCCTCGCCGAGCACGTTGACCGCGGCCTTGGTGGCGGCGTACACGGCGGCGCCGACGGTGGGGGTGTTGCCGTAGATCGACGAGATGTTGACGACGTGGCCGTGGCCCTGCTCGAGCATCTGGTCGTGCACGGCGATGATGCCGTGCAGCACGCCCTTGAGGTTCACGTCGATGCACCGGTCCCAGGCCCCGGCGGCCTGGGCGTGGTCGGCGTAGAAGGCGAGCGGCATGATGCCGGCGTTGTTGACCATCACGTCGATGTGGCCATAGGAGTCGACCGCCTCACGGGCGAGCGCCTTCATCTGGCCGAGGTCGGTGACGTCGGCGGCGACCGCCCGGGCCTCGCCCCCCTGGGCGCGGATGGCCTCCACCGTGGCCGTGACGGCGGCGACATCGACGTCGGCGGCGACCACGCGCCCGCCGCGGGCCGAGACCATCTCGGCCACCAGGCGACCGAAGCCGCTGCCGGCCCCGGTGACGACGACGACCTTGTCCACCACGTGATCAGCCATGCGCCGACGCTACTGCGCAGGCCCCCGGCGCGGTCAGGAGCGGGGCACGTCGCTCCAGGGGCGGTCCTTGTCGACGCGGACGTCGCCGGGGAGGCCGAGGATGCGCTCGCCGAGGATGTTGCGCATGACCTCGGAGGTCCCGCCCTCGATGGTGTTGGCCCGGCTGCGCAGGAACCGCGCCTGCGTGGTTCGGAACGCTCCCCCGCGACCCACGTCGTAGCTGCTGTAGAGCATCCCTTCGGCGCCCATGAGACCGAGGGCGAAGGCGTAGATCTCCTGGTTGAGCTCGGCCGACATCATCTTGCCGATCGAGCCCTCCGGCCCCGGCGTACCCACCCGTCGGGCGGCCGCCGCCCGCATGTTGGTGAGGCGCAACGCCTCGGCCCGGATCCAGAGGTCGACGAGCTGGTCACGCTCGACCGGACCCCCGCCGTACTTGTGCCACATGGCCACCGCCTCGGCGATGGTGCCGCTGCCCCGCGGCGGGGTGCCACCGCCGAGGGAGACCCGCTCGTTCATCAGCGTGGTGAGCGACACCCGCCAGCCCTCACCCACCTCGCCGAGGCGATGCGAGTCGGGGATCCGCACGTCGGTGAAGTACACCTCGTTGAACTCGGCGTCGCCGGTCATCTGGCGCAACGGGCGGACGTCGACGCCGGGGGCGTGCATGTCGACGACGAAGTAGGTCATGCCCTTGTGCTTGACCGCGTCGGGGTCGGTGCGGGCCAGCAGCATGCCGTAGCGGGAGACGTGCGCCAGGGTGGTCCACACCTTCTGGCCGTTCACGACCCACTCGTCGCCGTCGCGCACCGCTCGGGTCGACAGGGAGGCCACGTCGGAGCCGGCGCCGGGCTCGCTGAAGAGCTGGCACCAGATCTCCTCGCCGGTGAACAGCGGGCGCAGGTAGCGGTCGCTCAGCTCGTCGGCGCCGTGGCTCAGCACCGTGGGGGCACCCATGCCGTGCCCGATGGGGTTGCGGGCCCAGGCGTTGGGCCCGCCGGCGGCGGCGATGGCCTCGTCGATCTGCTTCTGGTGCTGGGGCGCGAGCCCGAGGCCGCCCTTGCCCACCGGGAAGTTGACCCAGGCCAGGCCGAGGTCGAACTGGGCTCCGAGGAACGCCACCGGATCGCCCTTGGGATCGTTCTCGCCGAGCAGGCGGTCGATCAGGTCCTGCACCTGGGCGGCGTCGTTGGTCACATCGGTCGCAGTCACGGGCCCGAGGGTAGGCCCACCCGGAGGCCCGGTGCCCACCGGAGCGGGCCGGTGCGTTCAGTCGCCGGATCCGGCCCAGAAGCGACCCCAGGAGGGCCAGCTCTCCGGCACCGTGCCCCTCCCCCACGACCGCTCGGGCCAGTTGGCCGGCGACTGGTCGAGCGGGTTCTCGTCGCGGGGGACCCCGTAGAAGAGCTCGTGGATGCGCCGCACGAAGAACCAACGGCCGTCACGGCGCTCGTACGTGTCGCGGTAGAGGATGGCCTGACGGATCATGCGGTGGTCCTCGACCACGTCGGCCAGGCAGTACACGCTGCCGGTGGCGTGGTCGGCGTCGACGAGGTCGACGACCTGGCTGGTGACATGGAGCATCGACGGACCGATGGCGCCCAGCGACGCCCGGAACGACTCGGCCAGCGCCTCGCGACCCGTGCGCCGGCGACCCACCTGCACGTCGTCGACGAAGAGGGCGACCAGTCCCTCGATGTCCCGCGCGTCGATGGCCACCGCGTAGCGGGAGGCCAGGGCCCGGATCTGGTCGTGGGCCCACAGCGCGCGCACCAGGGCCTCGGGGTCGTCGCCGGAGGGTGGGGAGGAGGACAGGTCGGCCATGGGCCAACGCTAGAGCGGAGCCCAGGGTGGGACCCTCCACGACAGCCCAGGGTGGGACCCTCCACGACAGCCCAGGGTGGGACCCTCCACGACAGCCCAGGGTGGGACCCTCCACGACAGCCCAGGGTGGGACCCTCCACGACAGGACAGCCCAGCGTGGGACGCCGGCCGACCGGGGACCGGATCACTAGCCTCGCCCCCGATGACGACCACCCCACCGTTCGCGCCCGGCTCGATCTCGCTGCGGCTCTACCCCCACAACGAGCTCGACGCCCCGGCGATCGTCGAGCACCTGTGCGCCATGGCGGCGCGGGCCATCGACGTCGGCTTCGACGGCGTCATGACCAGCGAGCACCACGGCGGCTTCGCCGGCTACCTCCCCAACCCGCTCCAGGTCACCGGCTTCCAGTTGGCCGCCATGGACGACGGGTGGGCCGCCCCGTGCCCGCTGCTCATGCCGCTGCGCCCGGTCGGCCTGCTGGCCGAGGAGGTGGCCTGGCTCGACGCCCGCTTCCCCGGCCGGGTGGGGCTGGGGGTGGGGCCCGGGTCGCTCGAGTTGGACTTCACCGTCGTGGACATGGAGCTGTCCGAGGCCGTGCCCCGGTTCAAGGCCGACCTCCCCCGCCTGGCGGCGATGCTGCGAGGCGCCGACCTGGGTGTGCTGGAGGGCGACCGAGCGCTCGCCGGCCTCGCCGCCGACGGCCGCCGCATCCCGATGCTCACCACCGCCATGAGCCCCGCCGCCGCCCGACGGGCGGCGTCGGTCGGCGCCGGCGTCCTCTACGACGGAGCCAGCGTGCTGAGCCGCCTGCGCCGCCTCTCCGACGAGCACCGCGCCGCCGGCGGCACCGCCCCTCGGGTGCTGCTGCGTCGGGTGTGGATCGGCGAGCCTCCCGAGGAGGCGTTCGCCGCCCAGTTCGAGGTGTACCAGGGCTACACGCCCGCCGAACGCCAGAGCCACTGGGAGGGATCGGGCTGGATGACCGGCGACGACCCCGCGGCCATCGCTCAGGAGCTGGCCACCGCCGTCCACGAGTCCGGCAGCGACGCCCTGAACCTGCGCATCCACGCCCCCGGCATCGCCGCCGAACGGGCCCACGAGCAGATCGAGGTGCTCGGCGCCGAGCTGCTCCCCCGACTCCGACCCCTGCTCGCCGCCGGAGGCTGACCCGGTGCGCCTGGTCGTCGACCGCATCGAGGTGCCCGGCGCCGGGCGGGTGCGCCTCAGCGGTCCGGGCGGGCCCGGCGGCGGGCTCGAGGGTCTGGCCACGTCGCTCTCCGGCCCGGCACCGTGGCCGGCGGAGCTGTTGCCGTCCGGGGCCGAGGGCGAGCGCTGGAGCTGGCGCATCGTCGAGGACGCCGGCGCACCCCGGGCCGTGCGGCGCGCCGCCCTCGTGTTCCGTCTCGTCGACGTCGTCGGCCCCGTGCGGATGTTCCGCCACGGCTACCAGTCGTGGAGCCCGTGCGGCACCGCCGTCTTCGGCCGTGACCGCGACCCGTCGCTGGCCGCCGGTTCGCTCGAGCTGGTCCGGGGGGTGCACCAGGCCGACCAGAGCGTCGTCGACGACCCCCAGGAGCTGCGCTCCGAGTGGGTGACGGTGCTGGCCGACAGCCGTGGAGAGGCGGTGCTCGTCGGAGCCGACGGCGGCACCGAGCACGACACCACCTTCCGGCTCCGGTCCGGCGAGGCCGACCCCGAGCTGTGGTGCGAGGCCTTCCTCGGCGACCTGGTGCTCGGCCCCGACGAGGTCCGCTCGTTCCACGACCTGGTGGTCGCCGCCGGCCTCCCGGCCGAGGACCTGCTGGCGGCCTGGGCCCGCCTCGCCGGCCGCGTCGGCGGGGCCCGCACGGACGCGCCCTTCCAAGTCGGGTGGTGCAGCTGGTACCAGTACTTCCACGACGTCACCGAAGGCGACATCGTGGCCAACCTCGACCGGGCAGGCGACTGGCCCTTCGACGTCGTGCAGGTCGACGACGGCCACCAGCGCGCCATCGGCGACTGGCTGGTCACCAACGACCGCTTCCCCAGCGGCCTCGAGGCCATGGCCGCCCGCATCCGGGATGCGGGGCACCGCCCCGGCATCTGGCTGGCGCCGTTCCTCGCCGCCCCCGACTCAGAGGTGGCCACGACCCATCCCGACTGGCTGGCCCGGTTCCCCGACGGCTCCCCGCTCATCACCATGTTCAACCCGCCGTGGGGCGGCGGCCTCGACGGGTTCATGTACGGCCTCGACACCAGCCATCCGGAGGTGCTGGCCCACCTCGAGGCGGTGGCCGCCACGCTCGTGCACGCGGGCTTCACCTACCTGAAGCTGGACTTCACGTTCAGCCCTTCCTTCGACGGCGTCTGGCACGACCGCTCCCTGACCCCCGCCCAGCGGGTGCGCGCCGGGTTCGACGCCGTCCGCGCCGGCGCCGACCGGGCGGCCCGGATCGCCGCCCCCGACGAGGGGGCCTTCCTCCTGGGCTGCGGAGCGCCGCTGGCCCACGTGGTGGGGGTCGTCGACGGCAACCGCATCGGTGCCGACGTCGCCCCCTCCTGGCCGGTCGAACCCGCCACCGAGCCGCTGGCCGGCTACGTCGAGAGCCAACCCTCCACGGCCAACGCCTGGCGCAACACCGCGGCTCGCAGCTCCATGCACCGCCGACTCTGGCTCAACGACCCCGACTGCGTGATGTTGCGCACCGACCACACCGCCCTCGGTGAGACGGCGGCCACCACCTGGGCCCACGCCGTCGGCGTGTCGGGAGGCATGGCGTTGGTGTCCGACGACCTGGCGTTGCTCGGCCCCGACGCCCGGCGGCTGTTCGACGAGGTCATCGCCCTGGGTCGCATCGCCGACGACGCCGCCCGGGCGGGGTCGCCACCCCGACCACCGGGCCTGATGGCCGCCGAGGCACCCGAACGGTTGTCGTCGGCCGCCGGTTCTCTCGTGGTGGAGGTCCCGACCGGCCGCTCCCGCCTCGACCGAGGCTGACCGGAGTTCAGACGATGAGGTCGCCGACGTCGCCGCGGACCAGCGTGCGGTACAGCTCGGCGTAGAGGCCCTCGGCGGCGAGCAGCTCCTCATGGCGCCCGGACTCCACCAGGCGCCCACGGTCGATCACCAGGATCTTGTCGGCGCTGCGGATGGTGGACAGGCGATGGGCGATCACGAGGGCGGTGCGACCCTCGAGCGCGGTGGCCAGCGCCTGTTGCACGAGCGACTCGTTCTCGCTGTCGAGGTGGCTGGTGGCCTCGTCGAGCACCACCACCGCTGGGTCCTTCACCAGCATCCGGGCGATGGCGAGGCGTTGCTTCTCGCCGCCGGACAGCCGGTAGCCCCGCTCGCCGACGACGGTGTCGTAGCCCTCGGGCAGGGCGGTGATGACCTCGTGGATCTGGGCCGCCCGGCAGGCGCCGATCAGCTCGGCGTCGGTGGCGTCGGGACGCGCGTAGCGCAGGTTGGAGGCCACCGTGTCGTGGAAGAGGTGCGGGTCCTGGCTGACCACCCCGACCGCGTCGCGCAGCGAGTCGAGGGTGAGGTCGCGAACGTCGTGGCCGTCGATGCGCACGGCACCGCCGGTCACGTCGTACAGGCGGGGCACCAGCGAGCTGAGCGTCGTCTTGCCCGCGCCCGAGGGGCCCACCAGGGCGACCAGCTGGCCCGGTTCGACGCTGACGGTGACGTCGTGGAGCACCTCGACACCGACCTGGTCGTCGAGGTCCGTGCCCGGGGCCTCGAGCGACGCCAACGACACCTGGCTGGCGGCCGGGTACCGGAACGAGACGTGGTCGAACTCGATGCCTCCCTTGGGGGCCTCGAGGGCCACCGCCCCGTCGCGATCGGTGATGGGGTTGGGCAGGTCGAGCACCTCGAAGACCCGGTCGAACGACACGAGGGCGGTCATCACGTCGACCCGGGCGTTGGAGAGCCCCGTGAGCGGGGCGTAGATGCGAGCGACCAACGCGGCGAGGGCGACCATGGTGCCCAGCGTGATGGTGCCGCTGATGACCAGTTGGCCGCCGAACCAGTAGACGAGGGCCGTGCCGATGGCCCCCACGAGCGTGAGCGCGATGAAGAACGTGCGCCCGTACATGGCGCTGCGGATGCCGATGTCGCGCACCCTCCCGGCGCGCGACGAGAACTCCGTCGACTCGCGCGAGCGATGCCCGAAGAGCTTGACCAGCAGGGCACCCGACACGTTGAAGCGCTCGGTCATGGTGGTGTTCATCGAGGCGTTGAGGTCGAACCCCTCCCGGGTCATGGCCGAGAGGCGCCGGCCGACCCGTTTGGCCGGGATGATGAAGATCGGGAGGACGACGAGGGTCATCAGCGTGAGGCGCCATTCGAGGGCCAACATGGCCGCCAGCGTGGTGACGAGCACGATGACGTTGGACACCACCGACCCGAGCGTGGTGGTGACGGCGCGCTGGGCACCGATGACATCGTTGTTGAGTCGACTCATCAGCGCACCGGTCTGGGTGCGGGTGAAGAAGGCGATCGGCATGGCCGACACGTGGTCGAAGAGCTTCACCCGCAGGTCGTAGATGACCCCCTCGCCGATGCGGGCCGAGTACCAACGTTCGACGAACGACAAGGCGGCCGCGGTGAGGGCGGCTCCGACGATGAGGGCCGCCAGCAGGTGCAGGGCGCTGCGGTCGCCCTCGGGGATGGCCTGGTCGATGATGCGCCGCAGCAGCAACGGCGGCACCAGCTCGAGCAGGGCCTGCACGACGATGACGCCGATGAACCCGACGATGGCGCCCGTGTAGGGCCGGGCGAACGAGAGGACCCGGCGCATGGTGCGGCGGCCGAGCTTGACGCCCTTGACCCGGTCGGGGTCCGAGCCCATCAGCATGTGGGGGGACTGGTGCATGAGACCCGCCAGGCTACGGCGGGCTGACCCGGACCACGCCACCGGGCGGGCGCGTGGTCGAGGCGTTGAGTGGCGGAGAGTGTGGGATTCGAACCCACGGTGACCCGAAGGCCACAACGGCTTTCGAGGCCGCCCCATTCGTCCGCTCTGGCAACTCTCCGCCGTCGACACTAGCGGCGCCCGTCGGGACCGGTCGAAACCGGTTCGCTCCGCATCCGACCCGTCCACCCAGGCGGCGGGGGCACCCGGACCAGCGGTCGCAGGACGGCGGGGCGGGATCGACGTGAAGGCTCAGCGGCGCTCGGCGAAGAACGCCGTGAGCAACGCCGCGCACTCGGCGGCGCGCACGTCGATGGTGGTGGCGAACTCGTGGTTCAGCCGGGGATCGCTGCCGAGGTGGTAGAGCGAGCCGCAGGCCCCCGCCTTCAGGTCACGAGCACCGAACACCAGCCGGCCGATGCGAGCGTTGACCAGGGCCCCGGCGCACATGGCGCACGGTTCGAGGGTCACCACGAGGGTGGCGTCGGAGAGCCGCCACCGGCCCAGGGCCTCGGCGGCGTCGCGAAGCGCCAGGACCTCGGCGTGGGCGGTGGGATCGCCGAGGAGCTCCCGCTCGTTGTGGCGCGCCGCGACCACCGCACCGTCGACCACCACCAGCGCACCCACCGGCACGTCACCGTGGGCGAGGGAGCGCTGCGCCTCGGCGAGGGCCAGGCCCATCAGGTCGTCGTCGGTGGGGGGCACGGCGGACGACGGAGCCCTCAGGGCGTCCGGGACTCGAGGATGGCCATGACCTCACGCAGCCGATCGGCATGCTTGGTCTCCTCGCGCCCGTTGAGGCGCAGCAGCCGGGCCACCTCCGGGTCGTCCTCGTGGTCGGCCCACCCCTGGTAGCCGGCGTCGCCGTCGATCTCGCCGGCCACGATGAGCGGCAGCATGGCCGGATCGATGGGATCGGGGAGGTCGATCTGGAGGGGCTCGGACAGCTCCGGCGGGGCCTCGTAGCCCTCGCCCACCTTCAGCTCGAGGGCCCGCAGGACCCGGCGGGCGTGGCCCGCTTCCTCCCGGCCGTTGCGCCGCAGGAGCACCGCGGCCTCCTCGTCGCCGATGCGGTCGGCGAGCACGTCGTAGAACGCCACCCCGCTGTTCTCGAGGCGCACCAGGAGCTCCATGTCGGCCACGTCGAGACGTTCGACGGCGGCCAGCTGGAGCGAGGCGGAGAGGAAGTCCATGGCGCCATCATGGTCCACATCGCCCGGCGCCGGACGCGAAGAACCCGCCTCGTCGAGGCGGGTTCCGGCGGAGGGAGTGGGATTCGAACCCACGGTGAGTTTCCCCACACACGCTTTCCAAGCGTGCCGATTCGGCCGCTCTCGCACCCCTCCAGGTGCCACCCGCCCGGGGAGCCGGGCGGACGATCGCAGCGATGAGGGTATCGTGTCGCAAGGCCCGCTCTCGCGTGTGGCGGTCGGGTCCTGTGCAATCGAAGCCTGTGAACCGAGTCAGGGCCGGAAGGCAGCAGCTCTCAGCGGGACCTTCGATGTGCCGCAGGTCGCCTGACCGTCACACGGGGGAGCGGGCCCGGCCGCGCCCGGGCCTCTCCCCGCCAGACCCCGGGCCGATCCGCCGCCGGTGAGCCCGGGATCCGGAGGGCGCCGTCACCGACGATCGGTAGGCTCGGATCCCGATGTCGTACCAGTCGCTCTACCGTCGCTACCGTCCCCGCCGCTTCGCCGAGGTGCGCGGCCAGCAGCACCTGGTCTCGGCCCTGCGCAACGCCGTGCGCGAAGACCGTGTGGGCCACGCCTACCTGCTCAGCGGCCCCCGGGGCACGGGCAAGACCTCCACCGCTCGCATCCTGGCCAAGGTCCTCAACTGCGAGAACCCGGTCGACGGCGAGCCGTGCTGCGAGTGCCCGTCGTGCGTGGCCATCGAGGCCGGCACCAGCTTCGACGTCCACGAGCTCGACGCCGCCTCCAACAACGGCGTGGAAGCCGTGCGAGAGCTCATCGCCAAGGCGTCGCTGGGCACCCCGGGGCGCACCAAGGTGTACATCCTCGACGAGGTCCACATGCTCTCGAGCGCGGCGTCGAACGCCTTGCTCAAGACCCTCGAGGAGCCGCCCGAGCACGTGGTGTTCGTGCTGGCCACCACCGATCCGCAGAAGGTGCTGCCCACCATCCGCAGCCGCACCCAGCACTTCGAGGTGCACCTGCTGCCGGCCACCGACCTCGAGTCGCTGGTCGACGACGTCGTCGCCGACGCCGGCCTCGACGTCGACGAGGTGGGCAAGGCCTACGTGCTGCGCGCCGGTGGCGGGTCGGCCCGCGACACCCTCTCGGCGCTCGACCGCGTCGTGGCCGCCGGCGGGGTGCCCGACGAGGCCGACGCCCTCGACGAGCTGGTCGAGGCGCTCTGCGACCGCGACACCGCACGGGCGCTCGTCGCCGTCGACGCCGCGCTGGCCCGCGGCCGCAGCCCCCGGGTCCTCGGTGAGTCGCTCATCGCCCGCCTGCGCGACGTGTTCCTCGCCGCGGTGCGGGCCGACCTGTCCCGCCTCACCGAGGCCGACCAACAACGCTGCCACGACCACGCCGAACGCCTCGGAGCCGCCGGTGCCACCCGGGCGCTCGAGGTCCTCGGCGACGCCTTCGTCGGTATCCAGGACGCCCTCGACCCGCGCATCCCGCTCGAGGTCGCCCTCGTCCGTCTCACCCGGGCCGACGCCGACACCTCCCCCGCGGCGCTCGCCGAACGGCTCACCCGTCTCGAACGGGCCCTCGCCGAGGGCGGCACGGTCGCCGCGCCGGCCGCCCCTCGCAGACCGGCGCCGTCAGCAGCCCCCGCCTCGGACGCCACACCCGCTCCGGATCCGGCGCCCGCCAGCGCCGCCGCGCCCGCAGCCCCGTCCACCTCGGCGTCTCCCGCCGAGGCCGAGCCCGAGAACGAGGACGACGGGCCGACCGCCCCCACCGGCCCCGGGCCGCGGTCCGGTGCGGGAGGACGACCGGGCGACGTGGCCCGCGAGCAGCTGGCCCGGGCCCGCGGCGCCGAGGGGGCACCTGCTCGCCCGCCCGCACCGGCCGACCCGGTCGCCACCGAGCGACCCCCCTCCCCTCCGCCCCGGCGCCCCGGACCCCCGTCCCGCCGTGCCCCCGGGGCTCCCGCGCCGTCCCCCCGGCCCGACCGCACGCCGGCTCCGACGCCGCCGTCCGCTGCACCCGGTCCGCCGTCGGCCGACCCGCCCGCCGACGCGCCTACCGCGGCCACCACCACGCCCCCGTCGGGCCAGGCCCTGCCCGACCGCGACATGCTCACCATCGCGTGGGGCGACACCGTGCTGAGTTCGCTCCCCCAGAAGGCCAAGGTGCGCTTCGCGGGCGGCCGGTGGGTCACGGTCGAGGACGGCGTCGCCGTGTTCGGGCTGCCCAACGCGGTGCACGCCCAGCGCTGCGAGGAGTGCCGCCCGGACGTCGAGACCGCCTTGGCGGCCCACTTCGGCACCGCGGTCCCGGTCCGTCTCGTCGTCGACGAGCACGCCGAAGCCCCCCCGACACCCGGGGCGCCGTCGCGCAGCACCCCCGACCACACCGAGGCCGACGACGACATCGACGTGAGCCAACTGGCCGATGCCGACGACGTGGCCGACACCGGCCTCGACCGAGTCACCTCGGTGTTCCCCGGCGCCGAGCTCGTCGACGACGGCACCGACCAGCTCCTCTGAGCCCCCCACCCACCCAGACCAGGAGCCCCGACGTGAACGACTCCCTCGACCTCAACGCCATCCTCGGCCAGGCCATGGAGATGCAACAGCAGCTCCTCGAGGCCCAGGCCGCCGCCGCCGACGCGGAGGTGACCGGCCACGCCGGCGGCGGTGCCGTCACCGTGACCGTCACGGGAGGCCTCGAGTTCCGCTCGGTCTCGATCCGCCCCGATGCCGTCGACCCCGACGACGTGGAGATGCTGGAGGACCTCGTGCTGGCGGCGCTGCAGGACGCCATGGGCCAGGTCGGCGAGATGCAGCAGAGCTCCCTCGGCGGCCTCGACATGGGCGCCCTCGGCGGCCTCGGCGGCCTGGGTGGCACGGCCGGAGCGGGCGGGCCCGCCGACCTCGACATGGGCGCCCTGCTCGGCGGCGTGATCGAGACCGACGCCACCGACGCCGACGGGGACGACGACGACCACACGACCGGTGGCGAGGGCTCGACCGGCTCGTGAGCGTCTACGCCGGACCCGTCCAGGACCTCATCGACGAACTGGGCCGCCTGCCGGGGGTCGGACCCAAGTCCGCCCAGCGCATCGCCTTCCACCTGCTCAAGGTGTCGCCCGACGACGCCGCCCGCCTGGCCCGGGCCATCACCGTGGCCAAGGAACGGGTCACGTTCTGCACCCGGTGCTTCAACATCGCCGAAGGCGCCGAGTGCGGCATCTGCAACGACCCCCGACGGGAGGCCGGCCTGGTGTGCGTGGTCGAGGAGTCCCGCGACATCGTGGCCGTCGAGAAGACCGGCGAGTACAAGGGCCGCTACCACGTGCTGCAGGGCGCCATCAGCCCCATCGAGGGCATCGGCCCGGACCAGCTGCGCGTCAAGGAGCTGCTGGCTCGCCTCGAGCCCGAGGGGATCACCGAGGTGATCCTGTGCACCAACCCGAACATCGAAGGCGAGGCCACCGCCATGTACCTGGGTCGGCTCCTCAAGCCCCTCGGCCTCGCCGTCACCCGCATCGCCAGCGGCCTTCCGGTCGGCGGCGATCTCGAGTACGCCGACGAGCTCACCCTCGGCCGCGCCCTCGAGGGCCGACGCGCCGTCGAGTAGCCCTCCCACCACGACGACCGGGCGGCGCGTGCGACGAAGGCCCGACTCGATGGCCCGGACCCTCGCCGCGCGGTGACACCGTCGGGCCGACCGCCCTGGGCGGCTGGGTCAGGCGACCGTCTCGACGAGCAGGGCGTCGCCCTGGCCGCCGCCGCCGCAGAGGGCCGCCGCGCCCTTGCCGCCACCACGCCGCTGGAGCTCCATGAGCAGGTGCAGCAGCACCCGGTTGCCCGACATCCCGATGGGGTGGCCGAGGGCGATGGCCCCGCCGTTGATGTTGGTGACCTCGTTGGTGATGCCGAGGGTGTCCATGGAGGCGATGCCGACGGCGGCGAAGGCCTCGTTGAGCTCGAACAGGTCGAGATCGCCCACGTTCATGCCGGCCCGGGCCAGGGCCTTGTTGATGGCGTTGGCGGGCTGGTTGAGCAACGACGCATCAGGACCGGCGACCTGCCCGAAGCCGAGGATGCGACCGAGCGGCGTCACGCCGAGGCGTTCGGCGACGGCTTCGGAGCACACGACCATGGCCGAACCCCCGTCGGAGATCTGCGAGGCGTTGCCGGCCGTGATGTTGCCGGCCTTGTCGAAGGCGGGTCGCAGGGCACCCAGGCTCTCGGCGGTGGTGCCGGGTCGCACCCCTTCGTCCTCGCGGAACACCACCGGGTCGCCCTTGCGCTGGGGGATCTCGACCGGCGTGATCTCGTCGTCGAACAGGCCGTCCTTCTGGGCCTTGGCCGCCCGCTCGTGGCTGAGGGCGGCGAGCTCGTCCTGGGCCTCGCGGGAGATCCCGGCGCTGGCCGCGTACTTCTCGGTGCCCGCCCCCATGGCGCACTGGTCGATGGCGCAGAACAGCCCGTCGTACATCATCGAGTCGACGACGGAGGCATCGCCCAGGCGGTAGCCCTGACGGGCGCCCGGCAGCAGGTAGGGGGCGTTGGTCATCGACTCCATGCCGCCGGCCACCACGATCTCGGCTTCGCCCGTCTGGATCATCATGTCGGCCACGTGCACGGCGTTGAGACCAGAGAGGCAGACCTTGTTGATGGTGGTGGCGGGAACCTCGAGGGGGACCCCACCGGCGATGGCCGCCTGGCGGGCGGTGAGCTGGCCGGCGCCGGCGAGCAGCACCTGGCCCATGAGCACGGCGTCGACCTGGTCGCCGGAGATGCCGGCCCGCTCGAGTGCGGCCTTGATGGCGATGCCACCGAGGTCGGTGCCCTGGAAGCCGGCGAGGGCGCCGGAGAGCTTGCCGATGGGCGTACGTGCGCCCGTGAGGATGACGGATCCAGCCATGGGTTCCCTCCCGAGGGTGACAGGGTCGTCAGTGTAGGGACGCGGGGCCGGGGTCAGCCAGCGCAACGCCCCCCGGCGAGACGGTCGACGGCGGCTCGGGACCCCGACGACACGCCGGGATCAACCCAGATCGCGTCGGTTGGCGCGCAGGGCCTCGCGCTGGCCGGCCGGGTCGCCGGGCCACGACGGCGCGTCGGCGGCCGCCCGGGCCGCCCGGCCGACGGCGGCTCGCACCATGCGACCGACGGGGTCGCCGCCGCCTGCCCTCGGATCGGCCATCGGCGGCTCGGAGATGGAGGGCGCCCCGGCATCAGCCGATCGACCACTGCCCCCCAGAGGCACCACGCGCCCGTCGCCGTGGTTGCCCCCTTGGGGGGAGAGGTCGACCGGATCGACGGCCGCATCGAGGTCGGCGGGACCGGCGGCCGCATCGAGGTCGGCGGTGAGGTCGACGAGGGCGTTGGGCGACGAGGCGAGCTGTTCGATGGTGGTCTCGAGCTCGCGTCGGGCGGCGACGAGGCGACCGAGTGTCCCGTCGGCCGACCGTCGCACCTGCTCGGCCTCGGCCGTGAGCTCGCGGGCCTGACGCTCGGCCTCGGCGACGAGGTCGGCGGCCCGCTCCCGTTCGTGGCGGGCCAGCGCCTCGGCCTCGGCGGCCTCCACCCGAGCGCGGGCGACGAGCGCATCGGCATCGGCCTGGGCCCGGGCTCGCGTGGCCGCGGCCTCCACCTCGGCGCGCCCGATGATGGCGTCGGCCTCGGCCCGCGCCCGCGCCAGCAGGGCGGTGGCATCGATGTCGTCGGGGGTGGGGCCCATCAGTGCCTCCTCGCGCCGCACGAGCCGAACGCTGTGCGTGACGGGCATGCTCACACTACCCAGGGTGGTCGGTTGATGTGCGGACCGGGTGGGGCCTCCCGGAGGCCCTTCGGTGACGACCGCGTCAGCTTCCTGGCACGGCGACCCGGGACGCCGCTACCTTGCCGCCATGCAGCCCATCCTCGACGCCATCTCGGCCGGTGCCTCCTCCGAGGAGTTCGCCGCCCTGGAACTGCCGGAGTCCTACCGGGCCGTGGTCGTCCGCAAGGACGAACAGACCATGTTCGAGGGCATGGACTCGGCCGACAAGGACCCCCGCCGCGCCCTACACGTCCAGGAGATCGCGCGCCCGGAGCTGGCGCCCGACGAGGCGGTCATCGCGGTGATGGCCAGCTCCATCAACTTCAACACCGTGTGGACCTCGATCTTCGAACCGCTGCCCACGTTCGGGTTCCTCACGCGCCTCGGCAAGGAGAGCTACTGGGGCAAGCGCCACGACCAGGACTTCCACAACGTGGGGTCGGACGCGTCGGGTGTGGTGCTGCGCGTCGGCTCGGCGGTGCGCAAGTGGAAGCCGGGAGACAAGGTCGTGGTGCACTGCAACCACGTCGACGACCAGGACCCGTCGAGCCACAACGACTCGATGCTCGGCGACAACCAGCGCATCTGGGGCTTCGAGACCAACTACGGCGGTCTGGCCGACCTGTCGGTGGTGAAGGCCAACCAGCTGATGCCCAAGCCGGCCCACCTCACCTGGGAGGAGGCCGCCGTCAACGCCCTGTGCAACTCCACCAGCTACCGCATGCTGGTCTCACCGCACGCCGCCGCCATGAAGCAGGGCGACGCCGTGCTCGTCTGGGGGGCCACCGGAGGTCTCGGCGGCTACGCGGTGCAGTACGTGCTCAACGGCGGGGGGACGCCCGTCGGGGTGGTCTCCTCACCCGAGAAGGCCGAGCTGCTGCGTGACCTCGGTTGCGAAGCCGTCATCGACCGCAAGGCCGCCGGCTATCGCTTCTGGGCCGACGAGCACACCCAGGACGAAGCCGAGTGGCGCCGTCTCGGCAAGGACATCCGGGGGCTGATCGGCCGCGACGTCGACATCGTCTTCGAGCACCCGGGACGTCAGACGTTCGGGGCGTCGGTGTTCGTGGCCGCCCGGGGCGGCACCATCGTCACCTGTGCCGCCACCAGCGGCTTCATGATCGAGTACGACAACCGCCACCTCTGGATGAAGCTCAAGCGCATCGTGAGCTCGCACTTCGCCAACTACGCCGAGGCCTGGGCCGCCAACGAGCTCATCCGGCAGGGCAAGGTGCAACCCATCCTGTCGGCCGTCTACCCCCTCACCGAGACGGGCGAAGCCGCCTACCAGGTGCACAAGAACCTCCACGAAGGCAAGATCGGGGTGCTGTGCCTGGCTCCCGAGGAGGGGTTGGGCATCGACGATCCCGAGTTCCGCGCCCAGGTCGGCGAAGATCGCATCACCGCCTTCCGCCGTCACGGCGCCTGACCCCACCCCCCGAGGAGCACCCCCATGAGCATCTCCACCCGCCGCCCCGGAGACGAGGACCCCGGCGTGCAGTCCACCCAGTCGGGGGCCACCCGGCCGCTGCTCACCGAGATCGATCACATCGCCATCGCCGTGCCCGACCTCGGCGAGGGCATCGACTACTACCGCGAGACCTTCGGCGCCACCGTCGAGCACCGCGAGGTGGTCGAGAGCGACGGGGTCGAGGAGGCCCTCCTGCGGGTGGCGGAGAGCTACGTGCAGCTCCTCACCCCCACCCGACCGGACTCCACCGTCGCCAAGTGGCTCGACAAGAAGGGCGGCCCGGGCATCCACCACGTGGGCTACCGGGTGGCCGACTGCGCCGAGGCCCTCGACTCGGTGAAGCGCCAGGGCTTCCGTGTCCTCGACGAGGAACCCCGTCCGGGCTCCCGTGGCACCACCGTGGCGTTCATCCACCCCAAGGACGCCCTCGGGACCCTCATCGAGCTCGTCCAGGAGTGACCACACCGGGCCGCGGCGAGCGCCCGGCCCGGCCGCCGAGACGTCGCCGGGTCGGGGCGAGGGGCTAGGCGCAGTTCACGCCCCGCCAGCGATCGACCTCGCTGGCGGCGGCACCGACCTCGCCCTGCGCCGGGTAGGTGTCGATGCGCCGGCGGGCATCGGCCGCGCTCGACGTCCCCCGAACCTCGTCGGCCAGCCACCCGGTGAAGTCGGCCAGCACCACGAGCGGCTCCGACAGCGCCGCGGGGGCACCCGGCTGGGCCGAGGCATAGAGCGCCGCGTCACGCCGGGCGTCCATCTCCACCCGCATCCTCTCGTCGGGCCAGCTCACGCCGTCGCGGGGGATCAGGTCGGGGACGGGCAGCACCTCGGCGAGGACGACGCAGACATCCACCGAGCCGGCACCCCCGGGCGCGGGCGGAGCGGGAGGGACGACCGAAGGGGCAGGGGCGGGGGGCGCGGTCGTTGGTTCGGGCACCGTCGTGGTCGTGGTCGTCGTGGTGGTGACGACGGTGGTCGTCGACGACGTCGAGGTCGAGGTGGTGGTCGTGGCGGCGGCGTCGTCGCCTCCGCTCGAGCAGCTCGAGGCGAGCACCACCACGGCGAGCAGGGCGACGAGGGCGAGCGGGCGGCGGAGCAGCGACATCACGGCCGACTCTAGGCACGCCGCCGGGCGGCGGGGGGCCACCCACCGCCCAGCTCCCGGCGGCCGCGCCCCGGCGAGCGCTCGACGGGGGTCGTCCCGCTACGGTGCTGGGCCCATGAGCGGTCGCACCTTCACCGTCGCCGAGCTGGTGGGCGAGGTGGCCACCGTCCTCGAGGAGCGCCTCGGTGGGGGCTTCTGGCTCCAGGGCGAGGTGGCCGGCCTGACCCGCAGCCGGGGCGGCCACGTGTACTTCGACCTCGTCGAGCGGCCCGCCGACGGTGCCGCCCCGACCGCCGCGGTGCCGGTGGTGTTGTGGTCGTCGGTCCGCGACCGGGTCAACCTGCACCTGCGCCGGGCCGGCAGCATCCGCATCGAGGACGGGGTGCGCATCCGGATCTCCGGGCGCCTGGAGCTCTACGAACCCAAGGGGCGACTGCAGGTGCAGATGCAGGGCATCGACCCCACGTACACGCTGGGGCTGCTCGCCAGCGAGCGCGACCGCGTCCTGCAGGTGCTCGAGACCGAGGGCCTCTTGCATCGCAACCGCCGCATGGAGATCCCACCGCTGCCCCTCCGAGTGGGGCTCGTCACCGCGGCCGGCAGCGCCGCCGAGGCCGACGCCCTCCAGACCCTCACCGACAGCGGTCTGGCGTGGAGGGTGCTCCACGTCGACGCACGGGTCCAGGGGGTCGGGGCCGCCGAGCAGGTGGCGGCCGCCCTGCGCACGGCCGCGGCCTGGGGCGTCGACGTCGTCGCCCTCGTGCGTGGGGGCGGCGCCCGCACCGACCTGGCCACCTTCGACCACGAGGTGGTGGCCCGAGCCATCGCCACGCTCGACGTCCCCGTGGTCACCGGCATCGGCCACGAGACCGACCAGAGCCTGGCCGACCTCGTCGCCCACCTCAGCGAGCGCACGCCCACGGCCTGCGCCGCCGCCCTGGTGGCCCACGTCCGCCGCACCCACGAGCGCGCCGAGGCGGCCTGGGCCGACGTCGCCCTCCGATCGTTCGACCTCCTGTCCCGGAGCCACGCCGCCCACGAGCACCGTGCCCGCCGGGTGGCGCGCTCGGCCCAGGCCCTGCTGACCCTCGAGAGCCGACACCTCGACCGCACCGCGGAGCACCTCGGGCGGCGGGCCCCCAGCGCCGTCGCCGCCGCCTCCGCCCGGGTGGAACGAGCGGCCGGGAGCATCGACGCCGCCAGCCGGGCCCACCTGCGCACCCACGAACGGCACCTCACCGGCGCCACCGCCGTGCTGGGCCGTGCCGCACCCCGCTCGGTGCGCCACACCGAGGCCGCGCTCGAGGCCCTCGCCGCCCGCGTGGTCGCCCACGATCCCGCTCGCGCCCTGGCCCGGGGGTGGTCGGTGACACGCCGGGCGGACGGCCGAGTCGTGCGCCGCGCCGCCGATCTCGCCGCCGGCGACACCGTCGTCACCACCGTCGCCGACGGCCGCTTCCGAGCCACGGTGGACGACCCGCCCGCGGTCCCGCCGGACCCGACACCGAGGGAGACTGGCCCCGATGGCCGCTGACGACACCGAACCCGCCACGACCGCCGGAGACGACCCGGAGGGGCTCGGCTACGCCGAGGCCGTCACCGAGCTCGAGGAGATCCTGGCCCAGCTCGACGGCGACGAGATCGACGTCGACCACCTGGCCACCCAGGTGCGCCGGGCGGCCTCGCTCATCGCCCTGTGCCGCGAGCGCCTCGGTGCCGCTCGCGTCGAGGTGACCCGCATCGTGGCCGACCTCGACCTGGCGGCGCCCACCGTCGTCGACGACGGCGAGCTGGCCCTCGACGACGCCGACGACGCCGACGGGGACCCCGAGGACGACGACGGGTGATCCCGGCGCCTCGGGAGGCACCACCCGCCCTGCGGTCGGTGGCCGGGCCGGTCGAGGACCGGCTCCGATCGGTGCTCGACGCCGAGACCCTCCGCTGGGCCGAGGTCGACCCCGACCTCGCCGCCCCGCTCGAAGCCCTCACCCGCTTCGTCCTCGACGGTGGGAAGCGCCTGCGTCCGGCGTTCTGCCACTGGGCCTACGTGGGAGCCGGCGGCGACGGGGGCGATGCCCTCGTGGTCGACACCGGCGCCGCCTTCGAACTCCTGCACGCCTTCGCCCTGGTCCATGACGACGTCATGGACGGTTCGGACACCCGACGTGGCGAACGCACCGTCCACCTCGAGTTCGGCGACCGGCACGCCCGGGAGGGTTGGCGGGGCGAGTCACGCCGCTTCGGCGAGGGGGTGGCGATCCTGGTCGGCGACCTCGCCGAGGTCTACGCCGACCGCCTCCTCCGCCCCGCCCCGCCCGAGGCGCGGGCCGTGTGGCACGAGCTGAAGGTGGAGCTCAACGTGGGCCAGTACCTCGACGTGCTGGGCACCGCCCGGCCCGGCACGGACCTGGCGACCGCGCATCGCATCGCCCGCTACAAGTCCGGCAAGTACACGATCGAGCGACCGCTGCACGTGGGCGCGGCGCTGGCCGGACGCCACGACGACCTGGCCCCTGCGCTGTCGGCGTACGGCGCCCCGCTGGGCGAGGCGTTCCAGCTGCGCGACGACCTCCTCGGCGTCTTCGGCGACCAGGCCCGCACCGGCAAGCCGGTGGGCGACGACCTCCGCGAGGGCAAGCCCACCCCGCTGCTGGCGACGGCGATCGACCGGGCTCGAGGCGCCGATGCCGAGCTCCTGCGGCGGGTCGGGGCGCCCGACCTGGCCGACGACGAGGTGACGGCTCTCCAGCAGGTGCTGGTGGCCACCGGAGCCCGGGAGCACATGGAGTCCACCATCGCCACCCTGACCGCCGAGGCCCTCGACGCGCTCGGACGCGCGCCCCTGCAGCCCGACGCGGTGGAGGCCCTCACCGACCTGGCCCACTACGTGGGCGCCCGCGACCTGTAGCTCCGGGGGGGGGCCGACCGCGTCAGGTGGCGGTGCGGGCGAGGTGGGCGACGGCCTCCTCGAGAGGCAGGTCGATCACGCCCACCGCGTCGGCCACCGCCTCCACCCACGGGGGCCGGATGCGGGCGCTGACCACGATCGGGGCCTCGAGGTCGCTCTCCTCCACCACGAAGCGCAGGAAGTCCATGGCGTAGTCCGGCGGGCGCACGTCGCGGGAGAGCTCGAGCAGGGCGTACGGGTCGGGCGGCCCGGACGGCTGGGCCGGGAACGAGGTGACGTGGGGTGACGGTGGCTCCGGCCCCCCGCCGGCCAGCCCGGTGCCGTCGGCGAGGACGACACCGTGCACCAGGTGGGGCCGAGCACCCGCGATCAGCAGGGCCACCCAGGCGCCCAACCCCCGCCCGACGATGCACACCGGGCCGTGGACGGCGAGCACGGCGTCGACGTCGGCCATGAGGTTCTCAGGGGTGTACCCGCCGCCGGTGGGGATGTCGGAGGCGCCGTGGCCGGTGAAGTCGAGGCCGAGGACCGGGCCCGGCCAGGCCGCACTCCACGGCGGACGGGCGGTGCCCGTGCGGTCTCCCAGGCCGTGCAGCACCAGGAGGGGGAGGCCCTCGCCCTCGGCCAGGACGTGCAGGGCCAGGCGGAGGCGACCGTTGGGGACGTGCTCGGTGCGGTGGCTCATCGGAGGGGCTCCAGGAACTCGAGCACCAGATCGGCGATGAATCGAGGCTGTTCGATGTGCAGGAAGTGCCCGATGTCGTCGAAGTACTCGAGGCGTCCCCCCGGCGGGAGGTAGGGGGCCACGTCGTCCCGGCGGCTCTTCCACCCCATGGGGTCGTCCTGCACACCGGAGAGGACACCGAGGAAGGGCAGATCGAGGGCGGCCAGGTGCTCCATCGACCACTGAGGTCGCCAGGGCCCGAACCCGCCGAGGTGCAGGACGGGGTCGATCTTCCAGCGCCATCCCTCGGCGTCGCGACGGGCGCCCACGGTGACGAGGTACTCGAGCCACTCCCGCGACAACCGAGGGTTCATCGGGGCCCGCCGTTCGGCCAGTCCCCCGATCGTGTCGGGACGCCGTCGCAGCTCGTTGCGCCGGCGGCGACGGTCGAGCGACGCGGCGAGGTCGGCCCGCCGCATCCGTCGGCGCTCCCGGTCGTTGATGTCGGGCGCGGAGAACTGCGACGGGAGCCCGTCGAGGTTGACGAAGGCCCGGGCCAGCTGGGGTCGGGCGTCGAGCAGGTCGAGGAGCTGGCCCCCGCCCTTGGAGTGCCCGAGCAGGACGATCGGCTCGTCGAACAGCGCCGTGATGGCGCAGAAGTGGTCGCGGACGTCGGCGGGCCAGCTGTAGAGGTGGGCGTGCTCGGAGTCACCGTGGCCCCGGGCGTCCCATGCGACGACCCGCCACCCGCCGTCGGCGAGCATGGGGCCGAAGACGTCGAAGGTGCGCGAGAAGTCGAAGCCGCCGTGCACCAGGGCCACGGCCGGCGCATCCGCCTCACCCCACTCGTTGACCGCCAGGCGCAGCCCGCCCGCGTCCACCCACCCGGTGCGCTCCGGTGGACGCGCCCCGGGGAACGTACGTGTCTCGTCGTCGCCCTCCACGAGCGGGGACCTTACGAGACCACGGCACGACCAGCCCGCCGCCACGGGCCGAACCAGCCCCCCGCTACCCTCGAACGGCCATGTCTTCCCCCGCTTCCGAGGCCTCACGGCGTCGCACGTTCGCCATCATCAGCCACCCCGACGCCGGCAAGACCACCCTCACCGAGAAGTTCCTCCTGTACGGAGGGGCGCTCAACGCCGAGGCCGGATCCGTCAAGGCCCGGTCGGGTCGTCGGTCGGCCACGTCGGACTGGATGGGCCTGGAGCAGCAGCGGGGCATCTCCATCACCTCGACGGTGCTGCAGTTCCCCTACCGGGACTGCGTCGTGAACCTGCTCGACACCCCCGGCCACCGCGACTTCTCCGAGGACACCTACCGGGTGCTGGCGGCCGCCGACGCGGCCGTGATGGTGCTCGACGCGGCCAAGGGCATCGAGCCCCAGACTCTCAAGCTGTTCGACGTGTGCCGCCAGCGCGAGCTGCCCCTGTTGACCTTCATCAACAAGTGGGACCGTCCCGGCCTCGACGCCCTCGAGCTGATCGACGAGATCGAGTCCAAGATCGACCTCGTCGTCACCCCGGTCACCTGGCCGGTGGGGATCGCCGGCGACTTCCGCGGTGTGATCGACCGTCGCGACGGCCAGTTCACCCGCTTCACCCGGGTGGCCCGAGGTGCCACCGAGGCCCCGGAAGAGGTGGTGGATCCCACCGTGGCGGCCGTGGAGGAGGACGAGGCCTGGACCGCCGCCCAGGACGAGCTGGCCCTGCTCGACTCGGTGGGTGCCGACATGGACGTCGAGCTCTTCGTCGGTGCCCAGTCCACCCCGACCTTCTTCGGTTCGGCCTTGACCAACTTCGGGGTGCGCAAGCTCCTCGACGCCGTCATCGACCTCGTGCCGCCGCCCGGCCCCCGACCCGACGTCGACGGCGAGCCCCGGTCGCTCGACGCACCGTTCTCGGGGTTCGTGTTCAAGGTGCAGGCCAACATGGACCCGTCACACCGCGACCGCATCGCCTTCCTGCGGGTGTGCTCCGGCGAGTTCGACCGGGGCATGGTCGTGACCCACGGACCCACCGGCAAGCCCTTCAACACCAAGTACGCCCACCAGGTGTTCGGCTCGGAGCGAGAGACGATCGACCTGGCCTACCCGGGCGACGTCGTCGGCCTGGTCAACGCCACCGACGTGCGGGTCGGCGACACGCTGTGGTTCGGCGATCCGGTCGAGTACCCGAGCATCCCGAGCTTCGCCCCCGAGCACTTCACCGTGGCCCGGGTGCGCGACACCGGCCGCTACAAGCAGTTCCGTCGGGGCATCGCCCAGCTCGACGAGGAGGGCGTGGTGCAGGTCTTCCGCGATGCCGACCTGGGTGACCAGGCCCCCATGCTGGCCGCGGTGGGCCCCATGCAGTTCGACGTCGCCGTGTACCGCCTGGAGCAGGAGTTCGGGGCCCCGGTGGAGCTGTCGCCGACCAACTACCGCATCGCCCGCCGCACCGACCCGCCGAGCGCCGAGGCGCTGAGTGGCATGCGGGGTGTCCGGGTCCTGAGCCGGGCCGACGGTACCCTCATGGCGCTGTTCGAGAGCCAGTACTGGCTGGAACGTCTCGAGCAGGACCACCCCGATCTGGTGCTGGAACGCCTCGTCGCCGAGGGCAGCGCCGGTTGACCCGACCGACCCCCGAGGTGTGATGGACGACCCGAGCAGGCCCTACGCCCCCACCGCCGGTGGTCCACGGGGCTCCGGTTCCTCGCGCCCGCCCTGGCTCGGGCCGGTCGCCGTGCTGGTGGCCCTGGTGCTCGTGTGGGGCGGCTACGCCCTCGTCACGAGCGGGTCCGACGACGACTCGGCGGCCAGCCCGCCCGACACCAGCGAGAGCGAGCCCTCCGAGCCGGTCGACGTGGACGCGGGCGACTCCACCACCACCACCACCGAGGCCGAGCTGCCCCCGTTCGACGGCTGGGTGAACCCGGCCAGCTCGGGGCGCATGTGGAGCGAGGAGGTGCCCGGGATCCTCACCTTCCGGGGCAACCCCACCCGTTCCTTCTACGGCCAGGGCATGCCCGAGGACCCCTCGGTGCTGTGGTCGTACCCCGAGAGCGGCGGCATGTGCGGGCTGTCCTCCGGGGCCACCTGGTGCGGCATGGGCTGGACGGGCCAGCCCAACGTGTACGAGAAGGACGGCCGCACCATCGTGTCGTTCGGGGCCTATGACTACGGGGTGCACTGGCTCGACGGGGTCACGGGCGAGACCGTGCTCCCGTCGTTCAAGACCGGCGACATCATCAAGGGCACGGTGACCACCGACCCCGACGGCTTCCCGCTCACCTACACCGGCTCACGCGACGACAACTACCGCATCATCGCCACCGATCGGCCCGGCGAGGCCGTGGAGCTGTGGCGGGTCAACGCCTACGAGTACGGCGTGCAGCAGCGGTGGAACGACGACTGGGACTCCTCGGGCCTGATCATCGACGACCACCTCTTCATCGGCGGCGAGAACAGCTGGTTCTACATCTTCAAGCTGAACCGGGGCTACGACGCCGCCGGCCTCGTCACGGTGAACCCCGAACTGCTCTTCACCGCCCCCAGCTGGGACGACCAGCTCCTGACGGAGACGTCGCTCACCGCCTTCTCGATCGAGAACTCGGTGGCCATCTCGGGCGACACGGTGTACTTCGCCAACTCGGCGGGGCTCATCCAGGGCTTCGACATCAGCGGCCTGGCCGACGGCGTCCAACCCACCCGCAACTTCCGGTTCTGGGCCGGCGACGACATCGACGCCTCGATCGTGATCGACGCCGACGGCTACCTCTACGTCGGGTCGGAATGGGAGACCCAGAGCGCCCGCTCGGCCGAGGTGGGCCAGATCTTCAAGCTCGATCCCCGCAACCCCGACGACCCGCTGGTCTGGTCGGTCGCCGACCAGGGTGGCGGGGTTCGGGGCGTGTGGGGCACGGTCGCCCTGGCCAACGGCGTGGTGTATGCCGACACCAACACCGGCCGGGTGCTCGGCATCGACCAGATGACGGGCGAGATCCTATGGGAGAAGGAGCTCGGCTCCCAGACCTGGCAGTCCCCCGTGGTGGTCGACGACGTCCTGGTGGTCGGTGACTGCCAGGGCGTGCTGCACGCCTACGACGTGAGCGATCCGCGGGTGGACCCACCGGAGCTCTGGACGGTCCAGCTCGACGGCTGCATCGAGTCCACCCCTGCGGTGTGGAACGGCCGCATCTACGTCGGGGCCCGGGGTGGGAAGTTCTACGCCATCGGCGACGCCTGATCCCCGGCTCTCGCCACCCGCCCGGCACCCCCGTCGTCACCAGGTGATCTCGTCGCACCCCGTGTGGGTGTCGGGTTCCACCTGCACGGTCGCGTGGTCGATGCCGAAGTCGTCGCGAAGGAGGTCGCGGGCCTCGTCGAGCACCCGGTGGGCGTCGGTCCCTTCGGCGACCACGAGGTGGACGGTCGCCACGTCCATCTCCGAGGTGAGGGTCCACACGTGCACGTCGTGGACGCCGACGACGGAGGCGATGGCCGCCAACCGGTCTGCGATGGCCTCCACGTCGAGGTCCTCGGGCGCGGCCTGGACGAGCACGCGCACCGCCTGGGCAGCGAGGCGGTAGGTGCGCGGGAAGATGAACAGCCCGATGCCGGCGGCCATGATGGGGTCGGCGGCCTCCCACCCGGTGGCGAGGATGATCACGGCGGCGGCCACCACGGCGACCGAGCCCAACAGGTCGGCCAGGACCTCGAGATAGGCGCCCTTGACGTTGAGGCTCTCCCCGGCGCCCTCTCGCAGGAGCCAGAAGCCGACCAGGTTGGCCAGCCCGCCGAGCACCGCCACCACCAACATGGCGCCGCTGGCCACCTCCACCGGTTCGCGGAGGCGCAACACGGCCTCGTAGAGCACGTACAGCCCGACGCCGAACAACAGCACGGCGTTGGCCAGGGCGGCGAGGATCTCGAGGCGGTACAGCCCGAAGGTGCGGTCGGCTCGCCGGGCGGGCCGATCGGCGACGTGGATGGCGGCCAGGGCCATGGACAGGCCCACGACGTCGGTGAGCATGTGGCCGGCGTCGGACAGCAGGGCCAACGAGTTCGTGGCGAAGGCGGCTACCACCTCGACGACGAGGAAGGTGGCCTGCAGGCCCAGCACCTGCCAGAGACGGCGGCGGTGCCGGGCCCCGGCCCGCCCGGCCGCGGCCACTCCCCCGCCGTGGCTGTGCGCGTGGCCGTGACCTCGCGCTGCCCCCGACCCGGTGTCGTCGCCGCTCACCCCGACATCGTCGCGCCACCCGCAGCATCGGCCCGCGGCCGTGTGAAGTTTGACACCCTTGGTCGAGGCCGAGTGGAATCTCGGCGCCCGTGCAGGGGGAAGCGCGCACGGGCGACCGTCCGCCGGCTCACCGGCGATCAGAGAGGGGCACCATCCACATGTACGACGTCCTCGCCGCAGCCGAAGGTGGCTGGCAGGAGTTCACCCTCGGGGGAACCGAGTGGGGTTGGCTCATCTTCGTGACCGTGGTGGCGCTGGCCGCCCTCGGGCTCGGAGTCGTGCTCATGAAGGGCGTCCTCGCCGCCGAGCCGGGCACCGACGAGATGCAAGAGGTTGCCGGCGCCATCCAGGAGGGGGCCAGCGCCTACCTACGGCGCCAGTTCCGCACCATCGGCGTGATCGTCGTACCGCTGGCCATCATCGTGTTCCTCACCTCGACCGAGGTCCTCGACCCTGACGGTGCCCTGGCCTTGAGCTTCGGCCTCTCGGGGGCCTGGCGCACGGTGGCGTTCCTGCTCGGGGCGGTGTTCTCGGGCGCCATCGGGTTCTTCGGCATGTGGTTGGCCGTGCGGGGCAACGTGCGCACCGCCGCCGCCGCCCGCCGCAACGACTTCCCCGCCGCGCTCAAGGTGGCGTTCCGCACCGGCGGCGTGGCCGGCCTGCTCACCGCCGGGCTCGGCCTGTTCGGCACCGTCGTCATCATCATGCTGTTCCAGAACACCGCGTCGGCCATCCTCGTCGGCTTCGGTTTCGGTGGCTCGCTGCTGGCACTGTTCCTGCGCGTCGGTGGCGGCATCTTCACCAAGGCCGCCGACGTGGGTGCCGACCTCGTGGGCAAGGTCGAGGCGGGCATCCCCGAGGACGACCCCCGTAACCCGGCCACCATCGCCGACAACGTGGGCGACAACGTGGGCGACTGCGCCGGCATGGCCTCAGATCTGTTCGAGAGCTTCGCCGTGGTCCTGGTGGCGTCGGTGATCCTCGGTGTGTCGGGCTTCCGGGCCATCGGCCTCGAGGCCGGCGACGAGGCGGTGAAGGGCCTCATGTTCCCGCTCATCGTCATGGCCATCGGCCTGCTCGCCTCCATGGTCGGCATCTTCCTGGTGCGAGCCCGTGCCGGGGAGTCCAACGCCCTCACCGCCATCAACCGGGGCATCTACATCGCCCAGGTGCTGGCCGTCATCGGTGCGGGCGTGGTCGCCTTCGTCTACATCGGCAACCCCGCCGGCGCCACCGTCTCCCAGGTCGGCCTGCGCATCTTCGGCGCCATCGTGGTGGGTGTGATCCTCGGCTTCGCCGCGTCGAAGATCACCCAGTTCTTCACCTCCACCGAGACCGAACCTGTCCAGGAGATCGCCAAGGCGGCCCGCACCGGCCCCGCCACCACTGTGCTCGAGGGCATCTCCTCGGGTCTCGAGTCGGCGGTGTGGGCGCTGCTCGCCATCGTCGTGGCCATCGGTGCGGCGCTCGGCCTGGGCGACGGCAACATCGGCTTCTCGCTCTACCTGGTGGCGCTGGCCGGCATCGGCATGCTGTCCACCACCGCCATCGTGGTGGCCGAGGACACCTTCGGTCCCGTCGCCGACAACGCCGCGGGCATCGCCGAGATGGCCGGCGAGTTCGAGGGCGAGCCCGAGCGGATCATGGTGAGCCTCGACGCGGTGGGCAACACCACCAAGGCCGTGACCAAGGGCTTCGCCATCGGCTCGGCGGTCATCGCCGCCGTGGCCCTGTTCGCCTCGTTCGCCGAGACGATCGCCAAGAGCACCTTCGACGCCACCGAGGTGGCGACGGCCGAGCTGGCCGGCACGCTCACCAGCCTGGTGCAGATCAACGTGGCCGACCCCAAGACCTTCATCGGTCTGCTGGTCGGTGGCTCCATCGTCTTCCTCTTCTCGTCGTTGGCCATCCGGGCCGTCTCTCGCACCGCCGGCACGGTGGTCCAGGAGGTGCGGCGCCAGTTCCGCGAGAAGCCGGGGATCATGGACGGCAGCGAGCGCCCGGATTACGGCCCGGTCATCGACATCTGCACCACCGCGTCGTTGCGGGAGTTGGCCACGCCGGCGCTGCTGGCCGTGCTCACGCCGGTCATCATCGGCTTCGGCATCGGCTACATCGCCCTCGGGGCCTTCCTGGCGTCGATCATCGTCGTGGGTCAGCTGATGGCCAACTTCTTGTCGAACTCGGGCGGGGCGTGGGACAACGCCAAGAAGTACATCGAGGACGGCAACGAGGGCGGCAAGGGTTCGGAAGCCCACAAGGCCGCCGTCATCGGCGACACCGTCGGCGATCCGTTCAAGGACACCGCCGGCCCCGCCCTCAACCCGCTGATCAAGGTGATGAACCTGGTCTCGCTGCTCATGCTCCCGGCCATGATCAGCCTGGAGGACAACAACATCCGCTTCCTCATCGCCGGTGTGGCCCTCGTCGTCGTGCTCGGCGCGGTGGCGTTCTCCCGCCGTGGCGGGTCCAACCTGGTCGACCAGGCCGCCAACGCCACCGACGATGCCGAGGCCATGGCCGTCATGCACGGTGACCGCAACGCCACCCTGCACCAGGCCATCGACATGTGGGTCAGCGACCTCGGCCACCGCGACCACGAGCTGCGCGAACGCCTACTCGAGGTCAAGGGGTCGATCCCGGAATCCGAGGACGCGCACACCGACTGACCGCCGTCGCCGTCCGCGACGGCGAGACCTACGTCGTAGGAGGGCCCGGCCTTCACGGCCGGGCCCTCTCGCGTCACCCCTCTGCGGCGGCGGGAAGCTCGAAGGTGAACACCGCTCCTCCGGCGGGGTGATCGCCGACCGACACCGCGCCTCCGTGGGCGGCCGCCGTCTGCGAGACGATGGCCAGGCCGAGCCCGGAACCCGGGAGGGCACGCGCCTCGGCGCTGCGGTAGAAGCGCTCGAAGACCCGATTCCGGTCGTCGCTAGCCACGCCTGGTCCGTGGTCTCGCACCTCGACGCGAGCTGGCGCGACCATCGACACCTCGACCGGGGTGTCCGGTGGGCTGAACTTGAGCGCGTTGTCGACCAGGTTCCCGATCGCCCGGGCCAGGGCCCGCCGGCGGCCGGCCACCGGCATGGGGATCGTGGCCGCGGGGCCGCCCACCACGACGGAGCGACCGGAGCGTCGCGCCGCCCGTTCGGCCACCTCGCGCACCACGACGCCCAGGTCGATGACCTCGATCGGCTCGTCGTCGACACCCTCGGTGGCCAGCTGGACCAGTTCGTCGACCAACCCACTCAGCTCGCGGCTCTCGCGGTCGAGATCGGTGAGGACCTCGACCCGGGTGGCCTCGGGCAGGTCGTAGCGGGCCAGCAGCTCGATGTTGGTGCGCACGCTGGTGAGGGGCGTGCGCAGCTCGTGGCCGGCGTCCTGCACCAGCTGTTGCTGCTGGTCCCGCGAGCGGGCCAGGGCGGCGAGCATGGCCCCGAACGCCCGAGCCAGGCGTCCTGGCTCGTCGCCACCCGACGGGGGGAGCGCGACGTCGAGGCGTCCGGTGTCGGCCACCTCCTCGGCCGCGTCGGTGAGGCGCACCAGGGGCCGGGTGGCGGTCCGAGCGACCAGCCACCCCGCCAGCGCACCGGCCGCGGTCACCACGATCCCGATGGCCAGGAGCTGGCGTCGCAAGCCGTCCAGGATGCGCTGGCTCTCGCTGTAGTCGCGGGCGATCTGCACCGCCCCGCCACCAGCCGCGGCGGCGGTCTGGATCCGGTACGGCTCGCCGTCGATGTCGACGGTGCGGGTGCGCACACCGACCCCATCGGCAGCGATGGCTCGGTCGGTGGCATCGACGGGGAGCTCGACGGCTCCCGTCGAGCCGATCACCTCACCATCGGGAGCGAGGCACTGCACGGTGGCGCCGGGGCCGGTCAGCTCGTCGAGCGGCCCGCGCGGTCGGGGCGCGACCTGTCCGGCGCACAGCGCGTCGCGGACCCGCCCGTCGACGTTGAGGATGCGTCGGGCGTTCTGGTTCAGGCTCTCGTCCACCTCGGCCTCGAGGCGGGCGCCGGTAGCGACGTAGGCGGCCGAGGCCACGGCCAGCGCGGCGAGGCCGGCCAGCACGGCGAGGGCCAGGGCGATCTTGGAGCGCAGGGTCATGGCGCCCGCAGCGTGTACCCGACGCCGCGCACGGTCTGGATGAGCCGGGGCTCGCCCGCCTCCTCGGTCTTTCGGCGCAGGTACCCGATGTAGACGGCCAGGGCCTTGGAGTCGGGGCCGAAGTCGTAGCCCCAGATGCGGTCGTAGATGGTGCCGTGGGCCAGGACGACGCCTGCGTTGGTGACCAGCAGGGCGAGCAGGTCGAACTCGGTCTTGGTGAGCTCGAGCTCGCGGTCGCCGCGCCAGGCCCGCCGGGCCGCCTCGTCGACCACCACACCCTCGGCCCGCAGCTCCCGGGTGTCGTCGGCAGCAACGCTGGATCGCCGCAGCAGGGCCCGCAGCCGGGCCAGCAGCTCGTCGAGAGAGAACGGCTTGGGGAGGTAGTCGTCGGCGCCGGCGTCGAGGCCCGACACCCGGTCGGACACCTCGGTGCGGGCGGTGAGGACCAGGATCGGCAGGCGGGCGCCCTGCGAGCGCAGCCGGCGGCACACGGTGAGGCCGTCGACGTGGGGCAGGCCCAGGTCCAGCACCAGCAGGTCGACATCGTCGGCGGAGGCCAGCTCCAGCGCCGCGGCGCCATCGGCCACCGGCGTCACGCGGTAGCCCTCGAGCTCGAGGGCTCGGGTGACCGATTCGCGGACGGCCCGGTCGTCCTCGGCGACGACGAGGTGCGCAGTCATGGCTGCAGTCTGCTCGGCGGAGGTGAGGAGACGGTGAGATCCTCCGGCCAGCGACGGACCCCTCGTTCGGGGCCCGGCTTACCCGGTCGTTACCGTCCACCCCCTAGCGTGCCCCGGGTGACTTCTCTTCCCCCCACCAATCTCCTGCCGTCGCGTCGGACCCCACACCCCCTCCGCACGGCTGCCTTGGCCATGGTCGCCGTGGCCACCCTCCTGCTGGCCGCGTGCGGCAGCGACGACGGTTCCGACGACGCCGCCAGCGACGAGACCACCGCCACGGAGAACACCGAGAGCGCCGACGTGAACACCACGTCGCTCGCCGACGTCGACATCTCCTCTGATCTCGACGCCGCCCCCAGTGCCACCTTCACCCCGGCCTTCGTGGCCGGAGAACCCCAGTCCGAGGTCGTCGTCGAGGGCGACGGCGCCGTGGTGGCGGAGGGCCAGCGGGTGACCCTCGACTACGTGGCCGTCAGCGGCGCCACCGGCGAGGAGCTCCAGAGCACGTGGGACGCCCAGCCCGAGTCGCTGGTCGTCAACGAGATGCTGACCCCCAACATCCGTGACGCCCTCGTCGGCAACGCCGTCGGCAGCCGGGTGGCCACCGCCAACGACGACGGCACCCAGTGGGTGATCCTCATCATCGACATCCGCGACGCGGTCGAGGTCCCCGAGCGGGCCGAGGGCGAGGCCGTGACCCCGCCCGCCGGCCTCCCCACGGTGGAAGAGGTCGAAGGGGTTCCGACCATCACCATCCCCGAGGGCGAGCCCCCCGTGAACCTCATCACCCAGCCCCTCATCGAGGGCAGCGGGCCCGAGGTGCAGGCCGGTGAGACCGTGACGGTCAAGTACGTCGGCGTGAAGTGGGCCGACGGCTCCGTATTCGACTCGTCGTGGACCAACGACCAGACCGTCGACTTCCCGGTGGGCACCGGCGGGGTGATCGCCGGGTTCGAGGAAGGCCTCATCGGCCAGACCGTCGGCTCCCGGGTGATGCTGGTCATCCCTCCGGACAAGGGCTACGGACCCGAGGGCAACGCCTCGGCCGGTATCTCGGGCACCGACACCCTGGTGTTCGTGGTCGACATCCTCGTCGCCGGCTGATCATCACGGCGTGACCACAGGCCGGGCCGCCCGGTGGTGTAACTACGCCACCGGCATCCGCTCTACGCTCATCGCCGGCCCGGCGACCACCCCGGCGCCTGTCCACCATCCCCCGGAGGTGCCCCGTGAAGCGATCCCTGGCCGTCGCCGCAGCCGTCGTCGTCCTCGCCGTCCCGCTCGCCGCCTGCGGCGACGACGACGACAGCACGACCACGACCACGGAGGCGTCGGGGGGCTCGGACACCACCGAGGCCCCGATCGGAGGCGACGTGCTGCCACCCGTGATCCTCACGCCCGAGGGCGAGACCTCGGCCACCGTGTCGGTGGGCACCGTCGTCAGCTTCGACATGGGCGATCCCGGCGACGGCACCTTCGTGGCCGTCTCCGAGGACCCGTCGGTGTTCCAGGTGGACGGCGAGGGCAAGGTCGACGGGTCGGCCACCTTCAACGCCGGCGGCACCGCCGTGGGCGAGGGCACCACCGAGGTGTCGGTGTCCTACCGCGGCTCCCTGAACGGCATGGGCACCCCCACCGTGTTCACCATCACGGTCGAGTAGCGCTCGCCGTCCCGGCCACGACCACCTCCACCGGCGGTAGGTGCCACCATGGGAGGCGACGAGCGGGGGCCACCGGGGCACCCCGACCACCGAGCTGGGGGACGATCCACATGAGCGACGGCGCGCACTACGAGGACCTGGTGCGGCAGTTCTGCCAGAAGTGGGCCGACGCCGACTTCGACGCGGTCGTCGGCTTCTTCACCGAGAACGCCACGTACCACAACATCCCCGTCGACCCGATGGTCGGCCACGAGCAGATCCGGGCCATGATCGACGGCTTCACCGCCGGGCTCGAGGTGGTCGAGTTCAAGATCCTCGAGATGCTGTCGCGGGGCTCCACCGTGATCACCGAACGGGTCGACATCTTCCGCAAGCCCGACAGCGCGCTCGTCGAGCTGCCGGTGATGGGGATCTTCGAGTTCGAGGGCGACAAGATCGCCAACTGGCGCGAGTACTTCGACCTCGGGCAGTTCATGACCCAGGCCGCGCCGACCGAGGGCTGACCGCCGCGCTCCTCGCCGAGGCCGACACCCGGGGCTCAGCCGGCCAGGAAGTCCAGGACCTCGGGGAAGGCCTTGCGGTCCTGGGCGAAGAAGCCGTGGCCCCCTTCGTAGACCCGTAGCTCGGCCCCGGGGATGCGCGAGGCGATGGCCTCGCCGTTGGCCAGCGGGGCGATGCCGTCGTAGCGCCCGCTGGCCACGAGCGTCGGGCAGGTGATGCGCGCCAGCCGGTCCCACACGTCGTGGTGGGCGCGAGCCGCCGCCTGCTCGCGTTCGCCCCGCTCAGCCTCGCTGCCGGGCGCCACACCGGGCCGGTTGGCCAGGCCCTCGACGAACATCCGGTCGGCGGGGTGCTCGGCCAGCCACTCCGGGGTGAAGCGGGTGTCCATGATGCGCCGCGAGACCTCGGCCCGTTCGGCGGGGTCCATCTCGCGCAGCTCGTGCATCGGGTAGGAGCTGCCGCCCTCCCCTCCCGGGGAGGTGCACAACAGCGCCAGGCGCTCGATGCGCTCGGGCGCGGTGACGGCGATCTCCTGGGCGACCATCCCACCGAAGCTGATCCCCACCAGCCGGAAGGTGTCCCACCCCACGTGGTCGGCGAGGGCGAGGGCGTCGGCGGCGTAGTCGCCCATCGAGTACGGGCCCGGCGGGATCTCGGTGCGCCCGAGGCCCCGCTGGTCGTGGGCGACCGTGTCGAAGCGACCCCGGAAGACGTCGACCAGCATCGCGCTGGTGGCCAGGGTGGCGAACGATCCGTTGCAGAACAGCAGCCGGGGGCCGTCGCCGCCCCGCTCGTAGAAGACGTCGATCCCGTTGACGTGGGCGGTGGGCATGGTCGGCGAACCTATCCCCGCCCGTGGACGGGCGCTCGTCTCGACGCAGGGGTCAGGCCACGGGACCCCGGAACCCGCCGAGCATGCGTCCCATCACCGGCGACGAGGTGGGGGTGACCTCGTGGGTCGGGCCGCCCGTGACCTCGTCGAGGTGGGCGGCGATCGACTCGATGGTGGCGTCGCGATCGAGGTAGCCGTCGTTGACCGCCAACGAGACGCGGGCGACGTGTCCCCCACCGACGCTGAAGCACTCGCCGGTCACGGGGCAGTCGCGGTGGGCCAACCAACCCACCAGCGGGGCGACCAGCCGGGGGTGGAGCCACTCGCCCAGCTCGTCGCTCCAGGGGATGGGCCCGAAGCCGGTGCCGAGGCGGGTCTTGGCGTAGGGGGCGATGACGTTGACGGCGATGCCGAGCGGGGCGCCCTCGACGGACTGCTGGCGGGTGAGCCCGACCACGCCGAGCTTGGCCATCCCGTAGACCGAGCCGTCGGGCACGCCCCCGAACGCGGCACCGGACGAGACGTTGACGATCCGCCCTCCGCCGTTGGCCTCCATCCACCGCCACGCCGGGCGGCTGACGTTGATGGTGCCGCGCAGCTGGGTGTCGAGCACGGTGTCGAGGTGCTCGTCGGGGAAGGTGCCGAAGGGCTGCAGGCGCACCTGGCCGGCGTTGTTGACCACCACGTCGACCCGGCCCCACGCCTCGAGGGCGGTGGCCACGATGGCCTCGCCGCCCTCGGTCGTGGCGATGGTGTCGTGGTTGGCCACGGCCTCACCGCCGGCGGCGGTGATCTCGGCGACGACCTCGTCGGCCGGGTTGGCGGCCGGGGCCTCGCCACCGTCGCCGGTGTCGGTGATGGCCACGCCGAGGTCGTTGACCACGACCCGGGCGCCACGCTCGGCGAGGAGCAGGGCGTACTCGCGCCCCAACCCCCGACCGGCACCGCTGATGATCACGACCTGGCCGTCGAAGCGCATCTCGTCCATGGCCGCCGAGTCTGGCTCATCGCCTCACACCTCGTCGCCGTAGGCCTCGCAGTCGGGGTTCTCGCAGACGAAGCCGCCGTGCTCGTCGGGGAGCGCCGTCACCCCGCAGGCAGGGCAGATCGGTGCACCACCGTCGGGCTCGAGGAGGTCGTCGTCACGGTCGGCCATCCGTTCAGTGTGGCGTGGCCCTGATCGAGGCTGGGTCCCGGACCGGACGACCTTCCCCGACGCCGCCGGTTCAGCGGCGGCCGAGGGGCGCTCGCCCGGCAGCCACCCAGTCGGTCGCCGACCAGATGTCGTGGTTCTCGCCCCACCCGTCCTCACCCGAGCCCAGGTCCCATTGGACCAGGTTGAGCACGGCGTAGAGGTCGTGGCCGGCGTCGACGGCCTGGCGGTTGCGGCAGGTCCCCTCGGCCCGGAGGTGCCGCCCGGCGGCGTCGGTGGCCTCGATGACCACGCGGCGGGGGAAGTCGCCATCGAGCTCGGTGCGGCGCTCGCCTGCGATGAGGCGGGCGGCCCGCCCGTCAACCAGCCAGTACCCACCCGTGACCGGTTCGCGGCCGGCGACCGGGTTCACGTAGGCGAAGAACGACCGGCCGTCGAGGGTGGTGCCGTGGGCGTTGCCGAGGCGCAGCCCCGGGCGCATGGTCCGAGGCCCCCACGAGCGGTCGCGGACGGTGGGGCAGTCCACGTCGAACCAGTCGGCCCCGAGGCGGACCCGTCCGGTCACCCGTCCGGGCTGCTCGAGGTGGCCGTCGAACATGCCCGGCGATTCCTCGGGTGGCACCGGGTTCGGTTCCATGCACGACTCGAACTCGACGTCGAGCTCCACCCGGTCGGTTCGGTGCCGGATGCGGTAGCGGTGCAACGGCTCGAGGCACTCGAGGTGGAACCCGTTGGCCAGGCGCAGGTCGCGGAGGCTGGGAGGGGCGTCGCCCACTGCGTCGAGAGCGTCGTCCCAGCCGTCGTGGGCCAGGTAGCGGTTCTCGCCGGTCCAGGCCGTCACCGCGCCGCCCTGGCGACCCTCGTTGGGCCGGAACCACACCCGCGTGTGCACCGAGACATCGCGCTCGGGCAGCCACAGCGGGAACCACGCCGTCTCGATCCACGTGGGGTCGTCGCTGGTCGGCGGGTGGAAGCCGTCGTCGGCCTCGGTGACGACCAGGCCGGGGTCGTTGCCCTCGATGGTCACGGTGCCTCCAGGGGTTGGGGGACGCGGTCGGCCAGTTCGCCGAGAAGGGGGGCGGCCAGGGCCGCCTCGTGGAGCATGTGGACGGCGAGAGCCGCGGCGACGGCGCCCTCGAAAGCGGGTTCGGTGGTCTCGGCACCGTCCCGGACCACGGTCGCGAGCTCCGACAGGCCGTCGGACACGGACCCGGGACGACGGCCGAGCACCACGGCCAGCTGGTCGCGCTCTCGTTCGTCGCGCTCGGCGCCGTGGCGCAGGTGCCCCTCCAGGGTCCCCAGCACGCCGGCCACGCCTGCCGCCCGACCAGCGGCGTAGGCGTCGTCGAGCGCGGGCCGCACCGTGTCGTCCTGGTCGCGCCGGGCGTGGGCGACCAGGTCGGCCAGACCGGCCCGTCCGAACGTGGCCGGACTCGGCCCGTCTTGGGGGGCGAAGGGCTCGACCGTGGGACGGGCCACCCCGACGGCGTCGCAGAGCACCAGCGCCGCGGCCCGCATCAGCATGGTGCGGTACATGGTGAGCTGCGCTCGGTCGACTGCCGGGTCGTCACCGCCCAGGCCCAGCCCGATGAACATGGCGTTGCGGGTGAGGACGAGGATCCGGTACCACTCGACGACCGTCGTGTCGACGGCGGCGCCACCGGCGGCCTCGTACTCGGCGAACCGGTCCAGCAGGTGCCCCATCGGGGTGGCCATGTCGCGCACGGCCACCGCGGCCAGGTCCTCCATGGGGTCGCCCCAGTGGGCCACCTCCCAGTCGAGGACCGCCGTGACCCGGCCCGCGGCGGCCAGGAAGTTGCCCGGCCCCATGTCGCTGTGGACCAACGAGGTCGACGAGCGGCCCGCCGGGAGGTGACGACGCAACCAGACCAACGTGATGGCGAACAACGGGTGCAACTGGTCGCCGATCATCTCGGCCACGCCCTCCACGGCGGCCAGCTGGGTGACGGCGTGGTCGGGCGCCGACGGGGGTGCGCCGAGGTGCTCGATGGGCAGGTCGTCGGGGGCGAGGGCGTGGAGGGCGGCGGTGAGCTCCATGAGGTGGCGGGCCGTCGGTTCCCGGTCGGCCTCGTCGTCCACTGCCGGGAAGTCGCTGCGCCCCTCCACCCGTTCGAGCAGCAGGGCCCCGAGCTCGCGGTCGTGGGCGTGCACGGTCGGCACCGGCACCGCCGTGGGCGCCAGGGCCCGCAGCACGGCGGCGTCGCGCCGCGAGCCCCCGCCGCGACCGAGGTCTCGCAGCACGAACAGCGCCGAGGTGTCGCCGTCGCGCTCGACGTCCACCGACCAGGCCTGGCGGCTGGCCCCGACGAGGTGGCGGCGAGCCGAGGTGACCGGGCCGCCCGCCTCCCGTTCGATCCAGCGGCTCAGGTCGTCGGGGAGGGCGCCGTCGCCGCTCACAGGTAGGACGTGATGGTCGTGCCGGCGTCGGCCACGTCGGCCTCTTGGGTGACGATCACGGTCGGGCTGGCGTCGATGTCCATGAAGGTCTGCAGGTCGGCCCAGTGCTCGCGGCCAGCGTCGGTGTCGGCGTAGAAGGCCGACGTGGCCAGCATGGCGTCCATGTCGGGCCAGTGGTTCTCGGCGATGCCCACGTAGTCGGGATGGCCGGCCACCATCATCAGGCGGTTCTTGGTGATGTAGGGGTGATCGCGCAGGTCGAAGTCACGGGTGTGCTCGGTCCAGCGGGCGAAGAACTCGGCGTCGCTGATCCCCTCCCGCTTGCGCACGAACGTGAACGACACGACCATCCGTTCCCCCCAAGGTCAGACTCGGGGCACCATATCCGGCGGGGCTCGCCCGTCCGTCGCCGAGCGCTGGCCCGCCCCGGTCGCGCGGGGCCGTCAGAACAGCGTCGTGAGGTGGGTGCCGGCGTCGACGGGGACCATGGTGCCGGCGACGTAGGAGCTGTCGGGACCGGCGAGGAAGGCGATGGCCGCGGCGAACTCGTCGTAGCGGCCACCGCGGCGCAGGTGGGTGGCCTCGTCGAGCACGGCCTGGCGGTCGGGCGTCCGTACGGGGTGGGGGGCGTTGCACACCACGATGCCGTTGACGCCGATGCCCGATGGCCCGACCTCCTTCGACAGCGAGGCCACGAGAGCGTGCAGGCCGGCCTTGCCGACGGCGTAGCCGGCACCGTTGCGCTGCCCGGTGCTGGCCACGATGGAGGACACGCACACGATGCGCCCCCAACCGGCGGCGAGCATGCCGGGCAGCACCGCCCGTGAGCAGATGTAGGCCGAAGTGAGGTTCATGCGCAGGAACGCCTCGAAGTCCGCCACCGGCGTGTCGAGGATGGAGGCCCACTGAGGTGGCCCGGCCTCGCCCGCCGAGCCCCGGTCGGCGAAGTCGACGGTGGCGGGGGTGCCGCCGGCGTTGTTGACGAGGATCGCGATCGGACCGAGCTCGCCGGCCACTCGTTCCACCATCTCGTCCACCGCCGTCTCGGAGGTCACGTCGGCGATCGCCGGCACGGCCCGGATGCCGAGAGAGGCGAGCTCGTCGACGGCGGTCGCAGCCCGGTCGGCGTCGACGTCGTTGACCGCCACCGCGCACCCGTCGGCACCCAACCGCTCGGCGGTGGCCCGCCCGATCCCGTGTGCCGCGCCGGTGATCAGGGCGACCCTCTGCACATCGGCCATCGCGTTCGCACTCCCCCTCGTCGTCGACCCCCGCAACAAGGCAGAGAGCGTCCCTCGGATCCATCCTGCCCGGTGCGCCCCGCCCGCGGCGACTCGTCAGACGCCGGTGCAGGGGCCACGAGGAACGCTTCCTGACCGAGCTCCTCGACCGCGCCGTGGATCCCGCCTCGACGGACGAGAACACCGGCTGATCCGAGATCGACCGTGCCGGGCTAGCCTGGCCACCCGCTTCCGTCGGCGGCACTCGTGGTCGGCGAAGGCACCTCGGGGCTGTAGCTCAGCTGGCTAGAGCACCTGCTTTGCAAGCAGGGGGTCGTGGGTTCGAGTCCCATCAGCTCCACCGCACTGCCCCACCGGTCGACAGGTCCGGGGCCCCGGACGAGGCCCGACGAGGACCTCGGCTCCGTCCCGACGGTTGCGGCGACGACTCGTGGAGGGGATGGGCGACGGATCACCCGGCGGCGGCGCTCAGGCGGCGGTGACGTAGACGGCGATCGGCGTCCCGTCCTCGGCTCGGCCGAGCAGGTCCGGCGGCCGACGCCGGCGAAGGCCGCCGGTGAGACGGTTCCGGGGCTCGATCCGTGGGCTGCCGGCTTGCGGGGTCGAGCCGGAGCCGGGTCGAGAACCGGGACCAGAGCCGGAGTCGGAATCGGAATCGGGGCCGGGGCCGGGGCCGGGGCCGGGGCCGGGGCTCGCTGCATCGGCGGCCCGCCCGGGGCCTTCGGTCGCCCCGGTGGTGAGGCCCGGGTGGGTGGAGCCGT